>NZ_JAIMBZ010000001.1:0-1219 GCF_025499445.1 Acidiphilium sp. AL
ATCAGCGCGTCTTTCTCAGCATGCGATAGAAGGGACAGGTCAGGAAGCTCGCTCACGCCTCCCGTCGAATCGTATCCGCCGTGGTCACGTCAATTCACAATCGATTCAACTGGCCGACGGACCAGGATGAGCAGATACCTTAATCTTACCGACAGCGACGAATTCGCCGCAATTATCGCGACGCACCACCAAGTCGAACGGATTGTATGCGGCCATCATCATCGCTCGATCGTCGGGCGGGTGGACCATGCGGTCGCCATCATCGCGCCGTCGGTGGCGCACCAATGGGCACTAGATTTCGACCCGAAGGCGCCGGCGGCGCTGGTCTTCGAGCCGCCGGCCTTCATGCTGCACAGATGGAGCGCGACGGACGGCATGTCGTCCCATGTCATCTACGTCGAATCCTATCTGGGGCCGTTTCCAGGGCTGACCGATCCGGAATATCCGGGACGACCCTTATGACCGGCGTAGTTGCATGGGTCGCGATTTGCTATTATCGACACGGGCCGCGACAGCAATAACGCCGGCTATACAGCCGCGCAGGCAGCAGACCTTATCCTGATACCATTGCAACCGGGTAGATTCGACTACCGTGCGCTTACACGGACAACCGATCTCTGCCGCCTTGTCGGCCTCTGATAGCGATGAGGCGGTCGAGATGGTGCACCAGTTCGGTCGGCGCGAGCCGGGCGGGCGTAGCGTGCCGAATTCGCGACGGTAGCGGAACGAGCCAAGGCTGTGTTCCGCTGTTTGGCTGCGATGATTTGGATATCAGGCTGGTGCCGATACGGGCGACCGTATCGGCACCAGATGGTCCAGAAACAGCGAAGCGCAAGCCTGCCAGGAGAATTGCTCGGCGAATCTCCGGCACGCGCGCCGGTCGATCGCCAGCGCACCGAGTGCGGCCCCGCCGCCGACCACCAGCCTGGTTCCCGGCAGGTCGAGATCGAGAAACGCGGTCAGATTCTTCTCCACCGCCAGCCGGCCGACCGAGAGGAAAATCGGCCGCTCATAGGGCAGGGGCCCGGCGCGGCCGGGGTGGAACAGCGCCGCATCGACGCCGCGCGACCACAGGCGCGTATTGCCAAATCCGCGGGCTTGCAGTTCGGCGGCGAGCGAGCGCGTCGCCACCATGGTGCCGGAACCCCGGCCGTGAAACCGCCGCAGCCAGGCATAGGCGAGGCGCCGCGGCAGCGCGATCCGCGCCGCCAGATAATCG
>NZ_JAIMBZ010000001.1:1229-326218 GCF_025499445.1 Acidiphilium sp. AL
GCTAATAGACCGCCGCGCCTAGCGCGACGGCGCCGCGGAGCGGATACGGACCGACGCCGCCAAAGTGCCGGTCCCAAGGCCGTGGTACCACCGCTGCGCGAGCGAGCGGCGGCTTGACGTTCGGGTGGCCGTGAAACCGCCGCAGCCAGGCATAGGCGAGGCGCCGCGGCAGCGCGATCCGCGCCGCCAGATAATCGGGGAACCTTGTGTGATAGGCGGTGGTGAACTGCCATCCCGCCCGCCGCGCCAGCCGCGCCGCGGCAATGCCGAGCGGCCCTTCGGTCGCGATATGCAACGCATCCGGCGCGAACTCCGCGACCAGGGCGGCAAGCCGCCTGCGCGGGCACAAAGCCAGGCGGATTTCCGGGTAGCTCGGGCAGGGCAGGGTGCGGAACCGATCCGGCCCGATCACCATCACTGTCTGGCCCAGCGCCTCCAGCTGTTCCGCCAGCATCGACAGGGTGCGGACCACGCCGTTGACCTGCTTGTGCCAGGCATCGGTGACGATGAGGATGCGTGTGGGGTCAGGCAGGTGCCGCATCCAATGCGTCCCGCTCCGCCCCGGCCTTGCGCGGCGCCAGGAACGACAGCCGGTTGCGCGCCGCCCAGTCGATCAGTTCGAGCCGCCCGTCCCAATGCTCGACCAGGGCGGTGCAGCTCTCCACCCAGTCGCCATCGTTGACGTACAGAACCTCCCCGACCATGCGCATCTCGGCATGATGGATGTGGCCGCACACCACCCCGTCGAACCCGCGCTGGGCGGCATCGGCGGCGAGCGCGGTCTCGAAACGGTCGATCGCCTTCACCGCTTCCTTGACCCGCCGCTTGAGATAGGCGGAAAGCGACCAGTAAGGGTAGCCGAACCGCGCGCGGGCGATGTTGAAATACCGGTTGAGCACCAGCGCCGCCGTGTAGGCCCAGTCGCCGAGCAAGGCCAGAATCTTCGCGTAGCGCACCACGGAGTCGAACTGATCGCCGTGGATCACCAGAAGCCGCTTGCCGGCGGCGGTGACGTGCTCGGCTTCGGCGGCGAAGCGGATGCCCGCCATCTCCAGCCCGAGCGGCAGATAGCGCCGCACGATTTCATCATGGTTGCCCGGCACGTAAGTGATCGCCGCGCCGTTGCGGGCGTGGCGCAGGATCAAGGCAAGCACCTCGTCGTGGTGCCGGTCCCAGTACCAACCGCGCCGGAGCCGCCAGCCATCGATGATGTCGCCCACCAGAAAGATGTGCTCGGCCGCGTTCCGGCGCAGGAAATCCGCGAGAAAATCGGCACGGCAGCCGCGCGTGCCGAGATGGGTGTCGGAGATGAACACGCTGCGATAGCGCGTTATGGCGGCCGGAGCTGTCATGACGCGTCCGATACGCGATCGTTTCGTGCCGCGCCTAATGAAACTCTGATGACAGGATCTGGCGTTTTACAAATTCATGACGCTCGCCGTGCGGTCCACTCGTCCCGCGTGATCGCCCAGGTTTCCGAGGCGAGACGGCCGGAGACGTAATCCCTCTCGCCCGCCCAGATCACCCGCATCCCCTGTGCGACGGAAATCCGCCGCGATGCCGCGTTCACCACCGCCTTGGAGACCCGCAATTCCGGTTGATCGAGCACACGGAAATAGAAATCGGTCGCCGCGTCGGCCGTCTCGCGCGCGAAGCCTCGCCGTTGATGCGGGTGTGCAATCCAGAATCCGCGATTTTCGCCATCCGCCGTGATATGAAGGGTGACCACTCCGATTTGTATCTCCGGCGCATCGCAGGGCCTGAGCGACCAGGAATGCGCTTCGCCCCGCGCGATCTGCGGCAGCAGAACATCGCGATAGAACGTCAAAGCTCCATCCGCCGGGTACGGCCAGGGAACGCGCGCGTTCATGAACCGCACGATCTCCCAATACGGAAACTCCGCCTGCACGAACTCAACATCGTCCAGACTCGCCGGCACCAGTGAAAGCCGCGTGGTGGTCAGGATGGGCGTGGTCACTTGGCTCCTACCTGCCTCAGCCAGTCCTGAAGATTGTAGTAGTTGGTGACCCGCGCGATCCGCCCGTCGTTTATGTCGAAGAACGCGCCGGCCGGCAGAACGTAGCGCTGGCCGCGCGCCTCGGGCAGGCCGGGATCGGTTTTCAGATATTCGCCATGCACCACGAACTCAGCGGCGGCGCGCGTGCCGTCCGCGCCCGGCATCACCACGATATCGGTCAGCCGCTCGCGATAGGAGATGTTCATGTGATCGAGGAAGGCGGCGAATTTGTCGCGCCCGGTCTCCCGCGCGCCCTGGTTGATGTCGTGGATCACGTCATCGGTCAGCAGGTCGAGCATCGCCCGCGGCTGCCCCGCATTGAACGCGGCGTAATAGGATTCGATCAGGTTTTTGGCGTTGGTCGGCATCGTTTTCCCCGTAGGCTCATAAGCCCTCACAGTTCCGCGATTCGCCGCGCGATTCAAGAGTGCCGCGAAAAATCGCGCGGCACTTCCAACGGCCTTGCCCGGAATGCCTTGCTGTGCCTACCCTATAGGTCAATGGAGGAGCGAAACCATGAACCAGTCCGAAAACCGCCAGTTCCGCCTCGCCCGCCGCCCGGCGGGCATGGTCAAGCGCGAGGATTTCGAGTTCCGCACCGATAGGCCGCGTCCGCCGGAATCCGGCGAAATCATGGTCGGGGTCGAATATCTCTCGCTCGACCCGGCGATGCGTGGCTGGATGAACGAGGGCAAATCCTACATCCCGCCGGTCAGGCTCGGTGAGGTGATGCGCGCCCTTGGTCTCGGCACCGTCATCGAGAGTAAGGCTCCGGGCTTCGCGCCGGGCGATACGGTAAGCGGCCAGCTCGGTGTCCAGAGCGTCGCGACCGTTGCCGCGAAGGACTGCTTCAAGGTCGATCCCAGCCTCGCGCCCAAGCCGCTGTTCCTCTCCGCCCTCGGCATGACCGGCATGACCGCCTATTTCGGTCTGCTCGCCGTCGGCGAGCCGAAACCCGGCGAAACCGTGGTGGTCTCGGGCGCTGCCGGCGCGGTCGGCGCGCTGGTCGGCCAGATCGCCAGGATCAAGGGTTGCCGGGCGGTCGGCATCGCCGGCGGGGCGGCAAAATGCCGCTATCTGGTGGACGAACTCGGCTTCGACACCGCGATCGACTACAAATCCGAGGCCGTGCCGGCCAAGCTGCGCGAGCATTGCCCCAAGGGCATCGACGTGTATTTCGACAATGTCGGCGGCCAGATCCTCGACGACTGCCTGGCTCAGATCAATCTGCGCGCCCGCGTGGTGATTTGCGGCGCGATCTCGCAATACAACAACACGACGCCGGTCAAAGGTCCCGCCAACTACCTCTCGCTCCTGGTCAACCGCGCGCGGATGCAGGGCATGATCGTTTTCGACTATGCCGATCGCTACGCCGAGGCCGCCCGCGACATCGCCGGCTGGATGCGGGAGGGAAAGCTCAGGAGCCGGGAAGACATCGCCGATGGGATCGAGACGTTCCCCGAAACCCTGCTCAAGCTGTTCACCGGCGAGAATTTCGGTAAGCTGATCTTGAAAGTCTGACAGCAGACCGGCGGTGGGCGCGCCATTGCGCCGCCGCCACCGGTATGTCACCATGATTAAACTATAATGAACACGCAGCCATGATCGTGCTGCCGGGGAGCCAACGCCTTGAAAGGGGAGTGCGTCGATCCGCGCATGAATGACCGTTCCGAATTTGCCCGATGAGCAATTACGTTCTTGAAGCGCAAGGCCTGTCCAAGGGATTTCGCGGCTTCATGGCCGTCCAGGGCGTCGATCTGAATGTCGAAAACGGCAGCATCCATGCCCTGATCGGCCCGAACGGCGCTGGCAAGACCACCTGCTTCAACCTGCTGACCAAATTCCTCCAGCCGAGCGCCGGCCGTATCGCATTCGAAGGCCAGGATATCACGCAATTGTCACCCGCCGGTGTCGCACGGCGCGGCATGGTGCGCAGCTTCCAGATTTCGGCGGTATTCGGCCACATGACGGCGCTGGAGAATGTCCGCATCGCGCTCGCGCGGGCGCGTGGCGGCAATTTCGATTTCTGGCGCGGCGAGCGCGTGCTGATTCGCTTCAACGATCGCGCACTGGCACTCCTGGACGATGTCGGTCTGTCGGACAGTGCGGGTGTGCCGGCCGTAGCTTTGTCCTATGGCCGCAAACGCGCGCTTGAAATTGCCACCACGCTCGCACTGGAACCGCGCCTGATGCTGCTCGACGAACCCACCGCCGGCATGACCGAAGCTGATGTCGGGCGCATCGTCGCGCTGATCCGCAAGATCCGCGCCGGGCGCACCATCCTGATGGTGGAGCATAATTTGTCGGTCGTTTCCGGCCTGTCGGACCGGATCACCGTGCTCGCACGCGGCCGCGTGCTCGCCGAGGGCGATTATGCCAGCGTGTCCGCCAACGAAGCCGTCGTCACCGCCTATCTCGGCACGGACCATCAGGATGTCTGATGCGTCGATGCTGAATGTCCGGGGCCTCAACGCCTGGTATGACGAAAGCCACGTGCTGCACGGCATGGATTTCGAGGTGCGCGAGGGCGAATGCGTCACCTTGCTCGGCCGCAACGGCGCCGGCAAATCGACCACGCTGAAAGCGATCATGGGGCTGGTGCCGAAACGCGCCGGCAGCGTGATGTTTCGCGGCAGGGAACTGATCGCGGCCCGGCCCGATGTCGCGGGGCGCGCGGGCATCGGGTTCTGCCCGGAAGATCGTGGTATTTTCGCCGGGCTTTCGGTCGAGGAAAACCTGATGCTGCCCCCGGTGGTGGCACCCGGCGGGATGAGTGTCGCCGACATCCACACGTTGTTTCCCAATCTCGCGGAACGGGCAAAGAGTGCGGGGACCAAACTCTCGGGCGGCGAACAGCAGATGCTGGCGATCGCACGAATCCTGCGCACCGGCGCCAAACTTTTGCTCCTTGATGAACCCACCGAGGGGCTCGCCCCGGTGATCGTTCAGCAGATCGGCCGGATGATCGGCGAGATCAAACGTCGCGGCTTCACCGTGCTTCTGGTCGAGCAGAATTTCCACTTCGCATCCCGTATGGCCGACCGGCATTATCTGGTCGAACACGGCCAGGTGGTGGACATGATTCCGAATCACGAACTGCCCACCCGTGCCGACTCCTTGCACCGTCGGCTCGGCATATGATGACCAGAACCGGAGGACAGACCATGAAACTGACAAGACGAACCCTGCTCGGCACTGCCGCCACGGGTGCCGCCGCCGCTTCCTTTCCGCTCACCCGTGCCCGCGCCGCCGGAAAATCGCTGAAAATCGCGGTGATCAGCGATTTCTCCGGCCCGTATCGCGACGATGGCGGCCCCACCTCGGTCGCCTGCGTCAAACAGGCGGTCGCCGATTTCGGCGCCAAGCAGAAAGGCTACGACGTCACCGTTCTGAAGGGCGATCATCAGAACAAGCCGGATGTCGGCGTCGGGCTGGCCCGCCAGTTCTACGATCAGGGCGTCGATCTGGTGATCGACGTGCCGAACACCGCCGTCGCCCTCGCGATCCAGGGTGTCGCGCACGATAAGAACCGCGCCTTCATCGATTCGGGAGCCGCCGGATCTTCGCTGACCGGAAAATTCTGCAATGCGCAGTCGATCCACTGGACCTACGATACCTACATGCTCGCCCAGTCGACCGGCGGTGCGATGGTGAAAGCCGGTGGCAAGACCTGGTTCTTCATCACCGCCAATTACGCCTTCGGCCATTTGCTGCACGATCAGACCGCAGCGGTAGTCAAGCAGCATGGCGGCAAGGTGCTCGGCAACGTCAATTACCCATTCCCGCAGACCACCGATTTCTCGTCTTTCCTGATCCAGGCGCAATCGTCCGGCGCCCAGGTGCTCGGCCTCGCCAATGCCGGCGCGGATACGGTGAACTCTGTCAAACAGGCGCATCAGTTCGGCCTGAACAAGAAAATGAAAATCGCCGGCCTGCTCGTCTTCCTGAACGACGTTCACGGCATGGGGCTGGAGATCGCGCAGGATCTGATCCTGACCGAGAGTTTCTACTGGAACCTGAACGACCGCACCCGCGCCTTCACCAAGCGCGTGCTGCCGCGCACGCCGAACAACTACCCCTCGATGGGTCAGGCCGGCTGCTATTCGGGCACGCTGCACTTCCTGAAGACCGTGCATGAAATGAACAACATGAAAGCGGCCGCGAACGGCGCGGAACTGGTCGCCGCGATGAAGAAGATGCCGACCGACGACGATGCGTTCGGCAAGGCCTATATCCGCGCGGACGGCCGCTTCATGTGCGATGCGTTCCTGTTCCGGGTGAAAAAGCCGGGCGAGAGCAAGATCCCCTGGGATTATTACACCCTGCTCGAAACCACGCCGGCCGCCAAGGCGTTCATGCCGATGGCGATCGAAGGCTGCCCGCTGGTCAAGGCGTAAGGCTTCGCCCGCCATGATGATGATCTTTGGCAAGCCGGCGCCATTGCTGTTCGGGCAATTGCTGCTCGGCATCATCAACGGCTCGTTCTACGCGATGCTGTCGCTTGGGCTGGCGATCATTTTCGGCCTGCTGCGGGTGATCAACTTCGCCCATGGCGCGCTGTTCATGGTGGGCGCCTTCGTCACCTGGGGTTTGCTGCACTATCTCGGCATCGACTACTGGGTGGCGCTGTTCGCGGCGCCACTCATCGTCGGTGCCTTCGGCCTTCTGCTCGAACGCGGGTTGATCCGGTTCACCTACAAGCTCGATATTCTCTACGGACTTCTGCTCACCTTCGGTCTGGCCCTGGTGCTCGAAGGATTGTTCACCAACGGGTTCGGCAGTTCAGGGGTCAGCTATAACGGGCCGGACATTCTCTCGGGCACGCTTGATCTCGGCTTCATGTTCCTGCCGGTCTATCGCGGTTTCGTCATCGTCGCGGCGGCGCTGGTCTGTTTCGCCGTCTGGTTCACCATCGAGCGAACCCGGCTCGGCGCGCTGCTGCGCGCGGCGACGGAAAACCCGTCTCTGGTGCAGGCTTTCGGCGTCAATGTGCCGCGTCTGGTCGCGCTCACTTTCGCGGGTGGCGTGGCGCTCGCCGGTTTCGCCGGCGTGCTGGCCGCACCACTCTACTCGGTCAATCCCAACATGGGCAGCGATCTGATTAACACGGTGTTTGCCGTGGTCGTGATCGGCGGGATGGGCTCGATCGGCGGTGCCATCCTCACCGGCTTCGGCCTCGGTGTCATTCAAGGATTTACCGAGGTTTTCTATCCGCCGGCATCCTCCGTCGTAGTGTTCGCGGTGATGGCGATCGTGCTGCTGGCCCGGCCGGCCGGCCTGTTCGGAAAGGCGGCGTGATGCTGGGCTTCACCCGCGCGCAATCGGCCGGATTCGTGCTGATGGTCGCGATTCTGCTCGCTGCACCCTTCGTCGCCTATCCGATCTTCCTGATGCAGGTGATGTGCTACGCGCTGTTCGCGATGGGTGCCAATCTGCTGATGGGCTATATCGGCCTGCTGTCGCTCGGGCAGGCGGCGTTTTTCGGCATGGGCGGCTATGTCGGCGGCTACGCGGTGCAGAGCCTGCATCTCACCCCCGAACTCGGCGTCGTTCTCGGCGGGCTCACCGGGGCGGCCATCGGCGTCGTGTTCGGCTGGCTCGCGATCCGCCGGCAGACCATTTATTTCGCGATGATCACGCTGGCGCTGGCGCAATTCGTCAATTTCTTCGCCGTGCAGGATACGGGCTTCACCGGCGGCGAGAACGGCATGCAGAACATCCCGCGCGGCAAGCTTTTCGGCATGGTCGCCCTGGGGCCGGACTTGCATCTCTATGCGTTCACGCTGGTGATTTTCCTGGCCGGCTTCCTGTTCGCGCACCGGGTCATCCATTCGCCGTTCGGCCAGGTGGTCAAGGCGATCCGCGAGAACGAGAGCCGGGCGATTTCGCTCGGCTACAAGGTCGATCAGTATAAATGGATCATTTTCATCATCGCCGCCTTCCTGGCCGGCATCGCCGGCGCGTTGAACGCCCTGGTCACCAAGATCGTGACCTTGACCGATGTCGGCAACGTGACCTCGGCGATCGTGGTGCTGATGGTTCTGGTGGGCGGCATCGGCACGGTGTTCGGGCCGCTGATCGGCGCGGCGATCGTCATCGCCATGCAATACTACCTCGCGAGTTTCAGCGATTGGGTTACGGTGATCCAAGGCGTGATCTTCATCGCCTGCGTCCTGCTGTTCCGCCGTGGCGTCGTGGGCGAATTCGCGGCCAAGCTCAAACTCTCGCTATGAACGCCCCATGGCATTGACCGGCCAGCTCCAGGAGTTCGACGCCACGGCGCTCGCCGCACTGGTCGCGAAAGGTGATGTCTCCGCTGGAGAACTTCTCGAAGCCGCATTGGCGCGCATCGACGCCGCCGAACCGCGGCTGAACGCCGTCGCGGTCGATATGCGGGATAAAGCGCACAAGCAGGCCGCGGGCAAGCTCACCGGACCGTTCGCCGGCGTGCCGTTCCTGCTCAAGGATATTCTGCAGGATTATGCGGGCTCGCGCATGACCCTGGGCGCCGTCGCGCTCAGGGACAATATCGCCACGCGCAACGCGGCCTATGTCGATCGCTGTCTCGCCGCCGGCCTCGTCATCATCGGTTCGACCGCGACACCCGAGCTCGGCCTGAAGGCGACGACCGAAACGATCCTGCATGGCGCGACCCGCAATCCATGGGGCTTGGATCGCACGCCCGGCGGCTCGTCCGGCGGCTCGGCGGCGGCGGTCGCGGCGCGCATTCTGCCGATGGCCGGCGCCTCCGATGGCGGCGGTTCGATCCGCATTCCCGCCGCCTATTGCGGGTTGTTCGGTCTGAAACCGTCGCGCGGCCGGATCTCGGAAGGTCCGGCGAACGGCGAGGGGTGGGAAGGTGCGGTGTGCAGCCATGTGCTCACCCGCAGCGTTCGCGATTCGGCGGCGATGCTCGATGTGCTCGCCGGCCCCGAACCGGGCGATCCGTTCGTGATCCCGCCGCCCGCGCGTCCGTATGCGCAGGAAGTCGGCGCCGATCCCGGCCGGCTGCGCATCGGGTTTTCGACCCGTTCGCCGATCGGCGGCGCGGTCGCGCCGGAGATGACCGACGCCGTCGCCAAAGCCGCGACGCTTCTCGAATCCCTTGGCCACCATGTCGAGGAAGCCGAACCGGACATCGATGGCGGGTTGCTGTCGCGCTGCTATATGGGGCTCTATTTCGGCCATGTCGCCGCGCTGGTCGATGACATCAAGCGCCGGAAGAAAATCCCTGAATCGTCCTTCCACCCCGACACGCGAGCCCTGGCGCTGCTCGGCCGGGCGATGTCGGCGGGGGCCTATGTCGAACTGCAAAGCCATTGGAACGGCTTCGCCCGCGCGCTCGGCGCGTTTCACGCCAGCTACGATCTGTTCCTCACTCCGGTGACGGCGATGGGGCCCGCAAGAATCGGCGAGCTGGAAACGCCGGAACTGCTGCAGACGTTGTCGAAACTCACCACCGCCCTGCATGCCGGCAAGCTGCTCCTGAAATCCGGCATCGTCGATCAGCTCGCCTACAAGAACCTGGAACGCACGCCGTTCACCCAACTCGCCAACCTCACCTTCGTCCCGGCAATGTCGGTGCCGCTGCACTGGGGCGAGGATGGAATGCCGGTCGGCGTTCAGTTCACCGCACGGTTCGGCGAGGAGCACACGCTGCTGCGCCTCGCCGCCCAGCTTGAGCAAGTATCGCCCTGGGCGAACCGGAAGCCGAATTTGAAATAATCGTGATATCGCAACGGACTTGCGGTATCCGGCAATCCTGGCCGGCGCCTTGAACACAGTGCCGGTGCGGCCCACATCCCGGTCAAGCACGCTCCGGGACGAGCGCCCCGTCCGGCTTGACCATGAGGGGGCGATGGTTCAATCGTCCCGAAATCCGTTGCGATACGAAAACCTGCCGTCCGAGGTTGCGTGAGGATGATGCCGCATGGATGACAAATTCGTCACGACACTCGCTACAGGCGTCGATGCCGGCCTGTCGGACGAATTGAATGCCTCGCGGCCGCGCGCGGCTCCGTCGTCGATTTATCATCTGCATCCGGGTCTCGCCGGTGGGACGGCCGCATGGAGCGATTGCGCAAATCATGCGGCGGCGCTCGGCTTCGAGGCGATCCTGCTCGCACCGCCCTTCGCGTCCGGGATGTCCGATCGCCCCTTTCACGCGCGCGATTTTGACGTTCTGCATCATGATAGCGGCGGGTCCAGTGCCGATCCGGCACTTGCGGGTTTCGCCGCATTGCTCCGCACGCTCGATATGGCGCTTCTGCTCGATATCGCGATCGACAAGATCGACCGCGATGCAGTCCTCGTGGCCGAACACCCCGACTGGTTCGTCGCGTCTGATGACGGGCTGGATTTCCGGTTCATTTCCGAGGCCGATACGCCGGTCGATTGGTGGGATGCGCGCATCGCCGCATGGCAGAAGCTGGGCATCGCGGGATTCCGGTGCGAGGCGGCACATCGGGTTCCGGCATCTGTCTGGAAACGGCTGATCGGCGCGGCAAAAACCCGCGACGCCGCCACCATTTTCATCGCAACGACATTCGGCGCAACCGCGCGGGCGATTCGCAAACTCTCTGGCTGTGGCTTCGATTTTGCCGCATCATCCGCGTGCTGGTGGGATTTTCGCGCCGGCTGGCTCGCCGATGATGTCGATCGGATCGGCAACGTCGGCAAGATAATCGCTTTCGCGGCACCGCCTTTCGAGCATTCCGGCGAATTTCCGGTGCCAACCGAAACCGCGGCGCGGCGCGCGCTCGAACTTGCAAGCTTTCTCGGCGATTCCTGGATCATGCCGATGAATTTCGCATCCGGCATGGCCATGCCCGCATCGCGTCTGACGGCGGCGATCACCACGATCAATGCGCGCCGCCGGCATTATCGCGGGCTGTTCGAGCATCCAGCCCGGATCGTCTCGCCGCCCTCATCCGACGTCGTTGTCCTCGCACGTGGAACCGCCCATAGCACTTCTAACATTTTTCTCCTCAACGCGTCGCTGGAGCAACAGGTCGCGATCCCGTTTCGCCAGCTTCGGATTTGGCTCGGCGAAGCGATCGGCGCATTCGAATCCGTCGGCGATATGTGCGGGCGACCGAACCAAAATGACACATCCATCACGCTTGCCGCCGGTGGGGCATCGATGCTTCGTGCCAATCATTCCGCGCCGATCGTCATCCCGCCACGCTCTCGCCCGACGGCGGAAAACGCGGTAGCCGCCCCGCGAATCGCGATCGAAGCCGTCACACCAGCAGTCGAAAATGGCCGCTTCGCGACGAAGCGTCTGGTCGGCGATCACGTCACGGTCGAGGCCGATTTGATCTGCGACGGTCACGGCGTGCTCGCGGCCGACCTACTCTGGCGCGGCGTCGACGAAGCGGAATGGTGGCGTACTCCGATGACCCTGCTGAGCAACGATCGCTGGTTCGCCGGCTTTCAGCTCGAACGCCTCGGGCGATATCTGTTCACGATCGAAGTCTGGGTCGATCGCTTTGGCGGCTTCGTCGAGGAAATCACCAAAAAACACGCGGCGTCCGTTCCGATCGATCTTGAACTGACCGAAGGAATCGGTTTCGTCGAATCGACGGCGCATCGCGCGTCAGCCAGATATGCCGATGATTTTGCCAGGCTTCTCACTAATTTTCGTGACGATAACCCGGCTCGTCGCCGCCAGTTGCTGACCGATCCAGCAACGATCGCGCTGATGCGCGAATGCGAGGAACGGTGCTTCCTGAGCCGACTGGCAACACCGTTCCAAATCGATGCCGAGCGGAAGGCAGCGGGTTTTGCAAGTTGGTATGAAATTTTCCCGCGCAGCCAGAGCGGCGATCCATCCCGCCACGGCACGTTCGATGATGTCATCGCGCAATTGCCGCGCATCCGCGCCATGGGTTTCGACGTGCTGTATTTTCCGCCGATTCACCCGATCGGCCGCAAGAACCGCAAGGGCCGCAACAACGCACTGACCGCAACCCCGGCCGATCCCGGCAGCCCCTATGCCATCGGCGCCGAGGAGGGCGGTTACGACGCGATCCATCCCGAACTTGGCACATTCGATGATTTTCAAAAACTCTTGGCGGCGGCGGCGGAACATGGCCTTGAAATCGCGCTCGATTTCGCGATCCAGTGCGCACCGGACCACCCCTGGCTGCGCGAACATCCCGAATGGTTTGACTGGCGGCCCGATGGCTCGATCAAATATGCGGAAAATCCGCCGAAAAAATACGAAGACATCGTCAATGTCGATTTCTACACCGAAGGCGCGATGCCGTCGCTATGGGTCGCGCTGCGCGATGTGGTCGTTTTTTGGGTCGATCAGGGCATCCGCATCTTTCGGGTTGATAACCCGCATACCAAGCCGTTGCCGTTCTGGGAGTGGCTGATCGGCGACATTCGCGCCCATCACCCGGACGTGATTTTCCTCGCGGAAGCATTCACAAGGCCAAAATTGATGTACCGATTGGCGAAACTCGGTTTTTCGCAATCCTATACCTACTTTACCTGGCGCAATACCGCACAGGAGTTGAAGGCGTATCTGATCGAGCTGACCGAAACGGCGCCACACGGTTTCTTTCGTCCGCATTTCTTCGTCAACACGCCGGACATCAATCCGGTGTTTCTGCAAACATCCGGCCGCCCCGGCTTTCTGATCCGCGCAGCCCTGGCTGCCACACTTTCGGGCCTGTGGGGCGTCTATAACGGGTTCGAGCTGTGCGAATCGCAAGCCCTGCCCGGCCGCGAGGAATATCTCAATTCGGAAAAATATCAGATCCGGGCATGGGATCACGACAGGGAGGGCAATATCATCGAAGAAATCACGGCACTCAACCGCATCCGCCGCCACAATCCGGCCTTGCACAGCCATCTCGGTCTCACCTTCCTGCCGGCCTCCAACGATCAGGTGCTTTATTTCGAAAAATCGAATGTGGATCGTTCCAATGTCATTCTTGTCGCGATCGGGTTCGATCCGTTCAACCGTCAGGATGCGACGATCGAACTTCCGCTTTGGCGATTCGGACTCCAGGATGACGCTTTTTTGCAGGCCGAGGATCTGGTGCGCGGCGTGTCGTTCGCCTGGCAAGGCAAGCACCAGATGGTCAGCCTCGATCCGCGGGAAATTCCCTATTGCATCTGGCGGGTATGCCCATGAAACGCCCGATGAAATCGGCTGCGAGTCCCCCGAATGACGATCCGCTGTGGTATAAGGACGCGGTGATCTACCAAGTTCATGTCAAGTCTTTTTTCGACAAGAACAATGACGGTGTGGGCGATTTTATCGGACTTATGGAGAAATTGGACTACATCGCGGAGCTTGGAGTCACGGCGATCTGGCTTCTGCCATTCTACCCATCGCCCAGGCGGGACGACGGCTACGACATCAGCTCCTACCGCGCAGTCCACGAAGAATATGGCACGCTCGCCGATCTACGTCGTCTTATCGACGCGGCGCATCAGCGCGGCATTCGCGTGATTACCGAACTGGTCATCAACCACACTTCGGACCAGCACCCGTGGTTTCAGCGTGCCCGCGCGGCAAAACCGGGCTCGGCCGCACGCAATTACTATGTCTGGTCCGACAACGACCAGAAATACGATGGCACGCGCATCATTTTCATCGACACCGAGAAATCGAATTGGACATGGGATGCGGTGGCCGGCGCCTACTACTGGCATCGTTTCTACAGCCATCAACCCGATCTCAATTTCGACAATCCGCGGGTTCTCCATGATGTCCTGGCGATCATGCGGTTCTGGCTCGACCTTGGCGTCGACGGCTTACGGCTCGACGCCGTGCCCTATCTCGTCGAACGGGAAGGCACGAATAACGAAAACCTTCCCGAGACCCATGCGATCCTCAAGCAAATCCGCGAAGCAATGGATCGGCACTCGCCGGGGCGGATGCTGCTTGCCGAAGCGAATCAATGGCCGGAAGACGCCCAGCAATATTTCGGCAATGGCGATGAATGCCATATGGCGTTTCACTTTCCGCTGATGCCGCGCATGTATATGGCGATCGCCCAGGAAGATCGTTTCCCGATTTCCGACATCATGCGCCAGACGCCGGCAATCCCGGAATCCTGTCAATGGGCGGTGTTTTTGCGCAATCACGATGAACTTACGCTTGAAATGGTCACCGATTCCGAGCGCGACTATCTCTGGGAAACCTATGCCGGAGACCGGCGCGCGAGGCTCAATCTCGGAATTCGCCGCCGGCTTGCGCCCTTGCTCGAACACGATCGGCGGCGCATCGAACTGATGAACGGCTTGTTGCTCTCGATGCCCGGAACCCCGGTAATCTACTATGGCGATGAAATCGGCATGGGCGATAACATCCATCTTGGCGATCGTGATGGCGTGCGCACCCCGATGCAATGGTCGCCCGACCGCAATGGCGGATTCTCTCGCGTGAATCCGGCGCAACTTGTCCTGCCGCCGATCATGGACCCGATCTATGGTTATCAGTCGGTCAATGTCGAGGCGCAGGCTGCCGACTCGCATTCGCTGCTGAACTGGATGCGGCGGATGCTGGCCATGCGCAGCCGCCATCGCGCCTTCGGCCGCGGCACGCTTCGGTTTCTCTATCCCGGCAATCGCAAAATCCTTGCCTATATCCGCGAGTTCGCCGAGTCCGACGATGAAGACGAGGTTATTCTCTGCGTCTACAATCTCTCGCGCACCGCGCAGGCGGTCGAGCTCGATCTCAGCGCCCTGGCGGGGCGCGCTCCGGTCGATCTCCTCGGCGGATCGCCATTTCCGCCGGTGGGCGAACTGCCATACATGCTTACTTTGCCGCCTTATGCCTTCTACTGGTTCAGCCTTGCCAGCGAAGGCACGATGCCGAGTTGGCGTATCCAGCCGTCAGAATCATTGCCCGAATTCGCCACACTCGTGATGCGCAACGGCTTGTCGGATGTGCTAAATACCGAAGCGCGTCGCGTGCTGGAAACCGAGAGTCTGCCGAATTACCTGGCGCGGCGCCGCTGGTTTGCGGGAAAAGATCGCCAGATCAAGGCGGCAACGCTGGGGCGTGCGGATATCGTCGGCAGCGAAGAGACCGGCCTTCTCCTTGCGGAAGTGAATGTCGAAGCAGGGGAAACACAAGAAACATATCAGGTGCCGCTTTCCGTTAACTGGGATGACGAGACGACAAATCCCTTGGTGCAGCAACTGGCGCTGGCACGAATCCGGCGGCATCGCCGGGTCGGTTACCTCACCGATGCTTTTGCGCTGGATACGCTGCCACACAACATCATTGCCAACCTTCGCGACAGCACGCGCATCGAGCTCAAAGACGGCGAAATCCGGTTTTTGCCGACAACTCAAATCGACGATCTTCCACTGACCGATGATGCGGAAATCCGGCGCTTCTCGGCCGAACAATCGAACAGCTCGATGATCGTTGGCGATGCCGCGATCATCAAGGTTCTGCGCCGAATCGAGAGCGGCCTTCACCCCGAAACCGAAATGAGCCGCTTTTTGACCGAGGCCGGATACGCCAACACACCTGCATTGCTTGGCGAAGTCATCCGCTCGAATGCCGACGGACAGAACAATACGTTGATCGTCGTGCAGCGCTTCGTTCGCAATCAAGGCGATGCCTGGCAATGGACTTTGGATTCGCTGGGCCGTGCGGTCGATACCGCAATCCACGCGAAGCTCGACGAAGCAGGGGAGGCGGACGCACTCGCGAGCTATCTGCCTTTCGCTGCGACAATGGGTCGACGTTTGGCTGAAATGCACGCAATTCTTGCAACACCAACCGAATCGCCCGACTTTAATCCACTAAATGCCACAGAAGGCGACGCCAAAGAATGGGTAAATACCGCGCACAATCAACTCGGAGCTGCCTTTGCTGCTCTGGCGCGCGCGCGCGATCATGTCGAGGACGCGGTTGCAGAGGAAATCGATGCACTGATCGCCGCGCGAGGCATGCTTGAAGCAGCTTTACCTGGATTGGGCGAGGCCGGGATTGGAACCCTGAAAACGCGCATTCATGGGGATTTTCACCTTGGTCAGATCCTTGCGGCTCAGGGCGATGCCTATCTCATCGACTTCGAGGGCGAACCGGCGAAACCGCTTGCGCTGCGCCGGGCCAAGGCATCTCCGTTGCGTGACGTTGCGGGATTGTTGCGCTCGTTCGATTACGCCGCAGCTTCGGTTGAGCGCGCGACCTTTGCTTCGACTGATCGTGTTCGGGAGCGCCGACAGTCAATCCTGACCCGCTTTGTCGTCGCGTCAAGCGCAAGCTTCACCGACGCCTATCGGAGCGTGGCTGCCGAAGCGGTTCATCCATGGGTTGCCGAGGGCACGTGGGATCGGTTGCTATCGTTGTTTCTGATCGAAAAAGCCGCATACGAAATCTGCTACGAAACAGCAAATCGCCCCTCGTGGCTTGATATTCCCCTTGGCGGACTGATCCATCTCTGCGCCACGATTGCCGAAGGAGAGTTCGATGCCGGCATTTGACAGCGCCGCGCTGGATGCGCTTGCCGCCGGTCGGTATGGCGATCCTTTTGCAATCCTTGGCCCGCACGAAGCTAGTGGTCACGTCGTAGTGCGGACAATCCAGCCGGGAGCACGCGGCGTCGATCTGCTCACATCCTCCGGCGAAAAGCCAATTACAATGCGGTGTATTCATGAAGCAGGAATTTTCGAAGGCGAACTAACACGGAATGATACCTATCGCCTGCGGGTCGATTGGGGCGGTTCGGTGCAGATTTTCGATGATTCCTATCGATTTCCGCCTTTGCTCGGCGATCTCGATCTGCATCTGCTGGGCGAGGGGCGGCAGTTGAAACTCGCCGATTGTCTTGGCGCGGTCTTCATGCGGATTGATGGCGTCGCTGGCGTGCGCTTCGCGATCTGGGCACCGAATGCGTGTCGTGTTTCGGTGATCGGCGACTTCAACGCCTGGGACGGCCGGCGCCACTCGATGCGGTTGCGCCACGGCGCTGGCGTCTGGGAGCTGTTCATTCCAGGCTTGGCAATCGGCAGTCTATACAAATTCGAGATCCTGACACGCGATGGTGCGATCCTGCTGAAAGCCGACCCGATCGCACGGCAATTTGAAGGGCCGCCTGCCACAGCCGCCATCGTCGGCGATAACGCGCCATTTTCCTGGACCGACGACTTGTGGATGCAGCGGCGCAATGCCCATTCCGACGCACCGTTGTCGATCTACGAAGTTCATGTGGCATCCTGGCGTCGCCATGACGATGGGCGCCCGTTCCTCTGGCGCGAACTTGCCGACACGCTGATCCCCTACGTTACCGATCTTGGTTTCACCCATATCGAATTTATGCCGATAATGGCACACCCTTTCGGCGGTTCCTGGGGTTATCAACCCTTGTCACAATTCGCCCCAATGCCGATTCTCGGCACGCCTGACGAATTCGCTTTTTTCGTCGATCGTTGCCACGTGGCTGGGCTTGGCGTCATTCTCGATTGGGTTCCCGCGCATTTCCCGACCGACGCCTATGGTTTGATTCGATTCGACGGCACGGCCCTCTACGAACATGAAGACCCACGCGAGGGATTTCATCAGGACTGGAATACGTTGATCTATAATTTTGGCCGCAACGAAGTCCGCAACTTCCTGATCGCGAGCGCTCTGTTTTGGCTCGATCGCTATCACGTTGACGGCATCAGGGTCGATGCCGTCGCGTCGATGCTTTATCGCGACTATTCGCGCGCCGAAGGGCAATGGATTCCAAACCGTTTCGGCGGCCGGGAAAATCTCGAAGCGATCGACTTTCTTCTCGAATTATCAGACGCGATCACCGAATACGCGCCAGGATCAATGCTGATCGCCGAGGAATCGACAGCGTGGCCCGGCGTCAGCGCTCCGGTAGACAAAGGCGGCCTCGGCTTCACCCATAAATGGAACATGGGATGGATGCACGATACCCTGCGATATATCGCGCAGGACCCGATCAACCGCCGCTATCATCACGACGACATGACTTTCGGACTGATCTATGCGTTTTCAGAACGGTTTATTTTACCGATCTCGCATGACGAAGTCGTCTACGGAAAATCGTCGTTGCTCGGAAAAATGCCCGGCGACAACTGGCAGCGCTTCGCCAATCTACGCGCCTATCTCTCTTTCATGTGGACCCAGCCGGGCAAGAAACTTCTATTCATGGGTCAGGAGTTCGGCCAAGCCAACGAATGGAATCATGACCTCCAGCTTGCCTGGCCAGAGGCTGAGGCACCGCATCATGGGGGGGTGCGCCATCTCGTTCGCGATTTGAACCGCGTCTATTGTGCGGAACCTGCATTGTCCTGCACCGATTTCGACCCATCGGGGTTTCGCTGGCTTATCGGCGACGATCGCAACCAAAGCGTATTCGCATGGCTGCGCCAAACTGGCAATTCGGAAGAGACGATCCTGGTCGTTGCCAATTTCACACCCGTCCCGCGCCACGCCTATCGTGTTGGCGTGCCGTCTCCGGGTCATTGGGTGGAGGTGCTGAACAGCGATGCCGCGACTTACGGCGGCTCCGATCTCGGCAATCTTGGCGGGGCCAACGCAGAAACCGTTGCAAGCCACGGCATGGCGGCCTCGCTTTCTCTGACATTACCACCGCTCGGCGTGCTTATTCTGCGCAAGGATCGCTGATGGCAATCATGCCCCCAAGACTCCTGCCCGGTCAACCCGATCCTCTGGGAGCGACATGGGATGGACTGGGAATCAATTTTGCCGTGTTCTCGGCCAATGCGGATCGTATCGAATTGTGCATTTTCGATCGCGGCGGCCGGCGTGAAATCGCCCGATACGATCTGCCGGATTGCACCGACGAGGTGTTTCACGGCTATCTGCCCGATGCTCTGCCGGGGCTGATCTACGGCTACCGCGCTCATGGGCCGTATCAACCGGAACGAGGACACCGTTTCAATCCCAACAAGTTGCTGCTGGACCCTTATGCTAGGGCATTATTCGGACAGCTTCATTGGTCGGATACTCTGTTCGGCTACAGGGTGGGGGCCGCTCGCGTCGATCTTTCTTTCGACCGGCGCGATAGCGCGCTCGCCATGCCGAAATCGATCGTCGTCGGTGACTCGGCGGCTTGGGGCGATCATCGCCGTCCCAATCGCGGCTGGAGTGAGACCGTTATCTACGAAGCGCATCTTCGCGGTTTCACCAAGCTGAACGAAGACATTCCAGAGCGACGTCGCGGCACTTTCGCAGCATTGCAGGAACCGCGTGTGATCGATCATTTGCGCGCACTGGGAATCACCGCAATCGAATTTCTGCCAATCCAAGCCTATCTGCAAGACCGCTTCCTGATCGAACGGAAACTGTGCAACTACTGGGGTTATTCCACTCTTGGGTTTTTTGCGCCGGAACCCACCTATCTGGCCGATGCAGAACAAGGCGGCAATGAGGTTCGTGCCGCAGTGCGCCGACTGCACGAAGCCGGCATCGAGATTATTCTCGACGTGGTTTACAACCACACCTGCGAGGGCAACGAAATGGGACCGACGCTGTCCTGGCGCGGTCTTGACAATGCCAGCTACTATCGCCTGTTTCCCGGCCACGAGCGACATTTCATCAACGACACGGGTTGCGGTAACACGCTTAACATCACCCACCCGCGCGTCTTGCAAATGGTGATGGATAGTTTGCGGTACTGGGCAACAGCCTACCAAGTCGACGGATTCCGCTTCGACCTCGGCACGATTCTAGGGCGAGAAACAGGCGGCTTCGATCCAGGCGCAGGGTTTTTCGACGCAATCCGACAGGACCCATTGCTCTCGCGTCTCAAGCTGATTTCCGAACCGTGGGATATCGGACCGGGTGGCTATCAACTCGGCAATCATCCGCCCGGATTCGCTGAATGGAACGGTGAGTTTCGTGATGGTGTGCGCCGCTTCTGGCGTGGCGATGCTGGCCAGCGCCCCGAAATCGCACGCCGCCTGATGGGTTCACCCGAGCTTTTCGATCGCCGCCGCCGCAAGCCATTCGCTTCGATCAACTTCCTCACCGCACATGATGGTTTCACCCTGCATGATCTGGTTAGCTATGCGGAAACGCATAATTTCGAAAATGGCGAAAACAACCAGGACGGCCATAGCGACAATATCTCCGCCAATTGGGGCATCGAAGGAGAAACTGACAATCCCGAGATCAATGCGATCCGCGACCGGTTCAAGCGCGCGCTTCTAGCAACCCTGTTTGTCTCCTACGGCACCCCGATGCTGCTTGGCGGCGATGAAATGAACCGCACCCAACGCGGCAATAATAATGCATATTGTCAAAATAACGGTATCTCCTGGTTTGACTGGTCGGTGCTGAAGGATGGCAGCGCCGTGGAACTGGCTCGCCTCGTCGGCACGCTTACGGCACTGCGGCAACGTTATCCAAGCCTGCGCAGCGCGGTGTTCCGTCATGGTCTGGAGACGATCACCCCCGGAATCATGGATACCGCCTGGTTCGATGAACAGGCAAATGAACTTACCAGTGAAACATGGACCGATCCTGCGGCGCGCCTGCTCGCATTACGCCGTGCAACGAAGGAATCTGAGTGCCCCGATGTTACGCTTCTGTTATTGAACGCATCCGAAGAGGATCGCAACTTTATTTTGCCGGAACCTGTCCTGAACTGGACGTTGGAAGCCGATACGGCAAATCCAAAGATCGAACGAAGCCGTTTCGGCAGTAACGAGATTATGGTCGTCTCGCGTTCCATGGTCGTACTCGGTGCGATAATCGAAGAGAACACATAATTATGCCTACGGCACAGCACGCCAGAAAACAAGGCGCTTGGATGCTCGACGATCGCACGGCACGCTTCGTTCTTTGGGCACCGGCGCGCGATGCAATAGCTCTCGAAATCGACGAACAACCGCCGATCGCGATGAACCGCGATGAAAAAGGCTACTTCACTGCCGTTGCGTTTTGTACTCCCGGTACACGCTATCGCTTTCGCGTGCAGCCTGATCTTGTGGTCGCCGATCCGGCCTCGCGGTTGCAGGATGGCGACGTTCACGACGCGAGCATTCTCGTCGGTCCCGATACCTACCCATGGCAATGCGAAACCTGGCGCGGACGGCCATGGCACGAGACGGTCATATACGAAATTCATCCCGGTATTTGCGGCGGCTTTGTTGGAATCGAGGCGAGTTTACCGGATCTTGCAAAACTTGGGGTTACCGCGATCGAATTGATGCCGATCGCGGATTTTCCCGGTGTACGAAATTGGGGCTACGATGGCGTTTTGCCTTACGCGCCCGATACGGCTTACGGCGCTCCGAATGCGCTGAAGCACATGATCGACACGGCCCATAGTCACGGCACCATGGTTTTTCTCGACGTAGTATATAATCATTTTGGTCCAGATAGTAATTATTTTCATAGTTTCGCGCCACAATTTTTTCGGGACGATATCAAAACTCCATGGGGTGGTGCCATCGATTTTCGTCGTGAGCCGGTGCGCCGCTATTTCATCGACAACGCTCTTTACTGGCTGAACGAGTTTCGGTTCGATGGCCTTCGATTCGATGCCGTTCATGCCATCGGGGATTCCGAATTTCTTCATGTTATGGTGCGCGAGATCCGTGCCAATACCGCGTCGGACAGACATATCCATCTTGTGCTGGAAAACGACGACAACGATGCAACCTTGCTGCCCGCCACACCCGCTTCACCGCTTTACGATGCGCAATGGGCCGACGACACGCATCATTGCCTACACGTTCTTCTGACTGGCGAACAAAGTGGCTATTATGAAGACTATCGCAATCCGGCACGGCAACTCGCCCGTTGCCTTGGCGAAGGTTTTGCCTATCAGGGCGAGTCATCGTCACATCGTGACGGTACGGTGCGCGGTGCGCCGAGCGCTCATCTGCCGCCCAGCGCCTTCGTTGCTTTTTTGCAGAATCACGATCAGATCGGCAACCGGGCTTTCGGCGAGCGCCTGACGATGCTGGCCGATCATGGTGCCCTGCGTGCCGCGATTTTGCTTTTGCTTTTGTCGCCACAGATTCCTCTGATTTTCATGGGAGAGGAGTATGGCGAAACACGCCCCTTTCTCTATTTCACCGATCATCGCGACCCCGAACTTGCCAAAGCCGTTCGTCAAGGCCGCCGTCGTGAATTTGCCAGGTTCAAGGAATTCGCGTCGGAAGAGGCTCAACTCAGGATTCCCGATCCGAACGACAAAACGACATTCGAAGTGTCGATTTTGCAGGCTGCCAACGCTGAAGATTCTGCTGCGGTCGAGTGGTTTGCCTTCTATCGCCATCTGCTTCGCCTTCGCCATCAGGCGATTGTACCTGGCATTCCCGGTGCACGCTCCATTGGAGCGGAAGCGCTTGAAACCAGTGGTGTCCGCGCTGCATGGCGTTTTGGCAATGGCGCAATCCTGACCATCGCCGGCAATTTCGGAATCGGCGTACTTATGTGCGAGGCCGGGGCAGGGGCGGTTTTCGCCGCAACGCCGCCAGATGTCGGCACCGACAACGTTTTGCCACCTCGCGCGGCAATCGCCTGGCTGCAACCCGCATGAGCGATACGGCGCTTTTCGAACTTGCCGACCGAGTTGGATTTTCATGCGTGTGGCACGATGTCTTTGGCACTGAGCATCACGCTACTCCCGATACGCTGCGCGTACTGCTCGCCGCCCTTGGCTTCGACGCCGACTCGGAATCAACCTGTCATGACGGCATCACGCAACTCGAGGTCGAGGCACAAACCACGCCTGCTTTTATCACTGCTCAGTCAAACGCCGATATAACGCTCACTGGCGTGCCGGCTCCTATCCGTATCGATTATGATGACGGCTCGATGTCCGCTGGCTTCGCCGAGGATGCTGGATATGGCCGGATCCGCATCGCCGGCATCGCCCGCCCTGGTTATCACCGGCTGTACGTCAACGACCGTATTGTCGAACTGGCAATCGCTCCCGCACGGGCGTTCACCATTGCCAATGCTCTCCAAAAGCGGGATCGCTCGGGAAAAGCTTGGGGGCTTGCCGTTCAAGTCTATGGGCTTCGGCGCGACAATGACGGCGGCATCGGCGATTTCGCGGCTCTTGCCGATTTCGCACGTGCCGCCGGGCATCATGGCGCCGATGCGGTTGCAATCAGCCCGGTCCATGCCCTCTATGCCAGTGATCCCGGCCATTACAGCCCCTATAGTCCGTCAAGCCGCATCGCGCTCAATCCGGTCTATGCGCCAGTGAATTACCCGATCGAATTGCCGACACCTGGCGATCTGATCGACTGGCGTACGGCTACCCCAGCCCGTTATCGCGCACTGCGCGAGGCTTTTGCACGGGACCATGATGATCCGATATTCCAGGCGTTCCAGAACGCAGCGCCCGAGGTTATTCGCCGCCACGCATTGTTCGAGGTGATGTCGGCGCATCAACTGAAAACCGGCGCAGAGCGGGATTGGCGTCATTGGCCCGAAGCCCTGCGGTTTCCATCGAATGCCGAAGTGGTGCGGTTCGCCGATCAGAACCAAGATGAAATTGCTTTTCACCTCTATGCACAATGGCGTGCGTTATCCGGGCTGCGCAACGCCCAGGCGGCAGCGATTGAGTCCGGCATGGCGATCGGATTGATCGCCGATCTTGCGGTGGGAGTCGATCCCGCCGGCAGCGATGCCTGGAGCCGCCCCAATGAGGTGCTGCGTGGTGTTTCGGTCGGTGCGCCGCCCGACGAGTTTAATCGGCGCGGGCAGAACTGGGGGCTCACCAGCTTTTCGCCGCGTGGACTGCGCCGGAGCGGCTTTTCGGCTTTGCGCGATATGTTGGGCGCTGCACTCGAGCCCACCGGAGGGGTACGCATCGATCACGCCATGGGTCTTGCCCGGCTCTGGCTCATTCCTGACGGTGCCGATGCGAACGAAGGTTGTTACCTACGCTTTCCGTACGATGACATGCGGCGCCTTGCCATGCTGGAATCGGCACGTCATCAAGGCATCATCCTTGCGGAGGATCTTGGCACCGTTCCGGGTGGCTTTCGAGAATCTCTTGCACATAACGGTATTTCCGGGATGAGCGTTCTCTGGTTCGAGCGGAACGGCGATCGCTTCACCTCCCCTGCGCATTGGCGTCGAGAAACCGTGGCGATGACGACGACGCACGACCTTCCGACCGCTGCCGGCTGGTGGCGCGGCACCGACATCGCCTGGCGCAACCGTCTCGGCCTTGCCGGTGAGGATTCGGAAAAGCGGGCGCATGACCGGAAATGCTTATGGTCCGCCTGCAAGGACGCCGGTGTGGCAAGCGGCGATATGCCCGCTTTGGAGGATGGCGATGCCATTGCCGATACCGTCATTGCTCATGTTGCGATGGCGCAATCGGATCTTGTCATTCTACCCCTTGAGGACGCATTGGCGCTCGACCAGCAGCCGAACATTCCTGGAACAATTGACGAACACCCAAACTGGCGCCGCCGCTTGTCAAGCGATTCCGTAACATCGTTAGACGAACCGCGAGTTGCGGCGCGTCTTGCGATGCTCGATCGTGCGCGGAAGAAACCATTATGAATACAACGCCCCGCGCGACGGCTCGCCTGCAATTCCATCTTGATTTTACCTTCGACGATGGCGTTGCCACGGTCCCTTATCTGGCCGCGCTGGGCATCAGCCATCTCTATGCGTCGCCGATTCTGAAAGCGCGTTCAGGTTCCGCCCATGGCTACGACATCGTCGATCACGCCACGATCAACTCGGAACTGGGCGGTGAATCCGGATTCCTCCGCCTCACCGAAGCGTTGAACGCGCATCGCATGGGCCTCGTTCTCGACATCGTTCCCAATCATATGGGCGTAGGCGGCACCGACAATCGCTGGTGGATGGACGTGCTGGAATGGGGCCGCGCCAGCCCCTACGCAGATGCGTTCGACATCGATTGGACGCCCCCCGATCCTGCGCTGCATGACAAGGTCATGGCACCGTTTCTGGGCGAATCCTACGGCGCTGCCCTGCAATCCGGCAATCTGCATCTTGCCTGTAATACGGTGAGTGGCAGGCTTTCAGTGGTCTATCACGAGCACGAATTTCCGCTGTCGCCTTTGGGTGCCGCCACGGTTCTGCAGGCCGCGCCGAAACGCTTTGCCGATGCCATCGCCCATTTCACCGCCGCCGCCGATCTCGCGGATCGGCCCGAAATCGCTCGCCCACTCGCCGAAACGGCACGTCGCCGGCTTGTCGCGGCACTCGCCACGCCACATGGCGCGGCGGGTCTTGCCATTGCCATGGCGCGCTACGATGCGACATCCGAAACCGGCCGAGCACGCCTCCATACGTTGCTGGAAACGCAAAATTATCGTCTGACCTTCTGGCGTGCCGCCGCCGACGAAATCAACTGGCGCCGTTTTTTCGACATCAACACGCTCGCGGGCATTCGCGTCGAAATTCCCTGGGTGTTCGATGAATCCCACCGGTTGATCCTCGATCTTTACGCGCGCGGCCTGATCGACGGCGTGCGTATCGACCATGTCGATGGCCTCGCCGATCCGCGCGCCTATTGTCGTAAATTACGCCGCGCCCTCACGGCTGCCGGTCGTAATCGTTCCAAGGGTGCGGCACAGGATCCACCTTACATCATCGTCGAAAAAATCCTCGCACCGCATGAACGGCTGCGCGCCGATTGGCAAACCGACGGCACCACCGGTTATGATTTCATGAACGAGGTCGCCGCTATCCTGCATGATCCCGAAGGTGCCGAGCCGCTTGCCGCTCTCTGGGCGCGGTTCTCGGGCCGCAGCCCGAATTTCGAGGACGAGGAACACGAGGCGCGACGTCAGGTTCTGCGCGATAATCTGACCAGCGAATGGAATGGCACGGCTGCCTTGCTACATCGTCTCGCCGCCGCCGATCTTGCAACCCGTGATATCACGCTCACCGCTTTGCGCCGTGCGCTTGCCGAGTTGCTGGTTAATTTCCCGGTCTATCGCATCTATGCTGGTGCCGCCGGCAGCGCCGCCACCGACGAACAGGCGATGAACTGGGCGCTTGCGCGCGCGCTGCGCGGTTTTCGCGTTGCCGATCGCAACCTGCTTCATCAAATTCGCCATTGGCTGGCCGACCGTCCACTCGCGCGCGAACCCATCGCCCGGCGCGCGCTGCATCGCCGCGTCATGGTCCGCTTTCAGCAACTCTCCGCTCCCGTCGCGGCAAAATCCGTCGAGGATACCGCGTTCTATCGCTACGGACGTTTGCTTTCCCGCAACGAGGTCGGCAGTACGCCCGCACAGTTTTCACTGACTCCGGCAGCGTTCCACGCCGCCCAGGCGCAGCGCCGCGCGAACCTGCCGCGCGCCATGCTCGCCACAGCAACCCATGACCACAAGCGCGGGGAGGACACGCGTGCGCGCCTCGCCGTCCTCTCCGAAATTCCGGCGGAATGGGAGGCGGCGTTAGCGCGTTGGACGCGACTCAACACGTCGTTCGTCCGCGAGCTCGATTCGGGCCGTGCGCCCTCCGAGGCCGACGAACTGATGCTCTATCAAACGCTCGTCGCCGCTTGGCCGATCGGATCAGCGCTGGATCATGCCGGCGATTTCGTGGAACGCGTCTGGGGCTGGTGGGAAAAATCCATCCGCGAGGCCAAGCTCCGCTCCGAATGGGCAGCACCCGACGAAACCTACGAAGCCGCCTGCCGCCAGTTTCTCGACGGCGTGTTCGATGCCGCGCGGGCCACCGCCGTGCTTGGCGAAATCGCCGACTGCGCCCGCCGTATCGGCCCCGCCGGTGCGATCAACGGCCTCGCCCAGACGGTGCTGAAATACACCTCCCCCGGTATCCCCGATCTCTACCAGGGCGCCGAATTCTGGGATCAAAGCCTGGTCGATCCCGACAACCGCCGCCAAGTCGATTTTTCCCGCCGCGCCGAAACTCTCGCGGCGCAATCCCAACCCACCGATCTGCTCGCCTCCTGGCATGACGGGCGGATCAAACAGGCGATCATCGCGCGCCTGCTCGCACGCCGCGCCGCTCATCCCGCCCTGTTCGAGTCAGGCGATTACATGCCGCTCGACATCGAAGGCGAACACGCCGTCCACGCCCTCGCGTTCCAGCGCAGCCACGGCTCGCAGCGCCTGATCGTCGCGGTCACCCGCCTCGCCATACCGCTCCTTGGCACCGCCGAAACGCCTCTCGTGCCCGCCGCATCCTGGCAGGATACGCGCATGAGGCTGGGCGGTGATGATACAGCCCCGTGGCGCGACGTGCTCGCCGATCGCCAGATCGCTCCCACGGGCGATGGGTTCAAGCTTAAAACCCTGTTCGCCGCTCTGCCGGTTGCGGTGCTGGCAGGCTGAGCGCGAATCCTGCTAAACTAAAAAAATGCCGCACGCCGATTTCGTCCATCTCCGCGTCCACTCCGCCTATTCCTTGTCCGAGGGCGCGATCAAGCCCGACAAAATCGCCGCCCTGGCACAGGATCAGGCGATGCCTGCCGTCGCGATCGCCGATACCTCCAACCTGTTCGGCGCCATCGAATTCTCCCAGGCCTGCATCGCGCGCGGCGTGCAGCCGATCATCGGCTGCCAGTTGTTCCTCGCGCGCGCGGATCAGCTGCGCCTGCCGCCGGATCCCCTGGTCCTGCTCGCCAAGGATGCCGAAGGATTCGATAATCTCTCGAAACTGTCCTCGGCGGGCTTTCTCGACATCGAACCGGGAAGCCGCCCGCAAATCACCCTCGATACGCTCCGCGCCCACCATGACGGGCTTCTGCTCCTCACTGGCGGCCGATTCGGTCCGCTCGGCCGGATGCTTGGTGAAGGCCAGCGGTCCGAAGCCGAATCCCTGCTCGCGTCTCTCGCCGAATCCTTCGGAGACCGGATCGCCGTCGAACTCGAACGCCACGGCCTGCCCGCCGAACGAGCGATCGAACCGGGCCTGATCGCCCTGGCCGACGCGGCGAACATCCCACTCGTCGCCACCAACGAATGCTTTTTCGCCAAGCCGGAAATGCACGAAGCGCACGACGCGCTGCTCTGCATCGCTGAAGGACGCCTGCTCTCCGAAGCCGAACGCCGCCGCGTCACCCAGGAACACTGGTTCAAGCCGGCGAAAGCCATGCGCGCATTGTTCGCCGATTTGCCGGAGGCGTGCGACAACACGCTGGAAATCGCCCGCCGCTGCGCCATCGCCGCTCCCACGCGCAAGCCGCTGCTGCCGATCTGCCCGAAAGTGCGCGACGGCGCGACCGAGGCGGAAACCCTCCGGGCGATGGCGCGCGAGGGGCTCGCGCTCCGCCTCGCCGCGATCACCGCCGATGAACCGACCGGCAGGCTCTATCGCGAACGTCTGGAATTCGAACTCGACGTTATCGAACAGATGGGCTTCCCCGGCTATTTCATGATCGTGGCCGATTTCATCCAATGGGCGAAATCGCAGGGAATTCCCGTTGGCCCCGGCCGCGGCTCGGGTGCCGGCTCGCTCGCCGCCTACGCGCTCTCGATCACCGATATCGACCCGATTCCGTTCAATCTGCTGTTCGAGCGCTTCCTCAACCCCGAACGCGTCTCGATGCCCGATTTCGACATCGATTTCTGCCAGGAACGCCGCGACGAAGTGATCGACTACGTCAAGCGCGAATACGGCACCGATCGCGTTGCCCAGATCATCACCTTCGGCAAGCTCCAGGCCCGCGCCGCGGTGCGCGACGTCGGCCGCGTGCTCGGCATGCCCTATGGCCAGGTCAACAAGGTCGCCGAAATCACCCCTAACAATCCGGCCAAGCCGATTCCGCTCGCCGAAGCGATCGAGTCCGAACCGCGCCTGCGCGAGCTGCGCGATTCCGATGAATCGGTGCGCCGGCTGCTCGAAATCGCGGTCCAGGTCGAGGGCCTCTATCGCCACGCCAGCACCCATGCGGCGGGCGTGGTGATCGGCGACCGCCCGCTCGCCGATCTGGTGCCGCTCTATCGCGACCCGCGCTCCGACATGCTGATCACCCAGTATTCGATGAAGCATGTCGAAAGCGCCGGCCTGGTCAAATTCGATTTCCTCGGCCTGACCACCCTGACGATTCTCGATCGTGCGGTAAAATTCCTGCACGGTCTCGGCATCGAACTCGATCTCGCGCGCATTCCGCTCGACGATGCGAAAACCTATGAGATGCTCTCCAAGGGCGATTGCGGCGGCGTGTTCACCTTCGAAACCCAGGGCTTCCGCGACGTGTTGCGCCAGATGCGCCCCGATCGTTTCGAGGACCTCGTGGCCGCCCAGGCGCTCAACCGGCCCGGCCCGATGGCCAATATCCCCGCCTATTGCGCGCGCAAGCATGGCGAGGCCTGGGACTCGCCGGACCCCGCGATCGACGACATCCTGACGGAAACCTACGGCATTCTGGTCTATCAGGAACAGGTCATGCAGATCGCCCAGCGCATGGCGGGCTACAGCCTCGGCGGCGCCGATCTGCTGCGCCGCGCGATGGGCAAGAAAATTCGCTCGGAGATGGACGCACAGCGCAAAATCTTCGTCGACGGCGCGCAGGCCAAGGGGTTTTCCGAGGCGAAGGCGGTCGAAGTGTTCGACTTGATGGCGAAATTCGCCGATTACGGCTTCAACAAATCCCACGCCGCCGCCTACGCCCTGGTCTCCTACCAGACCGCCTGGTTGCGCGCCAACCACCCCGCCGTGTTCATCGCTGCCTGCATGAGCCTGTCGCACGCCAACCACGAAAAGCTCGCCTCGCTCAAGCAGGACGCCGTGCGCCTCGGCATCCCGGTTCTGCCGCCCGACATCAACGCCTCGTCGGCGGATTTCACCGTGGAACGCACGCCGGACGGCACGCTCGCGATCCGCTACGCCCTCGCCGCGATCAAGCGGGTGGGCGAGGGGGCGATGCGCGATGTCGTCGCCGCTCGCGGCAGCACCAAATTCACCGATCTCGCCGATTTCGCAACGCGGGTCGATCCGAAATCCCTCAACCGCGCCCAGATCGAGCAGCTCGCCAAGGCCGGCGCGTTCGACACGCTCGATGGCAACCGCGCGCGCGTCATGGCGGGTGCCGAAACCCTGATCCGCCGCGCCCAGAGCGAGGCGGAGGGCCGCACGTCCGGCCAGATCAACCTGTTCGGCGATGCCGGCTCACCCGAGTCCCTGCATTTGCCCGAAACGCCGGACTGGCCGCAATTCGATCGCCTCGCCTTCGAGGCCGAGGCCATCGGCTATCACCTCACCGCCCACCCGCTCGATGCCTATGCCGGGGTGCTGAAACGCCTCGGCGTCATTCCGTCGAACCAGATCGAACAGCGCGGCCGTGCTGGAATCGGCCGTGCCAAGCTCGCCGGTGCCGTGGTCGGGCGCAAAGAGCGCACCACCCGCACCGGCAGCCGCATGGCCTGGGTGCAGCTTTCCGATCAGGCAGGTGGTTTTGAGGTCACGCTGTTCTCCGAAATCCTCGCCCGCGCGCGCGATCTTCTCGCCGAGGGCACCATGCTGCTCGTCACCGCCGAACTCCGCATGGACGGCGAAAGCCTGCGCATCACCGCACTCGATGCCGAACCGCTCGACCGTGCCGCGGCCAATGCCGGCTCCGGCCTGCGCATCGTGGTCGAGCGCGCCGAAGCCCTGCCGTCGCTCCGCGCCCTGCTCGACCGCGAAGGCCGCGGCAAGGGCCGCATCCTGCTCGCCCCGCGCCTCGGCACCGGCGCGAAACTCGACATCGCCTTGCCCGGCGGCTTCAACGTTTCGCCGCGCCTCGCCCAGGCGATGAAAATGATCCAGGGCGTCGCCGAGGTCGCCGAACTGTAAATCAGTCGCGGCACGCCGTGCGATCCTGCTGAACCGGCGGGCAGGGCACCGAACCGTAAGAGCAGAACACGCAGCAATCGCCGGGCTTTGGCCGAAGCAGCGCGCGGCATCCGCTGCAGTCGTAGAAATACTGGCACGCGTCGCTCGGCATGGTTTCACGCTTCGCCGTGCCGCAATGCGGGCAGGTGATGACGCTGGCGCTCACGATCGCGTTCATCTGAACCGATACCCGAGATAGAGCAGCCCGAATCCCAGAACGAATCCGACGATCATCAGCCAGCGCACCTGCGGCCGGGCGCACCACGTGCCGCGTTCACAAGCTCTGGGGCGTTGTTGCCACGCGAACAGCACGGCACCCGCGCCGAGACACACTGAGGCGACCAGCAGCAGAATCAACCGATTCGGTGCGGCGAGCAAAGCAATTCCGGTCAGCCAAGCCGAACCCAGTCCCGCTGTCGCCAGCAAAAAAGGTAGACCGCAACACGATGCGGCACCAAAAGCGGCAATTATTCCGCCGACGGTAAGGACCGCGCTACCAGTTCCCGCGACGTCGGTCGTCCGGCTTGATAATTTCGTCCCGCTCATCAGGGCTCCTTTTCCAAAACCGTTGCGGAGCATACGGTCCGTAGCAACTCCAGACTCAAGGGGCGTTACGATCACGGAGACGGCATCATGGTTCGATACGACAAGGGCGATGTCACGATCAGCGAAGCGGCCAGGCGCACCGCCTGCCCGATCGAGACCATTCGCTACTACGAGCGTATTGGCTTGGTGGCGCCTCCGCCTCGGAACGGTAAATATCGTGCTTATCGGCCGGAGGATCTCGCTCGTCTCGGCTTCATCCGCCGTGCCCGCGAGCTTGGCTTCGGTCTCGACGCCATTCGCGCGCTGTTGCGCCTTGCCGCCAGTGGTTCGGAAACCTGCGCCAACATGCAGATGATCGCCGAAATTCGCCTCGCCGACATTCGCGCCCGCATCGCCGATCTTGCGGCAATGGAACATGTGCTCGCCGAGACGATCACGCGTTGCGAGTTCGGAAACGATGCAGCCTGTCCGTTGATCGAGGTGCTTTCGCAACGAGTCCCGCTCATCTACTCGCCCGAAAGCTCGCGCCGGCGCTGATCCAGCTCCTCGCTGTAGCGGCGCAGCGCGTATTGCTCGGTCAGCACGCCGAGAACATGACGCGTCTCGGGTCCGTCCAGCACCGCAAGCACGTCGCATTCCGCCCGCTCGAAGGCGCGGATCGCCTCCTTCACCGTCGCCTGCGGCAGCAGAAAATCATTCTGATGTCGCACCAAATCATGGATCGTGTGCGGGTCTTCCTCGCCCGGCGCATGCGCCTCGGAGGGGTAGGCGAGGCCGACATACCGCTCCTCGGCATCGACCGCGACGACATATTGCGTCCGCCCGAGCGGATATTCGGTCTTGAACGTCGCGATCTCGGTATCGTCGCGCACGCTGTACTGGGGCCGCCGCATCATCCGCCCGACCGTCAGATTATGGATCCAGCCGATATCCACCGCACTGCGAATGCTCTCGCCGCGCAAATGAAAGCGCCAGGTGGTGAAGGAATAGCCGAAGACGCGCCGCACCGTCAGCGACGCCGCGATCGCGGCGGCCAGCACCGCGACGGTGATGCTGAAATTATTGGTGCTTTCGAGGGCTAGGAAGGTCATGGTCATTGGCCCGCCGACGATCGCGACCGCGAGCGCCGCCATCCCCACCACCGCGTAGAAGCCGATCGGCACGCCATGCGCGAAGGGCAGCATGATCGCGAGATCGCCATAGGCCCGGCCGAGCAGCGAACCCATGAACAATGCCGCGAAAAACAACCCGCCGCGAAACCCCGACCCGATCGAGAACGCCGACGCGGTCGATTTCATCAGCAGAAGCGCCATCGCGAGCAGGAACGGATAGACCACCGCAAGCTGGGTGTGCAGCGATGAATTGCCCGATGCCATCACCTTCGGCGTGATGCTGCCGAGCAGCCCGACCACCACCCCGCCCAGGATCGGCCGCAGCCAGATCGGCACGCCGGTGCGCCGGAACCCTGCCTCGATCGTGGTCACCCCGCGCATGATCGCGATGCCGGTGAACCCCGCCGTCACCCCCAGCAGAATCGCGAGCGGATAGGCATAGCCCGGAACCACATTGGGCAGCACGACATCGAGCGGCTTGACCCCGCCATGCAGCAGCTTCTCGGCAACCAGCGTGCCGGTAAGCGTCGAGACGATGATCAGCGGCAGGCTGGTCATCGAATAGGTGCCGATCACCAGCTCGATGCCATAGAACGCGCCGCACAGCGGGGCGTTGAACGCGGCGCCGATCGCCGCCCCCGCGCCGCACCCAACCAGAATCCGCAAATCGTTGCGCCGCAGCCGAAACTGCCGCCCCACCCAGCTCGCCAGCCCGCCGCCGAACTGGGCATAGCCGGCCTCCATTCCCACCGAGCCGCCGACTCCGTTCGACATCACCGTCTGCGCCGCGACGATCACCGAATCGCGCAGCGACAATTTCCCGCCATACAGCGCGTTCGCCTCGACCGGATCGACGAAATTGCCCGGCCGGTATTTCGCCAGCAGCCAGGAAACCGAGCCCAGCACCGCCCCGCCCAGAATCGGCACGAAAATCGCGCGGATCGGCTCGATATGCTCCTGCTGCGACAGGCCCTCGCCCAGATGCGCGAGGTCGAAAAACCAGAAATGGAAATGATGGCTGAAGAAATCCATCAGGAAAACGGCAATGCCGGCCAGCACCCCCACCAGGATCGCCAGCGCCGCCAGCCACAGCTCGTCGGTGCGCACCAGGGCGCGCAGATGCATCGGCGCATCGATCGTCACCGCGCTCAGCCGGCGGCGCAATGCTTGGATGAAGGCTGGCGAGGAATCGCGGCGAACGGTGGAACTGGCCATAACGCGTCCCGGACTCGGGGAAATCGATATTCAAGAGGGACGGACCGCCCGCCCGGCGGTCAGATGCCGTCTATCTGTGTCAGCATCATGGCCGTATCACTGTTGCCGCACGAAAAATCCCCGGTCAATCGCCGAACTCAACATACTGTGCGATTGAATCGATCACTGTGGCAGATCGGGGACACACCATTGTCTCACCCGGTCAGCAACTCGATCAGGAACGGCCCCTTGTGCTCCACGCTCGACGCCAGCAACTCGTTCAGCCGCGCCATGTTCGGCGCCTGCGCCGCCGCGACCCCCATGCCCTCGGCGAGTTTCACGAAATTGAGGTCCGGGTTGCCCAGATCCAGCATCCCCAGCGCGGTCGGCCCCGGATTGGCGCCCACCCCGGCGAATTCATGGAGCAGGATCGCGTATTTCCGGTTGGCGAGCAGAATGACGGTGATGTCCAGGTTCTGCCGCGCCGCCGTCCATAGCGCCGCGATACTGTACATCGCCGAGCCGTCGGCCTGGATCGCGACCACCCGCCGCCCCGGCGCCGATACCGCGGCGCCCACCGCGGTCGGCAGCCCGCCGCCGATCGCCCCGCCCGGCACCTGCAGCCACAGATGCGGCGCCGCGCCATGGGTGAAGCGCGAGAAGCCGCGTCCGAACGAAATCCCCTCGTCGATCACGATGGCCTGATCGGGCAGAAGTGCCGCGATCGTCGTCGCGACCGTCTCCGGCTCGATCGCGCCCGTCGAAGGCGCGGGGCGCGGCGTGGCCGGAATCTCCGGCTCCGCGCCTTCGATCGCCTGAGCCAGCGCCGTCAGCGCCGCGCTGCCGTCCTGGTCGATCGCTGCGAGCGTATGCAGCGTGCAATCCTCCGGCCACAGCCGCCCCGGTTTGCCCGGATAGGCGAAAAATCCCACCGGCGGCTTCGCCTCGACCAGAATCAAATGCTTGATCCCCGAAAGCGTATGGATCGCCGCATCGATGAAATACGGAATCCGCTCGATCGGCGGACGGCCCTGGCCGCGCTCCATCCTTGCGTTGAACATCTCGGACAGCAGCTTGCAGCCGGTCGCGGCGGCAATCGCCGTCGCCTGCCGCAGCGTTGCGTCGCGCAGCGTCCGCCCGCCGAGCAGCAGCATCGCCGGCTCGCCCGAGCGCAGCACCTCCACCGCCGAGGCGATCGCCTCATCGTCCGGCATCGCCCGTGCCGGGACCTCGCACGTCTCGCCGGCCACGCCGCCTTCGGTCCAGGCGGTGTCGGCGGGAAGGATCAGCGTGGCGATCGTCCCGCTCCGCGCCGCGGCGATCGCCTCGGCGGCATCCCTGCCCACCGTCGCGGCGCTCTTGGCGGTGCGTACGAAGCCCGAGACCGGCCGCGCCCATCCCTCGGTGTCGGCGGTCAGCGGCGCATCGAGCGGCCGGTGATAGGTCGCCTGATCACCGACGATGTTCAAAATCCCCGAGCGCGCCCGCCGCGCATTGTGCAGATTGGCGAGCCCGTTCGCGAGCCCCGGCCCGCAATGAAACAGGGTCGCCGCCGGCCGCCCGGTCACCCGCCAATATCCGTCCGCCGCGCCCGATGCCACGGTCTCGTCCAGGCACAGCACGCAATTGATCCCCGGAATCCGGTCGAGCGCGGCGACGAAATGCATCTCGCTGGTGCCCGGATTGGCGAACACCGTGTCGATGCCGCACGCGATCAGCGTATGGACCAGACTCTCCGCACCGTTCATGATTTTGTTCCCCTCCGCGCCCTGAACCATGTCACCAACCCTGCCCGGTCTCGCCCAAAGCGGCAAGGGTGGACGATTGGCGATCACGGCCCCGCGCGACACCGCCACTCCCTGAAGCGAAGCACCGTGATGATACCAACGACCCGAATAATGGGCCGGCCTGTTTATCCTCATGCCGCCGGCATGAGTAGTTTCCGAGTCTATCGCTCCCGGCCGCCAAAGACTATGTTCCGAGTCAGAACCAACTAGATCTGAATCTTGATTGACCGGGGTCCGTCAAACGATGCCGTACCCGGCAATTCGCGCTCGATTGACGACACTGGTGGTAAAATAACATTTGCCGCGGCGGAGCCGATGCTTTTCGTTATTCCACAATTCTCAGGAGTTTTCGATCATGAAAAAATGTCTTTTCGCGAGTGCCGCTGCATTGATGTTGATGACCGGTGCTGCATTGGCACAAACCACCTCATCCCAGACGACGACGAGTTCCACCTCCGTAACGCCGCCTGTCGTTGCGCCGGCACCAGTCATTCCGCCGCCGAACGGTACGCTGAGCACGACGGAAAGCCAGCGAACGACCGACGCCTATGGCAATCAGGTTGATTCGAACAAGACGACCTATGGCAACGCAAACGGCGCCGCGAGCGATAGCACGACCACGACGACAATCCAGCCGCAGGTGTCGGCTACAACGACGACAAAAACGTCGACGACGAAATCGTCCTATTGAATCAGGAGAGTAACATGAAACGTAACCCATCGCGTCATCGGATTTTGCTAATCGCAACCATGATCGGCTTCACCGCCGTTCTGACCGGATGTGTCATCACCCCGGACCATGCCGCGAGAACGACGGAAACCACCACATCGTCTCAACAACCCGCGCTCATGCCGATGCCTATGCCGGGCACCGTCACGACGCAAACCACCCATACGCAAACCGTTCCGTAACCAGCGGCGCGTTTTGTTAGAAATTCAACCGCCTGACGCGGCTTTTCGCGGTTCAGGCGGTGATGCACGGAATATCCACGATTTTTCCGGAAAAACCTCTGCGCCACGGGCCATCACGGCGGCAACGGTAGGCAATGGGCACCAAACCGGGACATTGACCACGACGATCCCGTGAAGCCGACCCCCACGCTGACTCCGGCCGAATAACCTTGGCCGTCATTGCGACCGCGAGCGCAGCGAAGCGGGAAGCAATCCATCGCCCCGACCAGTTCCACGACCTTGCCGAATCATGCCCAAAAGGCTTTGCTAGGCCATGGTCGAATTCGCGAATGGTTTCATCTCCAAACATTTCCTCCGTTCCGTCTGGGCGCGTGATTACGAGGCATTCAAAGGATCGCCCGAGGAGCAGGCGCTTACCCAACGGCTCAAACGCTGGGCCGCCCTGTTTGATCCCGATTCGGAAGTTCGTTATCATCAAACCCGGCACCATTCGAACTTCTGAATCGAAAAAACACTGGCAAACATATGATTCTCGTGTGGTTTTTGGTTCTGAAGTTCCTGAAAGCGGCCGCCGCATATGCGTAGGAACTTCGGAACCACCACACTGGGCGGGCTCTTTTGTGCGCGGAACCCCCCTCAACATTTCGACCACGATCGCAGCATCCGCCCCGCCACTGCGCATAATCTCCCGGCGTTCAACCGCCGAAGGAGGCCGCGCCCATGATCACCTGTTTCATCCGCTACGAGATTGTTTCATCCGCTACGAGATCGACCCGTTCAAGACCGATGCGTTCGAGCGTTACGCCCGCGTTTGGAACGAGGCGATACCCCGCGCCGGCGCCAACCTGATCGGCTATTTCGCTCCGCATGAAGGGTCGAGCACGATCGCCTATGGCATCTACGACATCGAAAACCTCGCCGCCTACGAGCACTATCGCGCCCGTCTCGCGTCCGATCCCGCCGGGCGCGCGAATTTCGACTTTTCCCGGACCGAGCGTTTCATCCGCCGCGAAGACCGCATCTTTCTCCGCCGCGTCTGATCCGTCCCGATAATAATCCAATTCGTCCAATTTTCGCGAAAATAGGTCCGGGTTGGTGCCTTTGTTTCACGTGAAACAAACGACAGTTATTCTGACTTAATGTTATTTTTTAAAACGTCGCTCCATCATGTCGCGCAGCACGACGGCGTTGTTGTGCTCCGTATCATGCGCCGCGAACAGCAGTGTCACCGCCCCCGCGCGGCACAATTCCACGAGCCGCTCCAGCGGCTCCGGGTTTTTCGCCAGCTCCTGCCGATAGGTTTTGGCAAACCAGTCCCACCGCGCCGGATTATGGCCGAATTCCCGGCGCAATTCGTCGCTCGGCGCGATTTCCTTGAGCCAGAGATCGATTCTCGCACCCGCCTTGGCAAGCCCGCGCGGCCAGAGCCGGTCGACCAGAACCCGCATCCCATCCGCATCCTCCGGCGGATCATAGGCGCGGCGGAGCAGAATCCTGGCCATGGCACGATTCCTTATTGGTGGCGTTGCGTCCTTTCCTCACCACATGGCGCGCCGGTCACGCCGGAGCAAGGCAGACCGCTTCGATCCGGTAGCCATCGGGGTCGATCGCGAATGCCGCATAATAGGCGGCATCATAGTCCGGGCGCAGGCCTGGCTTGCCGTTGTCGCGCCCGCCGGCGCTCATGGCGGCGGCGTGAAATCCATCCACGCTCGCTCGCGTCGGCGCCTGAAAACAGAAATGCAAACCAGAGTCCAGGTCCGCCGGAACCGGCCGCAGCGCACGGTTGACCCAGAACACTGGCTCCCCTGTTCCATAGCCGAGTGAATCCGCCCCCGCGCTGAGGCAGGAATAGCCCAGGGGGTACAAGGCCGCGTCGTAGAATCGCCGTGCCGCGGCAATGTCGCGAACGCCGATGGAAACATGATCGAGCATCGTGTTCTCCTGTTGATTGACGTCAGGTTAGTCGGCGAGCGGCGAACTCGGATTGCAACCGCCACGTCGCTTCTCTGTCGGTCGAGCACTCGCCGAACCAGCGGAACGAGGTGGGCGCGATATCGGTGAACCGCCATCGCGTCGCGACGCCCTGGTCGGTTTTGCCGAGCTGGATGATGTCCGGCCCCTGAGCGCGGCCGATCTGGCGCGTGTAATACTGCCGGAGCGGATCGCTCCAGATGATATGCCAGGCATCGATGCCGGGATCGTAGATGCGCAAGGTGGTACCGTGGAAAACACCGGGAAGACTCCAGATATCCTGAATGGCGCGGCCTTCGAGTGCCCAGCCGAAGCGGATTTCGCCGCGTCCGGCATGGGTCCGGCCGTCCTCAGCATGGACGACGGCGTCCATCTCCCAGGCGCCGATGAGCCAGCCGTAAAGCCCCATTTTATCGGCGCGGTCGGAGGCCGGTCCATCCGAGAAGAGCAATTCGGCGAGCGAGGCAGCGGATCGGTTCATGGCGTGCCCGTGTGGTTTCGTGTGGTCTGTATCTAGGCGGGGCGGCCTCGACGGCGCTTGGGAAAAATTGCTATTTTGCCGACATGACGACGACATCGCACCTGCTGGCCTCGGGCTGCGGCTGGACGGTGCATGATGTCGTCTGCACGTCCGGCCCCGGCACCAGGCGGTTCGAAGAGCAGCATCATTCGATCAGCATCGCCGCCGTGACGCGCGGGAGTTTCCAATATCGCACGCGCCAGGGCGGGGCGACGCTGACGCCGGGCGCGGTGCTGCTCGGCAATCGCGGCGCGTGTTACGAGTGCGGCCACGATCACGGCGTCGGCGATCATTGCCTCGCGTTCCATTTTTTCCCTGACTATTTCGAGGAAATTCTTGCCTCGGTGCCGGGCGTCCGCCAACTCGCCTTCGCGGTTCCCCGCCTGCCGCCCTCCACATCATTGATCCCGCTCATCGCCGCGGCGGAGGCGGCGCGGGGTGACGGCATGGAACTGGAAGAAATCGCCTTGCGCCTCGCGGGCGCGGCGGCGGCGCTGCTCGCGCCGGCCGCGAGGCGTGCTGCCACACCGAGCCGGCGCGACGAACAGCGGGTCGGCGAAGCGCTCCGGCGCATCGAAGCCGGGATCGACCAGCCGATCGCGCTCGCCGATCTCGCGCGGGATGCGGCGATGAGCCCGTATCATTTCCTGCGGGTGTTTCGCGCCGTGGCCGGCATCACGCCGCACCAGTTCGTTCTCGCGGAGCGGCTTCGCCGCGCGGCGATCAGGCTCCGCCAGACGCGCGATCCGGTTTCCGCCATCGCCTACGACGCCGGATTCAACGATCTCTCGACGTTCAATCGCCGGTTTCGCGGCATCATGGGAGCGAGCCCGACGGCGTATCGCCGTGCGCAGCGTTTATCCCCTCTATCCACCTAATCCACAGGGCGATGCGCCTGTCGCCGACTCGCGCGAAGAGCTAGAAGGGCGCGATGAACGTCATCGAGTCGCCTTTGCTCGGCCTGTCCCAGCGCCTGCCGCCCGCCAATCTCGAAGCCGAGCAGGCGCTGCTCGGCGCATTGCTCGCCAATAACAAAGCCTATGAGCGGGTTTCCGAATTTCTCGCGCCGGAACATTTCGCCGATGCGGTGCATGGTCGCATTTTCGAGGCGATCGCCCGGCGGATCGAGGCCGGCCAGCTCGCCGATCCGGTTACGCTGCGCGTCAGCTTCGAGCATTCCGGCCTGCTCGACGATGTCGGCGGCCCAGCCTATCTCGCCCAGCTCCTCACCGCCATGGTCGGCGTCATCAATGCCGGGGATTACGGCCGCACCATCTACGACGCCTGGATCAGGCGCCAGTTGATCGATCTCGGCGAGGTCACGGTGAACCGCGCCTTCGGTGCCGAGCCCGAACTCGACGGCCCGTCGCAGATCGAGGCGGCGGAACAGGCGCTGTTCGACCTCGCGACCAAGGGCGGCGCCGAAGGCACCGCGATGAGCTTCGAAACCGCGCTGGCGATGGCGATCGATACCGCCGCCAAGGCCTTCGAGCGCGACGGCCGCGTCTCGGGCCTGACCACCGGCCTGACCGATCTCGACGGCAAGACCGGCGGGCTGCACCCGTCCGACCTGCTGATCCTCGCCGGCCGTCCCGGCATGGGCAAAACCGCGCTGGCGACCAAAATCGCCTTCGGCGCGGCGCAGGCGCTGCTGGCCGAGGCGCGGGCGGAAAATCCCAATGCCGAGGCGAAGCAATCGGTCGCCATTTTCTCGCTGGAAATGAGCGCCGAACAGCTCGCCACCCGCTTGCTGGCCGAGGAGGCAAGGGTGTCCTCGGATCGGATTCGACGCGGCGAGATCGGCCAGAAGGATTTCGACAATTTCGTCGCCGTCTCCCGCCGGATCGCCAGACTGCCGCTGGTGATCGACGATACCCCGGCGATCACGCTGTCCGCGCTGCGCACCCGCTGCCGGCGACTCAAGCGCACCAAGGGACTTGCGTTGGTGGTGGTGGATTATCTGCAACTGATGCGCCCGGCGGCGGGCACCAGGCCGGAGAATCGCGTTCTCGAAATCAGTCAGATCACCCAGGGGCTGAAGGCGATCGCCAAGGAACTCGCGGTGCCGGTGATCGCCTTGTCGCAGCTCTCCCGCGCGGTGGAATCGCGGGAGGACAAGCGGCCCCAGCTTTCGGATTTGCGCGAATCCGGCACCATCGAGCAGGATGCCGACGCGGTGATGTTCGTCTATCGTGACGAATACTACCTCCAGGCCAGGATGCCCAAGCAGATGGGCTTCGAGAGCGAGGACAAATTCCAGGCAGCGCTCGACAAATGGCAGCAGGACATGGAATCGGTGCACAACAAGGCGGAACTCATCCTCGCCAAGCAGCGCCACGGCCCCACCGGCAAGATCGACCTGTTTTTCGAGGCGGAATTCACTCGATTCGCCGATCTCGACACCCAACATGAGTAACATCGGGTGCAACGGAGAGGGGCGGAGTCGATGGTGACGATCGGAGGCAATGCCTGCGCGGGATTTTCCGAGGCCGACCAGGCGCTGATCGATCAGGCGGCGTCGCGCTTCGTCGCTTCGCGCGGCTTGTTCACCCGAGCGCTGAGCCGGGTCGGCCGCACCGCCGGCAGCGCGGTGGAACGCGCGGTGCTGTTCCTGGCGCCGAACGCGCGCGCGATCATCGAGGAATACGCGTCCGAAGCGCTCTGGTCGCTGCTGAGCGCGTCGCGGATCGGCCTTGCCGGGCGGAATGCCAGACCGGCGCGGGAGCAGATCTATCGCGGCGCGGTCGCGGCGAGCGGCGCGGTTTCCGGCCTTGCGGGCGGGGTGGTGTCGCTGGCCGATATTCCGTTCAGCATGGCGATGATGTTCCGCGCGATCGCCGAAATCGCGCGCAGCCATGGCGAGGATCTCGACGATTTCGCGACCCGCCGCGCCTGCCTGGAGGTGTTCGGCTTCGGCACGATCCGCAACGAAGATGAGGATATCGAGGCGAGCTACTGGGCGGTGCGTGGCGCGCTGACCCATGCGCCGGTTTCGATTTTTCTCCGCACCGTGGCGTCGCGATTCTCTCTCGTGGTGTCCGACCAGGTGCTCGCCTCGATGGTTCCCGTGGTCGGCGCGCTGGCCGGGGCAGGGGTGAATTATTTGTTCATGGGGCATTTCCAGTCGATGGCGCAGGTCCATTTCACGCTGCGCGCCTTGGAGCGCCGCTATGGCGACGCCGATGCGGTGCGCGCCTGCTTCGACCGCCATGTCGAGCATTATCGCCAGCGCAAGCAATTGTTCCGCCGCGCCGCATGAATCGTCCGACATTGACCATCGACGCCGAAGCGGTCGCGGCGAACTGGCGCGATCTTGCCGCGCGCCATGCAAGCTCTGGTGGCGGGGCAACGGCGGCGGCGGTGAAGGCGGATGCCTACGGGCTCGGCGCCGCGCTGATTGCCCCGGCCCTCGCCGCGGCCGGGTGCCGGCATTTCTTCGTGGCTTGTCTCGAAGAGGCGCTGGCGCTCCGCACCGCGCTCCCGGATCGCCGGATCGCGGTGATCAACGGCTGTCCGTCCGGGACCGAGCGGGAACTCATCGCCAACGATCTTCGCCCGGTGCTGAACTCGCTGGAGGATTGCGCACGCTGGCGGAACGCCGCGCGGGAAGCGGGCCGCGCGTTGCCTGCCCTTTTACATGTCGATACCGGCATGGCCCGGCTTGGCCTCGATGCGGCCGAATTCGCCCGGTTGCGCGAAACGCCCGATCTGCTCGACGGGATCGCGCTCGATTACGTGATGAGCCATCTCGTCGCCTCGGAGACGACGGACGCCCCGGAAAACGCGCATCAGGCACAGCGCTTCGCCGCAATCCGTGCGGCGTTCCCCGGTGTGACGACAAGCCTCGCCAATTCCTCCGGCATCTTCCTTGGCCCGGATTTTGCCTCCGATCTCGCGCGGCCAGGTTTCGCACTCTATGGCGGGAATCCGACGCCGGAGCAGAAAAATCCAATGCGGCCTGTGGTCACGCTCGCCGCACCAATCCTGCAAATCCGCGCGATCGAGGCGGGGGAGAGCGTCGGCTACAACGCGATCTGGCGTGCCGAGCGGCAATCGCTTATCGCGACGATCGGGGTGGGCTATGCCGACGGGATGCCGCGGTCCCTCGCCAATAGAATGACCGCGCGCTTCAAGGGGCGGGACGTGAGGCTGGTGGGCCGGGTTTCGATGGATCTGATGACGTTCGACGTTACCGATCACCCGGACATCGCGCCGGGTTCGATGCTGGAACTGATTGGGCCCGGCCATGATATCGACGATGTTGGACGCGAGGCCGGCACCAACGGCTACGAGATCCTGACCGGCCTGGGCCGGCGCTATCGGCGTGTCGCAAAATCGGTATAACAACCCCCATGAACCTCGTGCTCGATCCGGTGGCCGCGCTCGGCCGCCTCGTCCTCGGCCTGGTCTCCCTGCTCGGCGAATTGGCGATTTTCACCATCGCCGCCGTGTCCGGCCTGTTCCGCCCGCCGTACTATCTGCGCAATTTCGGCCGCGCGCTGATGGAGATCGGCTATTTCAGCCTGCCTGTGGTGGCGCTGACCGCGATTTTCACCGGCATGGTGCTGGCGCTGCAAAGCTATGTCGGGTTTTCGCGCTTCGATTCGCAGAGCGTGATCGCGAGCGTGGTGGTGCTGTCGCTGACCCGCGAACTGGGGCCGGTGCTCGCCGGGCTGATGGTCGCCGGCCGCGCCGGATCGGCGATGGCCGCCGAACTCGGCACCATGCGGGTGACCGACCAGATCGACGCGCTGTCCACCCTGGCGACCGACCCGATGCGCTATCTGGTCACGCCGCGCCTGCTGGCCGGGCTGATCGCCCTGCCGCTTCTGGTGGTGGTGGCCGATATATTGGGGGTGGCGGGCGGGTTTCTGGTCTCCACGATCCGGCTCGGCTTCAATGCTCCGGCCTATCTGCAGAGCACCATGACCTATCTGCACGCGAGCGACGTGATTTCCGGACTGGTCAAGGCGGCGGTGTTCGGCTTCGTGATCGCGCTGATGGGCTGCTTTCACGGCTATCGCTCGCGCGGCGGCGCGCAGGGCGTTGGCGGGGCGACCACGGCGGCGGTGGTTTCCGCCTCGATCCTGATACTCGCACTCGATTACGTGCTGACCCAGGCGTTCTTCGCGCCATGAGCACCCTTCAGGCGATGACGCCGAAGCTGCGCATTCGCGGCCTGCGCAAGGCATTCGGCGCCAAGCAGGTGCTGGACGGCGTCGATCTCGACGTGATGCCGGGAACCGGCATGGTGGTGATCGGCGGGTCGGGCACCGGCAAATCGGTGCTGCTCAAATGCATTCTCGGCCTGATCTGGCCCGATTCGGGCGAGATTCTGATCGATGGCGAGGACGTGCTGACCGCGAAACCGGCCCGCGCGCGGGAGCTGCGCGACCAGATCGGCATGCTGTTTCAGAACGGCGCCTTGTTCGACAGCCAGGCGGTGTGGGAGAACGTGGCGTTCGGACTGCTGGCGCGCGGCCTGGTGACCCGCGCCGAAGCGCGGGACGTGGCGGCGAAAGTACTGTCGCAGGTGGGACTGGACGCCGGTGTGGGCGAATTGCCGCCCGCCGAGCTTTCCGGCGGAATGCAGAAGCGGGTCGGGCTTGCCCGCGCGATCGCGGCGGAGCCGTCGATCATGTTTTTCGACGAGCCGACCACCGGACTCGACCCGATCATGGGCGCGGTGATCGACGGGCTGATCGTCGATTGCGTCAAACGGCTCGGCAGCACCTCGATCGCGATCACCCACGACATGACGAGCGCCCAGCGGATCGGCGACCGGATCGCGATGCTGCATGAAGGGCGGATCGTCTGGGAAGGCGAGGCGGAGTCGGTGATGCGGAGTGGGAATCCGCTGGTGGATCAGTTCACCCATGGACGGCGCGACGGCCCGATTCGGATGGCGCTGCGGAAATAGGCATCGCGGCTTGACCGGCACAGTCGGACGGATAGCTTCGCTGGGCTCGCTATGACATTACTTCAAAATACTGAACATAAAAAAACCCGGACTTTCGTCCGGGTTTCAGTCTGGCTTCCGTTATCGATTTACCGATCAGGTAATCACTTTGCCGCCCACGGAGCCGGCGATGCTCGCGGCGCTGACGCCGAGCAGCGTGATATGCGTGCCGTCGGAGAGGGTGACCAGGGCGCCGGTTTGGCCCTGGAAGGTGGTGCTGTTGATCGCGGTGATATTGCTACCGTTCATCGCGAACAGAGTGGATTTGGTGGTGCCGAAATTGGAAATGACATCGTTGCCGCCGACCCCGGTTGCCTGACCGAAGAAATAGATGTTGGTCGCGCCGGAGACGGTGGAGCCGGTCATCTGCGCGGTGCCGGTGCCGCCGAAGAAATACTGGGTGCCGGAGCCGCTGCTCGAAATCACGTCCGAGCCGTTACCGGCGTCGAACAGGTTGGTTCCGGTCACCGAACTGGCGAGCAGGGTTTCGTTGCCCGAGCCGGCGAAGAGGTAGTTGGTGGCCGACGTGGTGGCACCGCCGCCGCCGGCCTCCAGCGTATCGCCATTGCCGGCACCGACCAGGGTAGCGCTGCCGCTGCCACCGACCAGTAAGTTATCACCCGACGAGCCGCCGCCGAAGATGCCGCCGGCATTGCCGCCGAACACCGTCGCGCTGCCGGCGCCGGCAAGGACGGTCGCGGCCGCGCTGCTGGCATTGATGAAGTCGAGCTTGCCGGCATAGCCGGCGGGGGTGCCTGCGAAGACCGAGGCATTGCCGCTCGCGATGACGGTGTTGCTGCCGGCGAAGGTTCTGACCGTATCGGCGCCACCGGTTACCGCGGCAAGATTGTCGCCCCGCAGGTTGAGAGTGTCGTTGCCACCGGCGGCGATGACGGTGTTGCTGGTGCGCCCGGTGGTCAGATCGACGTTGCTGCTGGCGCCCAGAAGATACTGGGTGCTGGTGCTGCTGCCGTTGACCGTGACGGTTCCCGGAGCCTGGACGACGACCGAACTATAGATGCTGGCCACATCGACCACGCCGGCGGCGCCGGTGACGGAGCCGGAGGTGACCGCGCCGGTGCTGTCGGTATTGGTGAGTTCGAGGATGTTGCTGGTGCCAGCGATCGTCGAATTGAACAGCGCGCCGGTGATGAGATTGTTGTTGGTCAACCCCTCGGTGCCGCCCTCGACCGCGGTGCTGAGCCCGGTCAGCAGGGTCTGCAATGCGGTCGTGGTTGCACTGGAAACGCCCGAAAGGGGCACACTCACAAGGCCGGTCAGCTTACCGCCGCTGACGCCGCCAATAACCGTTACGGAACTGCTCATCCGGAAGCCTCCAAAAAACTTAATTTATGGTTTCCAGATAACCGACCCCGTTGTGCAAAGCAAGAAAAACTTGGGCTGGTTTGGTTAATTTTTTTTGCCCACGACCTAACGAACGACATAAAAAGGCAACAATTCCCTTGATTTCAACTCGAACTCGAAATACGCCCCGTTGCCCAAAAAATAGGCAACGGGGCAAGCCGCTCGGCTTGCCGACATTATTGTACACTAATGTTAGTACCAAGTGTCTAACATATCTTGGAGTCGCCAGCGATCGTGGGCAGACCGAAATTGTCTCACTAACTTATCTGTAGTATTATTTTTCCGACATGTTTGCCGCTTTCCATCAAATGATGTGCGTTTGCGACATCAACCCATGGTAGCGCGGCATGGATGACCGGGCGTACCCGACGTTGCGCGAACCAGGGCCATACAATTTTACGCAGCGATGCGGCGATCGCGCCTTTTTCCGCAGTGGTGCGCGGCCGCATGGTCGAGCCGGTGACGGTGAGACGCTTGAGCATGATCGGCAGGAGGTCGAGTTCGCTCACCTTGCTGCCCTCCATGAAGGCGATCTCGACCAGGCGGCCGCCGTGCCGGAGCGCGCGCAGATTTTTCTGGGTGTAGGGCGCGCCCACCATGTCCAGCACCACGTCGACGCCGTCGCCGCCGGTCATCGACTTGATTTCGGCGAGGAAATCGCTCGCGCGGTAGTCGATCGCGCCGGCCGCGCCAAGTTCGAGGCAGGCGGCGCATTTTTCCGCCGATCCCGCGGTGACGAAAATCTTCGCGCCGAACGCGGTGCCGAGCTGGATCGCGGTGACGCCGATTCCCGAGGTGCCGCCATGGACCAGGACCGATTCGCCGGGCGCGAGCCGCCCGAGATCGAACAGATTGGCCCAGACGGTGAAGCAGGTTTCCGGCAGGGATGCCGCCTCGATGGCGGTGTAGCCCTCCGGCCAGGGCAGGCATTGCGCCGCCGGCACCGCGACATATTCGGCATAGGCGCCGCCGTTGCAGAGCGCGGTCACCCGGTCGCCGACGCGCCATTCGGTCACCGACGCGCCGCAAGCGGCGATTGCGCCGGCGGCTTCGAGGCCGAGGATCGGGCTGGCGCCCGGCGGCGGCGGGTAGAGTCCCTTGCGCTGCTGGATATCCGGCCGGTTCACCCCGGCGGCTTCGACCCGGATCAGCACCTCGTCGGGCTTCGGCGCCGGGGTCGGGCCGGTGACGATGCGCATCTGCTCCGGCCCTCCCGGCGAATCGAGGACGACATGGCGCATTTCGGTGGGGAGGGTCATGGCCGGGCTCCTGATCTGTGCTAATTCGCGGTTAACATCATAGTCAGGATGATCGATCAACCTCGTGTGGTGGTTCTGAAGTTCCTAAAAGCGGCCGCCGCATATGCGTAGGAACTTCAGAACCAAAAACCACACGAAAATCATATGTTTGCCAGTGTCCTTTCGATTCGGAAGTTCGTATGGTGCCGGGTTTGATGATAACGAACTTCCGAATCGGGACACTCGTGACCGCTGATCTTACCCGCCGCACGCTGGTCGGCGCCGGCCTCGCCGGTCTCGCCTTGTCGAAAGCCTCGATTCCGCGGGCGATGGCGGCCAGTGCCACGACCCAGGCCGAGCCGGCGGCGTCCATCGTTCTCGGCGCCTTGTTTCCTTTTTCGGGCGCGCAGGCATTGGCGGGGGACGAGGCGTGGCGCGGCGTTGCGCTCGCGGTTCGCGCGGCGCGCGGCGCCGGGATGGCGCCGGTCCGGCTGATCCGCGCCGATGCCGCCGACCCGGCGCGCGCGGTCGATATTTTTGCGAAAAGCGGGGCGAAATCCGGGCCGGTGACGGCGATTCTCGGCACCGCGTCCTCCACGGCCTCGTTCGCCGCCACGGCGGCGGCGGAACTCGCCAAGATCCCCTATGCCGAACTCGACGCGCCGGCGGATGCGATCACCGCGCGCGGCTTCAAGATGCTGATCCGCACCGGCCTGACCACCGCCGATCTCGCCGCGTCCGCCAGTGCCGCGATCGCCGGGGTGATCGCACCCGGCTGGCACAGAGCGGCCGATACGCTGCGCATCGGCTTGCTGTTCGATGTCGGCGCCGCCGACGGCTCCTTCGCCGCCGCGATGATCGCCGCGTGCAAGGCGGCGAAACTGCCGATCCTGCTGACCATGGGCTATGCCACCGACGCGATGGACCTCGCCGCCGAGGTGGATCGGATGAAGCGCGCGCGCATCGACCTGCTGGTCCATGCCGGAAGGCCGGCACATGTATTGCTGCTTTACGAGGCGATGGACGTCGCGTCCTGGCGGCCGCGCATGATCATCGGCGCCGGAAGCGGCTATGGGCTGTCGGAAACCGGGTTCGCGCTGGGGCCGGCGATCGGGAACACGATGGCGGTCGGCTGTCCGCTCTACGCTTCGGGCGGGGCTTCCGCCGCGATCGCGGCGGCGTATCGGCGGCGCTACGCAACACAGCCGCGCGGTGCGGCGAGCCTGACCGCCTATGTCGGCGCGGCGCTGGTGCTGCAGGCGCTGCGCGGCGGCAAAACCCTGCCGGGGGCGCTGGCCGCGATCGACGCGCCGCGCGGGACGCTGGCCAATGGCTGGGGTGCGGCGTTCGATGCCTCGGGCCAGAACCGCCGCAGCTTCGCGACCTTGCAGCAATGGCGCGGCGGCGTGCTGGTGACGATCGATCCGGCGGTCAAGGGTGCGGCGAAGCCGGTCCTGGAACTTTGATAAGCCCTCATACCATGTCTCGCTGATCGCGACCCATGGTATTCGCTCTTTATGTTCGCGCGCGCGGCCCGCCAACCCGCGCGCATACCAAATCTCATGAGTCGAGATTCATGAGATTTGGTATCAGACGCCGGGCGGAGTTGCGCAAGATTCCGGCGATCCGCAGGATCGCTGGAAGCGCAACGGAGGGGGCGCTTCCACGCCATCGCGCCGCAAAGGCGCGTCCCGCGTCAGGGGCTTCCGCAGCTAAAGCTGCGCGTCCGCGTTGCGGCGGAGTGGCCAAAGGTTCCGGCAATCCGAAGGATTGCTGGAATGGCCATGGAGGCCGGCAGCGAAACGAGCTGACGCTACGTTTCGCTGTAATTATTTTCCATTCGATGACGGCGACGTGCTGGTCGGCGGCAGTGCGGCGAAATAGGCGGCGACCGCCTTGATCTGCTTCGGGCTGAGATTGACGGCGACATCACGCATCAGGTGCAGATTGGTCTCGTTGCGCGAGCCCTTTTGCCATGCGGTGAGCTGGTTCGCGAGATACTGTTCCGGCTGGCCGGCGAGGCGCGGAAATTCCGGCGGACGGCCCAATCCGCCGGCGCCGTGGCAGGAATCGCAGGCGGGGATCGCGCGGGGCGTGCCGGCGCCCGCACCCTTTGTCGCCAGGGTCGCGCCCAGATCGCCCTTGGGGGCGGCCGGCAGCGTGGCGGGAGCGACGACCGGCAATTGGCTGAAATAGGCGGCGACCGCTTTGCGGCTCGCGTCGTTCAGCCCGCCCGCGAAGCTTTTCATCATGTGGTTCTGGCGGCTGCCGTGCTTGAACGCATAGAGCTGCTGTTCCAGGTATCCGGCCGGCTGGCCGGCCAGGGCGGGAAACCCGGCGGCCGGATTGCCCATGCCGTTCGCCTGGTGGCAGCCGGCGCATTGCGCGACCTGCGGCGGCGGATTTGTGCTTGCCGCCTGGGCAGCGGCCAGCCCCGCCGCCATGATCGCGCCGCCGATGATCCATGTTTTCAAATCGCCCATCCGAGCCATCCCCATCTCACCATTGCCGATCATCCGTCACTACACGGTCGGGCCGTTCCGATCCATCCAGCACGGTGCCGGCGCGGGCGGTATCGGCGGTGCGACGCTGCGGGTGACGGCGAATGCCGAGCAGGCCGGGCCGGCGATGTGCCCGGCGATCGTGCTGCCGTCCCGCCCGACCATGCCGGACAGCGCCACCCGGACATAGAAAGGCGGGCGGGCGAGCCAGCGCGCGGGGTTCAGGGTGATGCGCCGCGTCGCGGCGTCGTATCGGCCGCGCATCATGAAGCAGCCTTGCGGCACGTGCGGGTTGGCGGCGAGGGCGTGGAAATAGAAGATCGCGCTGATCCGGCTCGGGCCTTGCGCGGTGATTTGCAGGGCGAGCGCGGTTTCGCCCTGGGCGCAATCGTAGCTTCCCTGCCAGAGCCCGACCGGCGGGGACGCCGCGGCGGCGCTGCCGGCCAGTGCCGCTGCGAGGGTGAGTTCGGCGAGAATGCGCATGATCCGGTTCCTTTCAGGCGAGCGGCAGCCCGACGTAATTCTCCGCCAGCGCGGTCTTGCCGGCGACGGAGCTGGCATAATAATCGAGTTCGGCGTGCTGCATGCGCCGGTCGAAGGCGGTGTGGCCGTCGAACCGGTGCATCATCGAGGTCATCCACCAGGAAAATCGCTCGATTTTCCAGATCCGCGCGAGGCAGGTTTGGGTATAGCGTTCGAGCGGCGCCGGGTCGGCACGGTTCAGCATGGCCTCGATCGCGCGGGCGAGGATCGCGGCGTCCGCGATCGCCGCGTTCAGCCCTTTGGCGCCGGTGGGCGGCACGATATGCGCGGCGTCGCCGGCGAGGAACAGCCGTCCGTCCTGCATCGGTTCGGCGACGTAGGAGCGCATCGCGGTGACACTTTTCTGGAAGATCTCGCCGGTTTGCAGATGGAATCCGTCATGGGCGAGCCGGAGCGACAGCTCGTCCCAGATGCGGGAATCCGGCCAGGCGGCGATATCCTCGTCCGGCGCGCATTGCAGATAGAGGCGGCTGACGCTGGATGAGCGCATTGAGAGGAGGGAAAACCCGTTCTGGTGGCTGGCGTAGATCAGTTCGTCCTTCGCCGGCGGCGCCTTGGCGAGGATGCCGAGCCAGCCGAACGGGTAGGTGCGGTCGTATTCGCGCAGGCGCTCGGCGGGCAGAGCGGCGCGACCGATGCCGTGAAACCCGTCGCAGGCGGCGACGATGTCGCAGGCGAGGAATTTCGATTGACCTTCATGCATGTAGCGGATGACCGGCTGGCCGGTGTGGATGTCCGCGATGCCGGTCGCCTCGGCCTCGAACAGGATCTCGCCGCCGGATGCGAGGCGCGCCGCGATCAGGTCGCGCACCACCTCGTGCTGGCTGTAGAGCATGACGTGCTTGCCGGTGAGCGCGGCGAAGTCGATCCGGTGCAGCGCGCCGTCGAACAGCAGGTTGGTGCCGTCGTGGCGAAAGCCGATCGCGTCCATGCGGGTGCCGAGGCCGGTTTCGCGCAGCAATTGCGCCACCTCGTATTCCAGGATGCCGGCGCGGATGCGGGTTTCGACATGGTCGCGGGTGTGACGTTCCAGCACGATGCAGTCGATGCCGGCGCGGGCGAGCAGATGCGCGAGCATCAGCCCGGCGGGCCCGGCGCCGATGATGCCGATCCGGGTGCGCCGGGCCGGGCTGGCGGTTCTGGCGGTCATTCCGGTGCCATCATGAGGCTGGCGGACCTAGGTGTCCATCACTTGATGGCGCGGCGGACGATCGAGGGCGTGAGGATTTGCGGCAGGATCACCGGCTTGCCGCGATCCGGCGGGTAGAACACGTAGAGCGGCACGCCGTCCCGCCCATGGGCGGCGAGATAGCGCGTGATCGCGGGAGCGCGCCGGGTCCAGTCGCCGACCATCAGCGTGACGTGGCGGGCGGCGAAATCGCGCTGGATCGCGGCCGGTTCCAGCGCGATACGGTCGTTCACCTGGCAGGTGATACACCAGGCGGCGGTGATGTCGACGAACACGGGCTTGCCGGCAGCGCGGAGTGAAGCGAGCTTGCCGGGCGAATAGGGGATGGAATGTGGCAGGGTCGTCCGCGCCGCCGCATCGGCCGGGACGATGCGCGGCAGGAGGGCGGCTGCCGCGATCACCGAAACCACGGCGAGCCCGCGCGCGAGCAGGAAGCGGAACCGCAGCAGCCAGAGCGCGAAGCCGATCAGCACCGCGCCGGCGGCGACGATCAGCGCGCCGTCCGCCCCGGCCTCGGTGGTCATCACCCAGAGCAGCCAGGAGGCGGTGGCGAACATCGGGAAGGCCATGAACTGGCGGAGCACGATCATCCAGGCGCCTGGGCGGGGCAGGATGCGCGCGAGCGCGGGTGCCAGGGCCAGAGCAAGGAAGGGCAGCGCGATGCCGAGGCCGAGGGCGCCGAAGATGCCCAGGGCGAGGACGATCGGCGCGGCGAGGGCGGCGGCGACCGCACCGCCCATGAACGGCGCGGTGCAGGGGGTCGCGACCAGGACCGCGAGCACGCCGGTGGCGAAGCTGCCGGTGGTGCGGTTCCGCATCGCGATGCCGGGGATTTCGTACAGGCCGGCGAAGTTCAGGCCGATCGCGACGACGATCCAGGCCATCACCGCGATGAAGGCGGGCGACTGGAACTGGAAGCCCCAGCCGAGTGCTGCACCTCCGGCGCGCAGCACGATCAGGACGATGCCGAGGGCGAGCATCGCCGCCACCGAGCCCGCCGTGTAGCCCAGCGCCTCGCGCCGGGCGGCGCGCTTGTCGTCATGGCCGAATCTCGCGACGGCGAGCGCCTTCATCGCCAGGATCGGAAACACGCAGGGCATCAGGTTGAGAATGAGGCCGCCGAGCAGCGCCGCGCCGATCCAGACGATCCAGGGTGTCGGCATGGTTGAGGGCGCGACGCCCGGTGTCGCGGCGATGGTCAGGGCCTGGACCTGCCCGGTGGGGTCGGTGATTTCCAGGATGCCGGCGAGGACGCGCATCGGTTTCGAGCCGGCCGGTTTCAGGTCGAGCACGAAGCCATTGCGGATGAAATGCAAAGGCTGCGGCGCGGCGTTGACGATCGCGTCCGGGCTGGCGGGGAAGACATGCGCGGTCTTCACGGCGGTTCGGGTCAGGCCGGCGCCGGTAACGGTCAGATCGCCGCCGGGCGCGATGGCCGCCGCGAAGGGCGACGGGCGCGGCATGGCCGCGCGGGCTTTGGCGAACAGGCCGGCCTCGCGCGACGGCCCGGCGCCGCCTTGCAGGCTCAGATTGAACCGGCCCTGTTCGGGCACGCAGATTTTCGGGTTGCAGACCAGCCAGCGCGCTTTCGCCGCGATGGCGGTGGCGCCGGATGGCAGAGTCGCGGTGAACGGGAGAAGCACCGTGCCGGTTTCGACGTAGTCGCCGACGCTGCCGGCGACCAGCCAATGCGGCGGCGGATAGGCGAAGGGGCCGGCTTTGGCGCCCGCCGGGGCGGTGAGTTCAAGGGCGGGGGGTTCGCCGGCATCGCCCGGATCGGACCAGTAGATGTGCCAATCGGGCTTGAGCCGGAACAGCAGGCCGAGGTGGAGTTTTGTGCCGGTTGCCGATTTCGTGGCGGAGATCAGCGAGACGGTGTCGCGCGCGCTGGTCACCCGGTTGCTCTCGGCGGCGCGGGCGAACGCGGGGACAAGCAGCAGGGCGAGAAGCAGCCAGCGCATCATCGGCCGATTATCGCATGTCGGGCCGATCGGTGCTAACCGCCCGGCGATGGATGCGCTGCCGGTCGCCGAAATGTTACCCGCGCTGAACCGGGCGCTCGCGGCAAAGCCGAACGCGGTGCTGATCGCGCCGCCCGGCGCGGGCAAGACGACCCTTGTGCCGCAGGCGCTGCTCGCGGCGGACTGGGTGCGCGGCGGCAGGATCATCATGCTGGAGCCGCGCCGGCTGGCGGCACGGGCGGCGGCGGAGCGGATCGCGAGTTTGATCGGCGAGGCACCGGGCGGACTGATCGGCTACCGAACCAGGCTGGAGCAGGCGGTCGGGCCGCGCACGCGGGTGGAAATCATCACCGAAGGCTTGTTGACGCGGCGGCTGCTGAGCGATCCGGGGCTGGACGGTGTGACCTGCGTGATTTTCGACGAAATCCACGAACGCAGCCTGGAGGCTGACCTCGCGCTCGCCTTGACGCTCGATCTGCAGCGCGGGTTGCGGCCGGAATTGCGGCTGCTCGCGATGTCGGCGACCGCCGATGGCGCGCGGTTGGCGGATTTACTCGATGCCACGGTGATCGAGAGCGCGGGGCGGGCGCATAAGGTGGCGGTGGAGCACGCCGCGCGGGATATCGCCGATCCGCGCGACCTGCCGGAGGCGCTGGCGCGGGCGGTGCGGGCGGCTTTGGCGGCGCATCGCGGCGATATCCTGGCGTTTCTGCCCGGTGTCGGGGAAATTCGGCGGGCCGAAGTGGCGCTTGCCGGCGTCGCGGCCGAGGTGGTGGCGCTGTTCGGCGATCTGCCGCCGGCCGAGCAGGCGCGTGTGCTCGCGCCGTCCGCCGCGCGGCGGGTGATCCTGGCGACCAGCATCGCCGAAACCTCGCTTACCGTGCCGGGCGTGCGCGTGGTGGTGGATGGCGGGTTTCGCCGCGCGCCGCAATTCGATGCCGGGTGGGCGCTGACACGGCTGGTCACACGGCGGATCAGCAAGGCGGCGGCAACCCAGCGCGCCGGGCGGGCCGGGCGCGAGGCGCCGGGGGTCGCGATCCGCTTGTGGACCGAGGCGCTGCATCGCGGACTGCCGGAATTCGACCGGCCGGAAATCATCGACGCCGAATTGTCGTCCCTGGTGCTGTCCTGTGCGGCATGGGGCGAGCGGAGCGAGGATTTGCGGTTTGCCGATCCGCCGCCACCGGGCGCTTTGGCGTCGGCGCGAGCGCTGCTGCGAAGCCTGGGCGCGCTCGACGGCGATGGGCGGATGACCGGACGCGGCCGGCGCATGGCGGAACTGGGGACCGCGCCGCGCCTTGCCGCGATGATGCTGGCGGCGGAGGCTGCGCCGGAACAGGCACTTGCCGCCGATCTCGCGGCGCTGCTGGAAGAACGCGACCCGCTGCGCGACGCCGGGACCGCCGAGATTTCGCTGCGGCTGGAGGCGATCGCCGGGCGCAATGGAGGTGATCGCGGCACCATCGCGCGAATCCGGCAGGCGGCGGCGCAATATCGCGCGCGGCTCGGGCTGCGGCGCGATGCGCCAGCCCACGGCGATGCGGCATTGCTGATCGCCGCCGGGTTTCCCGACCGGATCGCGTCGCGGCGCGGCGAGCCGGGCAGTTTTCGCCTTGCCGAGGGTGGCGGAGCGAAGCTCGATCTCGCCGATCCGCTGGCGAAGGCGCCGATGCTGGCGGTGGCGTCGCTCGGGGGGCGCGGCGCGCCGAAAATCGGCCTCGCGGCGGTGCTCGATCCCGAGAGTCTGACCACAAGGCTCGCCGACCGGATCGTGACGACGCGGGATGTGGCGCTGGATGGCGCGTCCGGCACGGTTCTGCTGCGCGAACGGCGACGCTTGGGGTCGCTGGTTCTGGCCGATCGCAGTTTTCCGGCATCGCCCGATGAAATCGCCTCGGCGTTGCGCGACGCGGTGATCGCCAAGCCCGAGCGGCTGGGCTGGAGCGAGCCGGTGCGGCAGTTGCAGGCGCGGGTCGGCTGGATGCGGAGCATCGAGCCGGAAGACTGGCCGGATTTTTCCGATGCGGCGCTTCATGCCACGCTGGATGACTGGTTCGTGCCGTATCTCGCCGGGTTGTCGCGGCTGAAGCAGGCCGAGGCGCTCGACCTCGCGGCGATATTGCGCGATGCGTTGGGACATGAGCGGTCGCGGCGGCTGGACTCCGCTGTCCCGGAGCATATCGCCGCGCCAGGGGGACGTGTCGCGATCGATTACACCGCGCCGGCGCCGGTGGCCTCGGCGCGGGCGCAGGCGTTCTACGGATTGGATGAAACGCCGGGTCTGGCCGGCGGGAAACTGGCGTTGCGGATCGCGCTGCTGTCGCCGGCCGGGCGGCCGATCGCGGTGACCGGCGATCTGGCGGGGTTCTGGCGCGGCGGCTGGGCGGATGCGCGGCGCGACATGCGCGGGCGCTATCCGAAACATGACTGGCCCGAAGAGCCCTGGCGCGCGCCGGCACGGCCGGCACGGCCAAGGCGGTGAGTTAAGCCGTTACTTCGAGGTCGAACCGGCCGGAGTCGAAGCGGGCGGCGGCGGCGCCATGCCGGGGCCGTGCATCGGCTCCATCATCATGTGCCGCATCATCATCCGCCGCATCATCGGACCGTGCGGATGGCGCCAGCCATGCGGCGGATGCGGCGGGGCGATCCGGGTCAGATCCTTGAAGTCGGGGCCGATCTGCCGGACCAGGATCATTTTGCCCAACGCATTCGCGGTGCCGAAGCCGACGGCGGCGATGCTCGTGCCCGGCTTCAGCATGGCCGCGACCGGCGGCTTGGCGAGATCGGGCGGCGGCATGTGCAGCGCGGTGCCGTCATCGAGCAGAACGCCGTTCTTGCGGCCGTCCGGGCCGTAGAGATATTGCGCGATTTTGCCCTGCGCCATCATGCGCCTGACGACACCGAGCTTGCCGTTATCGGTGACGGTGCGGTTGGTCGCGTTATCGGTGATCGAAACTCCCTGCACCACTTTCTCGCCGGCGACTTTCAACCCGTGGATCGTCACCTTGTCGCCCAGCTTCGCCGCATAGGCGATCTGGGTCGAGAGATAGGGTGGGAAGACCGCATCGGTGCCGTCCGACAGGATCACCCCGTCGATCGAACCGCGCGGTGTGATGGTGAAATGCTCGAGCGTGCCGGAATAACTCGGCAGCGCCGAGACTTTGGTACCTGCGGCGTTCACGGCGCCGGCGCCGAGCAAGGTGGCGGCAGTGCAGGCGAGGAGCAGAAATTTCGTCCGTGTCATCATAGTCTCCAATCGGTCAGTCCGGCCCGATGGTATGGCCGGATCGCGCGTGCCAAAGCGTAACCGATTGAAAGGGAGTGTTGTGGCTTCGGGGCGCCGGTGCTGGAAATCCCGTTCCTTTGGCGTTATAGACGCGCAACCAGCCTTTAGAAGGAGCGGATCATGCGTCTCACCGGAATCGCCGCGATCGTCGCTGCCGGCGCAGCGTTCATACCATCTGCCCGGGCGCAGTCTTCCGGCCCGTCCGCCCAGCAGATCATCCAGGCGCTGAAGCCGACGGGCTCGGTCTCGGCGACCACGCGCGGCATCGTGCCGCTGGCGCCGGGCTCAACCCCGCCGGCGCCGGCCACCCAGGCGAAGCCGACCGCGATGCATATGGGCGGCGCCAAGGCCGCTTCGGCCACGCAAGGCGGCATGCCGTCGATCAACCTGAATATCGACTTCGCGCTGGGCTCGGCGCAGCTCACGCCGCGGGCCAGGACCGAACTCGACCGGCTCGGCCGCGCGCTGACCGACCAGTCGCTCGCCGCCTATCACTTCAAGCTGGTCGGTCATACCGACACGACCGGCAGTGCCGCGACCAATCTTGCTCTGTCCAATGCGCGGGCCAAGGCGGTGGCGGATTATCTGCGGACCAAGTTCGACATCGCGCCGGCGCGGCTTGCCGCCTATGGCGTGGGCGAGAAGGATCTGCTGGTGCCGACCGGCCCGAATACGCCGAGTCGCGCCAATCGCCGGGTCCAGGTGATCAACGCCGGCACGTGACGCAACGGCGGCGCCGGAAGCAGCATCGTGGCGCCGCCACCCCATTCTGGCCATCGCGCCTCGGGAAATCTCGATGATACGATCAGGCTCGCGCCGCGGCGGCGGGGGCCTCGCAATATCGTCATTTTATGTGCCGCTGTCGCGATCGTCCTGATCGCCGGATTTGGGCTATGGCTCGGGCTGCGCCCCGCGCCGTTTCCGCTGGCGGGCGAAGCGCGAATTTTCAGCCATGTGACCAGGCGGTTCACCGTGTTCCGCTTCCGCGACGATCCACTGGTTCTGGTGGTGGATTGCCCCGGCCTGCACGCCCAGGGGCTGATGTTCGACCGGCTGGCGGCGCTGATCGAGAAGGCGGCCGCGCCGCGCGACCAGGTGCTCACCACAGCGGAATTCGCGGCAACCCTCGCCGCCGCCCATGCCAGCGTGGGCACTTATTATTACGGCGACGACTATCCCGCCGCCGCGATGCGGCGCTTTTTTCGCCTCGCGCGCGCCGAGGGCGTGGCGTTGAACCCGCAGGAGCGCCGGTTGCAGGCGATTTTGCGCCGCTCCGGATTCCTGAAACCGGGCGCGAATGGCGCGGTGATCTCGATTCCGCAGGCGGGGGCGGGGCATCGGGTCACGCCGCTCGTCCGCGCGGTGATCCTGCGCCATGAACTCTCCCACGGTGCGTATTTCACCCTGCCCCGCTACCGGGCGTTCGTGCATCGCTTCTGGAACGACGTGATGACCGCGAAGGAGCGTGCCGCGTTCCGGGGATTTTTGACCAGGCAGGGCTACGATCCGCGCGAGCGCGAACTGATTATCAACGAGACCCAGGCCTATCTGGTGTTCACCCGCGACCGGGAGTTTTTCCGCCCGAGCGCGGTCGGGCTGCCGCGCGCGACGGTGGATGCGCTGCGGGCGCGCTTCATCGCCGCCATGCCGGATTTCTGGCTCAAGCCGCTGGCGACCGCGCCTTTGCCGTCGGCGCCTACTTCCTGACCGTATCGAGCAGGATGGCGGCGGTCGAGATGTCGGCGCCCTGTGATTTCAGGCCGGACAGGGCGGTCTTGAGTGCGGGCAGGAAGGTCGTGATGTCCGAGGACGGGGATTTCGGCAGGATGTCGATCGGGGCCGAACTGGCGATCGCGAGGATCATGTCCTCGCCATAGGGTGCGCCGACCGCCCATTGCGGGCCGGGCTTCCGGCCGAGTTCCAGGGTTCCGCCGGCCTGATGGAGCGATGCCGGCATCTGCGCGCTGGGATAGAGGCGATAGATCGAGCCGCTGCTGGAGACGTAATCGACCTCGACATAGGCGGGCCAGGACGGCAGGCCGAGTTCGACCACGATATGCTGACCCTTGGCGAGCTTCGTCACGTTGCCGACGAGATGAAGATCGAGGCGCTGGTCCGGGTTCGCGAAGACCGGCGCGAAGGGCCGGATCGCGCCGATCAGGCCGCAATACGGGCCGTCGAAGCCGCGATAGAGGAGTCCGACCTGGATCGGCGGGTGGCTCAGCGCGGCTCGCAGTGCCGGCACGGCGGAGACGCCGACCAGCCCGTGCAGGTCGGCGCGCGTCGCGGTCGTCGTGCCGTGCAGCAGCGTGCAGGGAACCGGGGCGATGGCGGCGGCGATGGATGACCGTATCGCCGCGAGATCGGCTGGCTTGGGTGCCGGGGTGGGCGGTGCGGCAGCAGCTTTTGGCTGCGGCTGCGTGGCCGGTGCGGCTTGCGGCGGCGCGGCTTGCTTCTGGGGTTTGGGTTTGCCGCCAAGCAGCAGAAAACCGCCACCGGCGGCGAGCAGCAGGACGATCGCCGCGGCGGCGGCGATGATCGGCGTTCTGCTCTTCGGCCGTTCCAGCGCGGTAGCCGGCTGTATCGCGGGCGCCGAGGCGGCCGCGGGACGGGGTGCGGGTCGGGCCGTCGGCGCGATCATCGTCGCGTCGCCATCCGCCGGTGCGTCGCTCGTGTGCAGCGCGGCGGCAAAATCGCGCGCGGACGCGAACCGATCCTCCGGGCGCTTGGTCATCGCGCGGCGGACCACCGCATCGAGCGCCGGCGTGACCGAGACCGACAGCGCGGAGGCCGCCGGCGGTTCGGTGTTCAGCACCTTGTGCATGATCCCGGTGACCGAGCCTTCGAACGGTTTTTCCCCGGTCAGCAACTGATAGAGCAGCACGCCGGCGGAATAGATGTCGGTGCGGGCGTCGATGGTCTGGCCCATGAACTGCTCGGGCGACATGTAGGACGGCGTGCCGATCATGGTGCCGGCCTGGGTCAGGCTGCTGCTCTCGATCCGGGCGACGCCGAAATCGGCGAGCTTCACCCGGCCGTCCCTGGTGATCATCACATTGGCCGGCTTGATGTCGCGATGGATCACGCCATGGTCGTGGCTGTAGGCGAGGCCGGCGAGCAGTGCCTCCATCATGCGCAGCGCATCCGCCACGGCGAAGCGCTCGCCCCGGTCGAGCAGGGATTTCAGCGTGTCGCCCTCGACGAATTCCATCACGATATAGGCGAGGGTTTCGGTCTCGCCGTAATCGTAGACGCCGACGATGTTCGGATGGGTCAGCCGCCCGGCGGCCTGGGCCTCGCGCTTGAAGCGCAGCAGATCCTCGGCCGCTTCGGGGTCGTCGGCGCGGTCGAGGCTGACGGTCTTGATGGCGACGCGCCGGGCGATGATCGGATCGAAGCCTTCATAGACGGTGCCCATCGCGCCGCGCCCGATGGCGCGGACGATGTCGTATTTTCCGAGCGTGGTGAAATCGGTCGCGGCCATGTCAGAACGTCCGCTTCGCGGCACCGACAGGGTGGTACGTGGCGACGCTTGCTGCCTGCTCGCCACCGTCGCCGATCACTACGAACGGCGCCCAGTAGAATGGATTGGCGAGCTTGGCCGAGACTCCGCCGGTGCCGGCACCGTCGATCAGGGCGAGCTGGGCGCTGCGCAGACTGGACGCGGCGCCGCCGTCGCTCCCCGAGGCGATATGCTGCAGCGTGGTCGCGACCAGATAGGAGCTGACCTGATCATTCACCGCCCACTGCGTCACCATCAGGCCGCGCGCCCCGGCGAAGAAGAAGGCGCGGGCGAGGCCCGACAGCGCCTCGCCGCCGGCGCGGCCGTTGCTGCCGCCGGTATTGCAGGCCGAGAGGATGACCAGATTGGCGTCGAGATGCAGGTTGGTGATGTCGGACGTGGTCAGCATCGCCCGGTTCGCCGATCTGGCGCCCGGCGGCGGCGAGGTGACGATCGCGGGTTCGCGCGCGCAGGGCAGTTCGGAGGGCAGCAGCGCGTGGGTAGCGAAATGCAGGATGCGGAACTGCTTGAGGTCGGCGCGTTCGATATCCGGCACGGTGAAGGCTGCGCCGAGCAACTGGTCCGAGGCCGGGGCATGAAACACCGCGCGCGCGGCGGCGAGTTCGAGCTTGGCATAAGGCAGCGACGGCAGGCCGGCGAACAACCGGGCGCTGTTCGCGCAGGCCGGGCCGCTGAAACTCGCCGCGGCCTCGGCTTCGGTCACGTGGTCGAAATCGCCGAAGCCGAACCAGGGCTGGCTCGCCTGCGAGGTGCCTTGAATCCGGCGCAGCGAGACGAAATTCGCCGCCGCCGGCACGTAAACCAGGCTCATCCGGCGGATCAGCCAGGGTGTCGCCCTGAGATCGCCCGCCTGGGCCGGGCCGGCCGGCAGCAGCGCGAACGGCAGCGACAGCAGCGGGCCGGAGGGCGCGATCACCATGGCGGTGGTGTGGATCAGCGCGGATTTGAACGGTGCAACGGTCGCCTGATAGATCGCCGCCGCATCCGTCATCGCGAAAGGCGGCAGGCCGGATTGGGTGGGCTTGAGGCTGCGGCGCACCGCCTCGACCAGCCTGGTCATTTTCGCATCGCCGGTGCCGGAGCGCGCCACCATCATTTTGCCGTTCTGCAACAGGAACAGCCAGGCATGGTGCGACGCGAGCATGATGTCGAGAAATGCCTCGTGCGGGTGCAACTGGGCGAGGACACTCCTGGCCGGCACCGATTCCTGCACCAACTGGCCGAAATTCGGCGCCGCGGCTTCCACCGCCTCGTCGGCCTGCGACAGGGTCCGGCTCGCGGCAGCGATCCGCGCGTCGAGTGCTGCGAGCGTCGGTTTCGAATTGCCGTGGCCATGGGCGAGATCGTCGCGCGCGCGATAGAGCCGGGCGAGTTCCACCACCGCGTCCTGATGCGCGCGGATCGCGGCGGCGACGGCTGGGCTTTTCGAATTGGCGGCCAGCCGGGCGGCGGTTTCGGCGATTTCCTGGCTGGTCGTGCTGCCCTGGGCGAGTTCGGCCATGCCGAACATCTCGGCGTAGAGCGCCTGGGCGTCGTTCGGCGTGTGTGTGGCTTGGGTATCGAGCGCTTCGAGGCAGGGGGCGATCAGCCGCGCCGAGGTGCCGAGACGCAGCCGGCGCAGCAGGGACACGCCCTGGCGGCAGGCCTGGATCGACTGCGCGGTTTCGCCGGAACGGGCCAGCACGGCACCTTGGAGCAGCGAGGTATCGGCGACCGGACGCGAGCCCGGCAGCGCCTGCGCGAAATCGCGCGAGGCGGCGGCGAGACGGCTCGCGGCGGCGCCGTTTTGGCCGGTGGCGGTGTCGATCGTCGCGGCGGTGCGGTCGAGCCGCGCCTGGAGGATCGGCGGGGTGATGCCGTTGGCGACGGCGATCATCGAGGAGCGGCGGATCGTCGCGGCGGCTTGCTTCGGGTGGCCCAGGGAAGCCTGCACCACGCCCTGGTAGCGCAGCGTCTCGATCACGCCGAGCAGAGCCTGCTGGCTGACCGGGCTGAGCAGCGTGGTCTGCGCGGTGAGGATCTGGGCGGTACCGCCGCCGGCCGACAGGGCGAAGCCGGTGCTTCTGGTCGCGACCAGGGCGTGCGGCGTGATCAGCGATGCCGGCAGCAACGCCGCGTAGCCGCGTTCGGCACCGGCGAGCAGCGCCTGTGCCTGCCGGTCATGCCCCTGATTCAAGGCATCGAGCCCGCGATAGTGGAGCAGGCGCGGGGTGGCGGTGGCATCGGCCGATTTCGGCGCCAGGGCCTTGGCCTGGGCGAACAGGGTGTCGGCCTGGCGGTAGCGCCCCTCGTCTGAAAGGTTGAGCGCCAGATCCATCATCGGAGCAACCGTGTTCGGATCGGCGGGGCCGAGCGCCTTCTGCTGCAGCGCGAGCGCCGCGCGATAGGCGGTGACCGCTGCCGGGTAGTCCTCGGCCTGGTTGGCGTTGTTGCCGACCCGCATCAGCGCCTCGTATTGGCCGATATCGCCGGAGGTGAAGGCGGAGGCGGCGAGACGGTCGGCGAGCAGCCGGTCCGAAATCGCGACGGAGGCGTTACGCGCGGCTTTCGGGGCGACCACCCGGCTCGCGATGCCGATTGCCCGCTGCATCACCGGAAAGGCCGGTTGCACGCCGTCGGCCAGCCAGGCGCGGCCGCCGATCAGGGCGGCGATGGCGACATGCGGCCAGCCGCCGATCCGCTGGGTGCAGAGCAGGATCTGCGCGGGGTAGCGGCCGAGGATTGTGGCCGGCTTCGGTGCGGCACAGGCGTAGCGCTGTTCGAGACCGGCGCGCCAGGAGCCGGTTTCGGCGAGCTGCGCGAGGCCGGTGGGATCGGTCGCGGATCCGGCGACGACCCGCGCGCTCGGGTGATGCCAGGTTCCGCAATAGACCAGCGCGCCGTGCGCCGTGCGGGTGACGGTGCAGGCTTCGCCGCTGCTGCTGCGGCCGATTGCGTATTGCCGGCCGGTGATGGATGTCGCGGCCGAATTCGTCACATAGGCGGTCGGCGGCGGCTGTGCGCAGCCGGCGAGCACCATGAGCCCGAACATGCAGGCCAGAGTGATGAGGCGGCGCATGGTCAGTAGTCCTTGGCGGCAATGCCCGGTAGCAGGACATTGCGGTCGAGCCGTCGCCGGCGCGTCGGGTTGAGGTCGAAACTCTGGAGCGGGCTGGCCTGCGGCAGGGTCGCGACCGGCAGCACGGTGCAGTTGACCGAGCCGATGATGCAGCTATTGAACCGGTAATTACTCTGCGGGATGGGTACCACGGCTGCGTTATGCGCGGCGGTGGTGCCGGCCAGATTGCCGAGCGTGCCGGTGAAGTTGACCGCTCCCGCGGCACCACCGGAAACCAGCAGGAATTTCAGGTTCAGATGGCCGTTTGCCTTGCCGGCGCCGAGATCGAGGACCATGGTGGTGTTGGGTGCGTTCAGGCTGGCGAATGTCGCGCTGCCATCCGGCTGGAGGATGACGAACACCGTATTGGGCTGCCCGGCCAGGCCCTGGGCCGCGGCGGCCGGGCCGGTATCGATGACGAAGGTGCCGGTCTGAATCAGTTGCTGGGTCGTCCCTTCGGTCACGGCGAGCACGGAATCGATGCCGGACCTTGGCGTCGCCCCGACCTGGGTGCCGGGCGGCGGGGCCGTACCGCCGATGAACAATCCACCGCCCGCCGCACCGTCGAGCAGCATCTGCGCGGTCGCGGTGATCGAGACGGCGCGCGCGGAGACCGGGCCGGCGATGGTCAGAGCGGTGCCATCCTGCAAGGTGAACAGATGGCCGGTATCGGTGAAGCCGCCGAGCGTTCCGATGGCGTTATCGCCGGTCAATGCGATGTCGCCGCCGATCGCGCCCGCGCTTTGCAGCATCAGGGCATCGATCGCTCCGCTCTCGTCGATCGGCCCGGCGCCGCCGAGAGCGAGAGTGCCCGGCGTTGCGATGGTTCCCGGTATGGTCATGCCCGGCGCGGTCAGGGTGATGTCCGGCGCGTTCACCGAACCGGAGACCGTGAGCGGCGTGGCGTCCGCGAGGTCGAAAACGCCGTTGGTGACGATGAAATTGCCGAGTGTGGCGATCCGGTTGGTGCCGGTGAGCGCGACCGCGCCGCCGATGGCCTTCAGGCCGAGCAGGGTTGCGGCGTCGATCCTGCCGGTTTCGGTGATGGCGCCGGTGCTGCCGAGAGCGATGGTTCCGGCGACCGCGATGGTTCCCGGTATCTCGATCTTGGGAGACGTGATCGCGGCATTTTGCGCGGTGAACGGACCGGCGATGGCGAGCGCGGTGGCGTCATCGATGATGGCGTTTTGTGCATCCGAGAAGCTGCCGATTGCGGCGATGTTGTTGGTGCCGGTGAGGGCGACCGCGCCGCCGATGGTGCCGAAGCTGGCCAGCGTGCCGGCGGTGATGGCTCCGGTCTCGGTGATCGCGCCGGTATCGCCGAACGCGATTGTGCCGGGCACGGTGAGGGAACCGGCGATCAGCAGCGGTGTGGCGTCGTTGAAGATGGCGTTGCCGGTTGCGGTGAAATTGCCGAGCGTGGCGATGGCGTTGGCGCCGGTGAGAGACACGGCGGCGGAGGCCGCGCCGATCAGGGTTCCGGCCGAGAGGCCGGCGGTTTCGGAAATTCCCGCCGTGCTTTCGAGATCGAGCGTTTGAGCTGCCGACAGGCTGGCGTCGATGGCGATGCCCGCGCCGTGCAGCACGATGTCCAGGATCGGGAAATCGACCGCGCCGAGCACATCGAGCGAACCGGACAGGCTGTCGCCGATGATCAGGGTGGCTGCCGTGGGTGCGATGGCGGAAAGCAGGGCGGTTGGCAGATCGAATGCGCCGGACGATGAACCGCCGACCGCGATCGCCTTTCCGGCGGTCAACGGTGCCAGGCCGACCGTGCCGTCCGGTGCGATGATCGTGCCGGCGTTCGCAAGTGAAATCGCATCGGCGGTCAGGTCGATCGCGACGCCAGATGCAACCGACAACGTGCCGCCCAAAGTGAGCGGCGCGCTGTCGGCAAGCCGGATGCCGCCGCCTGCGATAAGGCCGGTGACCGTGCCGATCGCGTTCAGGGAATTGGTCAGGCTGGCAGCACCCGAAAAGCTGCCGGAAAGATCGGTCGCGGCGATCGCGCCGGATCCGCCGAACGACGTGCCGCTCAGCGAGAGCGTGACCGCCTGGAGATCGGCGCTGTTGGCGATCCCGCCCAGGGCCACGATGTCGAGCGTGCCGGCAAAGGACGGCAATGATCCTTCGATGGCGATCGGGCCGGCGGTATAGGTGGTGGCGCCGATGATCATCCGGCCCAGGATGAAATCGGTTTCGCCCGACGCCGCGAGGGCCGTGGCGAAGCTGGGTGCGATGGCGAGTTCGCCCGCCGCGCTGCCGCCGAAATCGATCGGGGTGGAGGGGGTGAACGGTGCTAGGGCGATCGTGCCGGAGGGCGCGGTAAAGCTTGCCCCTGAGTCGATCATTCGATCGGCGATCAGGTCGATCGCGCCACCGGTGCCGACGGAAAGCGCCGAGGACAGGGTGAGTGCCTGCGCGTCGATCAAGGCGATCGACGCCGCGCCGAGCGCGCCGGCGACATTGAGGTCGGTGCCGTCCTGAAGGAGCAGATTGCCGGTCGCGGTGAAGGCGCCGAGCGTGCCTATGGCATTGCCGGTGCTGCCGAACAGCGCGTTGCCGGCGATCGTGCCGTCGCTGGTTAAAGTGCCTGCGGAGATCGTGCCGGTTCCGGTTTCGGTGATGCCCGCCGCGCTGCTCAAGGCGAGCAAACCGGCAATCGAAGCCGCGCCGCCGAAATTGAGGCCATCGCCGATCAAGGTTGCCGATGCGGCGCCGAGCGATCCGGTGATGGCGAGCGGCGTTCCCGGATCGTTCAGGGTGAAATTACCGGAGGCATTGAAAGTGCCGAGCGTGGCGATCGCGTTGCCCGCGTCGCCGAGCAGCACATCGCCGCCGGTGATCGTGCCGCTGTCGCTGGTCAGGGTGCCGGCGGCGATCGCGCCGGCGGTCTGGGTGATGCCGCCGGTGCTGGCGAGGGCCAGAATGCCGGCGACCGAGACCGGCGCGCCAAAGACCAGGCCGTCGCCGATCAGGGTTGCCGATGCGGCGCCGAGCGATCCGGCGATGGCGAGCGGCGTGCCGGTATCGTCCAGCGCGATATTCCCGGAGGCGTTGAAGGCGCCGAGCGTGTCGATCGTGTTGGCGGTGCCGTTGAGCAGGGCATCGCCACCGGTGATCGTGCCACCGTCGCTAGTCAGGGTGCCGGCGGTGATCGCGCCGGCACTGGTCTGGGTGATGCCGCCGGTGCTCGCGAGCGCGAGCGTGTTGGCGACCGAGACCGGTGCGGTGAAATTCAGGCCGGCGCCGATCAGGGTTGCCGACGCGGCATCGAGCGATCCGCCGATGGTGAGCAGGGTACCGGAATCGTTCAGGGTGAAATCGCCCGAGGTGTCGAAGGCGCCGAGCGTGTCGATCGTATTCACGTTGCCGAGCAGCGCATCGCCGCCGATCGACCCGCCGTCCGTGGTCAAGGTGGGTGCGACGATGACGCCGCCGGCCGCCTCGCTGACCGTACTACCCGCGAGCAGCGCGAGTTGCGTGCCGGCCTGGATCTGGGCGCCGATCGCGATCGTGCCGGTCGCGTCGATCTCCAGCGAACCGCCGATATTCATCGAGGCGGTGATCGAAATATCGCCGCCGGAATCGAGGGTCACCGCACTGGCATTGCTCATCGCCACGGCGGATTGCACCGATATCAGCCTGGAGGCATCGAGAATGATCGTGCCGGACAGCGCATCGAGGATCGCGGGATCGATATAGGACGTGCCAGTGTTGGTCAGGCCGATCGTGGTGGTGGTGACGCCGCCGCTGACCGACGAGGTGCTGCCCGCCGCGGCGCCGCTATGGCCGGGTTCGACGAACAGGGTTGCCGGATCGAGCAGGATTTCGCCCGAGGCGCCATGCGGCGAAATCACCGTTTCGGTGCCGGAGAGCGAGACGACCCCGTCGCTCGAGGTTTCGATCGTGCCGCCGCGCAGGCCGCCGTCGCCCTTGGCGGACAGGGCGCCGTCCTGTGTCGTCTGATTCGCCGACAGTACGGTGATGCGGCCGCCGGTGCCCGATCGCGTCGCGTCGGCGGCGATCGTCGCACCCTTGGCGATGGTGACGGTGGCCGCTTTCGGGGCGGATGTGTCGGTGGGACCGGCGATGGCGCGCGCGGCATCGGTGCCCAATGCGACTACCCCGCCGCCCGAATCGCCCGAAGCGTCGATCCGCGCGGTGCTCGCGATGCTGACATTGCCGGTGGCGTCGATGCCGATGGTGCCACCCTGGCTGCCGACCTGGGTGCCGCGCGCGAGCAGATTGCCCGCGACCTGGAGATCGCCGCCGATACCCTGGATGGTGATGCCGCCGCTGGACCGGCCCACGCTGTCGGCCTGGACCACGCCGCGCACGTCGAGCAATTGCTGGATCAGCCCGTCGACCGCGCGGGCGGTGAGGGTGACGGTGCCGCCATCGGCGATGATGGTGCCGGTATTAGTCACCAGGGCATCGACCGTGCGGCCGCCGAGATCGATCTTACGCACCGCGCGCGTCACGTCGATCGAGACCAGCCCGTCGCCGGAAATATCGAGGGTGAAGGCCGAGGCGCCGGCCAGGACCACATGGCCGAGCCGCGCGGTGATGACGCCGCGATTGACCACCTGCGGGGCGACGAAGGCGGCGAGCCCGGCCTGTTTCATGGTGATCCGGCCGTCATTGACGATGCGCGCGCCGGGATGGGGCGGGGAGTCGAAATCGAGCTTGCCGGCCATGAAATTCTTGGCCGAAATGCCCGACGTGCTGACCACCAGGCTTTCCGCGTTCACCTGCGAGCCGCGGGTGAACACCACGCCGGACTGGTTCATCAGCACGATCTGGCCGTTGGCGTCGATCCGGCCGGCGATGACCGATGGATCTTCGGAGACCACGCGGTTCAGCGCGATCGCCTGGGCGCTCGGCTGGTTGAAGGTGACGCGGGCGTTCGAGCCGACATTGAAGCTCTGCCAGTCGAGCGCGGCGCGCTGGCTCGACTGGGTGATGGTGGTCGCCCCCGGCGCCTGCGCGATGCTGGCCTGCCCGCCGACCACCTGGCCGCCTTGCGGGGTGGCGTTCGGCGCGGGCATCGGCGGCTGTGCGCGGCCGGAAGGTGCGACGAACAAAGCGGCGGTGAGCGCGGTGGAGGCAAGCAGCAGCCGGCGGCTGCCGGTCGAATGCCGCCGCTCCCGCCGATCCCGTGTCATGTTGCGCCCGTTGTTCATCATTCGTCCATTAATAGCGCGCCAGAACGCCCCAATAAACTGCCGTGCCGGAGAGCGGCGGCACGCCGCTTCCCGTCGGAACCAACTGGGTCACGAAGCGATGCACCGCTTCGATATCGAGTTCGAGCCGGCTGGTCAGGCGGAGCCGCGCACCGCCGCCGAACGAGGCAAGCCGGTGGTCGTTCGGCCGCACATCCGGCGCGAGGTGGCGGTTCTGCCAGGTCTCGCCCCAGTCGTAGAAACTGTAGAACTGGGTGCCAAGATCGAAGCGCCGCCCTAGCAGCGCGAAGGCGATCGGGGTGTTGAGCTGAAGCTCGGCGCTGGCGTAGAGCGCCTTGTCGCCGATCACCTGACCCGAATAATAGCCCTGGGTGATCCGGTTGCCGCCAAGATAGAATTCCTCGGACGAGGGCAGGACATCGGTGGTGAACTGGCCGCCGAACTCGCCCTGCAGGGCGATCGTGGCGCCCTGCCACGGGCTGAACAGGGTCTGGGTGCGCTCGATCGCGGCGTCGAGCTTCCAGAAATCGATCCGTTCGCCGAGTCGTCCGGCATTCACCCGGCCATCCGCCGAGGCGCCCAGGATCGGCAGGCCTTTCGAGACCTCGAGCGAAGCGGTGGTGAGACCGACGCGGTCGCCGCCCAGTGCATCGTCGGTGAAGGCTTCGTTCAGCTCGGCACGCAAAGCGCGGATCGAATCAGTCGTCGTCTCGGTCTCGCCGCCAGAGCCCGATGCGGTCTCGATCAGGTTCTGGATGCCGTCGAAGCTGAGTTTCGCGCTGAGCGACTGGCCGCGCCGGAGCAGCAGCGGATAGCTTGCGTTCACGCCGAACACTTCGAGATAGCCGCGATAGCCGATCTCGCGCAGGATGCCGCCGGGCAGGGGGCGTCCCGCGCCGGCATAGAGGCCGATGCGCAGGCCGCTCGAGCCCACGAAGAAGCTTTCCGAGGCCTGTCCGAAATTATTGGTGCCGCCCGACGTGTGGAACAGCGAAATCTGGGTCTGTTCGCCGAACTTCGTCAGACTGTTGATGTCGAGCACGGCGAGGCCCTCGGCCGGGCCGGTTTCCTTGAAGCCGCGATTATCGGCGGTAATCAGGCCGGAGACCGCCTGATGGCGCACCTCGGCAACCAAAGTGAGCGCGCCGGGGGCCGATGCATTGGGCTGGAGCACCGCGTTGACATCGACGCCGGGGATTTCCTCGGTGAGCAGCAGCCAGTGCTCCAGCGAGGCTTCGCGCACCGGACGCTCATGGGTCAGATGGTCGAGAAAGCGCAGCACCAGCGTGCCGGCCGGGCCGATATCGCGCGAGAGCTTGATCGCCGCGATGTGCCCCTCGGTAACGATGAAGCGCAGATCGCCGGCGGCGTTGATTTCGGCGGAGACGGCGGTGAGCACATAGCCATGGTCGCGATAGAGCGCGACGAGGCGCAGCCGGGCGGCTTCGATGCCGGCGAGCGGCACGGCGGGGCCGACGAGATTGCCGATGGTCGCGTTCAGCGTGACGGCGGGGAAGGCGGTGGCGCCGATCACCGACGTCGAGCGCACCGGAACGCTGGCGTGCGGGACTGTGCCTTCCTTGCCGATCGGGCGGAAATTCGGCAGCGACTGGCCGAGATTCGGTGGTGCTTTTGGCAGAATGTGCGGCAGCGGTGAGGCTTGCGGCACCTGGCGCAGCACGGCGGGCGGTGCGGTCTGGGCGAGGGCAGGGAATGCGGCGCCGATGCCGAACGTGGCCGCGGCGAGTCCACAACCGAGCCAGCTTCGTTCTCGTGGCCTCGTCCGCATTGCAACTCCCGGTTCGGTTCACATCATGATAGCTGAAGATGGCGCAATTATGAAGCGCAGTTAACCGGAATGCAAAGAGTTCAGCGGAAATTCATCGACGGCTGCAATCAGGGGTTGTAAACAATCGAGACGATTTTGGGAGACGGCGTGGTTGAGCGATTTGGTGCTGAAGCGAAAGGCGAATCGCCAACCCTCTCCTGTGCCGCTAGTGGTACGAATCTAACGTTTGGTGCCCACGCCTGACGACTGGTATTATCTCGTCTGGATCCTTGGTCCATCGGAAAGGTTTCGGGTTCTGATTGGCCTGTTTGACGAAGCGGTCATGCCGGCCAAACCACTCGATAACCTTGGGGTGCTTGTGGGTCGCATAGTTGTCGAGCACGACGTGGATCTGCTTATTCGCCGGGACCTGGTTCTCGATGGCGTTGAGGAAGCGGATGAACTCCTGGTGGGTATGGCGCTGCATACACCGACCGATGACGCTGCCTTCGAGCACGTTAAAGGCGGCGAACTGCGGATCGTTGGATAGCTTGAATTGCCGTATCTGATGCGGTCGCAGACCGTGGCTGCGCCAGATACGATGCACCGAACTGACGCTGATTGCACAGACCGCAGCGATGGCGGCCGCCGTCCAATGCGTGGTTTCACCCGGCGGCTCCGTCAATGTCAGCGCCACCACGCGCTCGCTGACCGCGTCACCCAGCGGCGGGATGCGCGACGGGCGGGTCTTATCGACCAGCAGCCCCTCCGTGCCCACTTCCATGAAGCGCTTCTGCCAGCGCCATACGCAGGTCTTGGCCTTGCCCGTGGCGCGCATGATCGCGGCGGTACCCACGCCCTGGGCAGACAGCAGCACGATCTGTGCGCGCCAGACGTGCTTCTGCGGACTGTTCCGATCCCCTATGATCTCGACAAGACGGGCGCGATCGGAAGAACTCAGGCTGAGCGAGATACCGGTGCGCATGCCACAGACTCGCACAATATGAGTTTGGCGGGAATCCCCAACGGACTCTTCCGTCAGGTGTTATCCATTAGCTGGGTCGCATTCTGGTTGCGGCCAAGCCATTGCCCAAACGCCCTCAAGCCCCTACCGGGTCAGCGGTTTGAGGAGCGGGATAATGCGGATTTTGTTTCTGGGCGATGTGATGGGGCGAACCGGGCGTGATTCGGTGGTTGCGGCGTTGCCGAAACTGCGGCGGGAGTTGGCAATCGATGTCGCCGTGGTGAACGGCGAGAACGCCTCGCACGGGTTTGGGCTGGCGCCGGATATGGCGGATGCGATTTTTGCGGCGGGGGCGGATGCGATCACGCTGGGCAATCATTCCTGGGATCGCAAGGAAATTATTCCTTATATCGCGCAGCAAAAGCGGCTGATCCGGCCGGTGAATTTTCCACCGGGGACGCCGGGCGAGGGATCGGTCGATATCACACTTGCCGATGGGCGGCGGGTTCTGATCGTCCAGGCGATGGGGCGGCTGTTCATGGACCCGCTGGATTGCCCGTTCCGGGGCACCGAGGCCGCGCTGGTGCGCACGCGCCTGGGGGTGACGCATCAGGCGATCGTGATCGACTTCCACGGCGAGGCGACCAGCGAGAAAATGGCGTTTGCCAGCGCGTTCGACGGCGCGGCGAGTGCGGTGCTGGGCACCCATACGCATTGCCCGTCGGCCGATCATCAAGTGTTGCCGGGCGGCACGGCATTCATGTCCGATATCGGCATGTGCGGCGATTACGACAGCGTGATCGGCATGGCGAAGGCGCCGGCGATCGCGCGCTTCACCCGCAAGATGCCCGGCGAGCGGCTGCACCCCGCCGAGGGCGAGGCGACGGTCTGCGGAGCGTTCATCGAGACCGATCCGACGGGCCGCGCTCTGCGGATCGAGCCGATTCGCATGGGCGGGCGGTTGTCGCAGGTGATGCCGTCAGTTTGAGGCCCGCTTTGGCAGCATCCGATGCAGAACTTTGTGGCCGCGCCGGTGATGCCGGGCCACCGCGCCGACATGGATCGCGACCAGCGCGATCAGCGCGATCCCGCCCCAGAAATGCAGGAAGGCGAAATCGTGGTGGATCGCCGGGTTTTTGCCGACGAATTGAGGCAATGCGAAGACGCCGAACCAGGTGACCGTGCGCCCCGCGCCCTCCATGAACAGAACGCCGAAAACCGGCATCGCCAGGATCAGCGCGTAGAGGCTCCAATGGCCGAGCGCGGCGAGAATGTGCTCGTGCCGTGGAATGGCGTCGGGCAAGGGCGGCGGCGTGCGGCGCCAGCGGTAGAGCAGGCGCAAAGCCATCAGGGCGAAGATAGTCAGTCCCGCACCGATATGCAGGAAGGCGATGATGAGGCGCGTCGGCTTCGCGACCAGATTGTAGTGAATGACCAGGCCAGCGACGATCAGCCCGATCACCGCGACGGCGATGATCCAATGCAGTATTTGTGCCGCGGGACGGTAGCGCAGCTCGCTAAGGCTGGGTTCCATGATCGGCAATATCCTTCGGTTTTGCGCGGGCGAGATAACAAGAGGATGATGGCGGGTCGATGGCAGTTTTGTTACGATTTTCATCCGTGCCACTGATGACGAATTGGCGAATCGGGATGCTGGCGGGCCACGCGGATTGGAGCGTGGATGCGCGTAAGCGGTGGATGACGCTGGCGCGGCGCCGTGCCGGGCACTGGCATGTCACGGCGCCCGAACCGGTCGGCGAGCCATCCAACCTGATCGAACGGCTTCTTGTTCGGGCAGGGAATGCGCCTGTCGGGTTCGGCGTCGATTTCCCGCTCGGCCTGCCGCGCTTCTATGCCACCCGTGCCGGAATCGGAGATTTTCGCGCCTGGCTGCGAGGACTCGATCCCGCATCCCCGTTCTTCGCACCTTGCGCGAGTTTGGGCGAGGTGGGGCTGGAGCGGCCGTTCTATCCAAAATCGAGCATTGCCGGAGCTGGCCAGATGGCGCTTCTGGCCGAGCGGCTTGGGCTGAGCGGGGCGGATGCGCTGCGGCGCGATGTGGACTGGCCGACGGCGCGCCGGCCTGGCGCAGCCCCCTTGTTCTGGACCATGGGGGCGAATCAATGCGGTAAGGCCGGGCTTGCGGCCTGGCGCGACTGTCTGCTGCCGGCGATGCGGGCTGGGTTGCCGCTCGATCTCTGGCCCTATGCGGGGCGGTTCGTCGATGTGCTGGCAGGCGGACGGATCGTGCTCGCCGAGACCTATCCGGCCGAGGCGATGGTTCAGCTCGGGATTCCGCGCCTTGGCAGCAAGCGGCGGCAGGCCGATCGCGCGGGGCTGGCGCCGGCGATCGGAACAGCCATGGTGCGACTGGGGGCGGTGGCCGATGACGGATTGGCCGCCATGCTGGACAACGGATTCGGCGCGGCGCCGGACGGCGAGGATCGGTTCGACAGCCTCCTCGGCGCATTGAACGTGATCGCGGTGATCGACGGGGCGCCGGATGGGGTGCCGGATGACCCGGTTATTCGCGCCGTTGAGGGATGGGTTCTGGGCCAGGTCGATCCGCCGCGTTTTCCAATCCCAGCATCAGATCGGCCGGCTCCGTTTGGCCCGCCGCCTCGAGTGCGGCGATCACGCCGCGCCGATCCGCTTCCGGCCGGTTCTGGCTGAGCTTTCGCTTGGCGACGATGCGGGTGATCGTGACCACCACGCCGACGATGCCCTTGAGCTGAGACGCGATGTAATCCGGCGGGGCGTCCTCGACATGCCAGGGCCTGGCTTCCGCGGCTTCGTGACGATCGGTCAGGCGCGAGACGATCGCGCGTAAGGGTTCGGCCGCTTCGATGATCTCGACCGTGCCGTAGGCATGTACCGCCTCGTAATTCCAGGTCGGCACCACGCGGCCGGTCTCGCGCTTGGTCGCATACCAGTTGGGCGAGACGTAGAAATCATGCGCCTGGAAAATCGCCATCGCGGCAGCACCCGCACGCAGCGCGTGCCATTGCGGATTGGCGCGGGCGACATGGCCGATCAACCGTCCATGCGGCGCGGGTTCGGCATCGTGGATCAGCGGCAGATGGGTTGCGATCAATCCGGCATCGCCCGCACTGACCAGAATCGGCAGGCGTGCTGAGCGCATGATCGCGACGATCTCGGCTTGATCGTCTTCGCGGAAGGCGGGCGGTGTGTACATAGACCGGATATAGTGCGGTTTCCGATCAGGCGGAACCACAGGCGCGCAAGGTTTCGCGCACCGCGTCCTCCGGGACATCGCGGCTGGTGAAGGCACCGCCGATACCGCGCGCGAGCACGAAGGCGAGCTTGCCGTCGCGCATTTTCTTGTCGCGCTGCATATGGGCGAGCAGCGCCTCGGCGGCCCAGCCGGGGATCGCGTCCGGCAGGCCGATCCGGGCGAGATGGGCGGCGATGCGCGGCGCCAGGGCAGGATCGCAATGGCCGAGCCGCGCCGACAGATCGAAGGCGCAGACGAGGCCGATCGCCACCGCCTCGCCATGGAGCAGAGCGGTGCCGTAGCCGGTTTCGGCCTCGAACGCGTGGGCGAAACTATGGCCGAGATTGAGCAAAGCGCGGCCATCCTGTCTGGCCTCCTCGCGCGGATCGGCGGCGACGATTGCCGCCTTGAACGCGACCGCGCGGGCGATCGCTTCCTCGGCGAGCGAGCGGTCGCCGGCGAGCAGCGCCGCGCCATTGGCCTCGCACCAGTCGTAAAGCGCGGCATCGGCGATCAGTCCGGCCTTGACGATTTCGGCATAACCGGCGGCCGCTTCGCGGCGCGGGAGGGTTGCGAGCGTATCGGTGTCGATGACCACGAGGCGCGGTTGGTGGAACGCGCCGATCAGGTTCTTGCCGTGACTCGAGTTGATTCCAGTCTTGCCGCCGACGCTGGAATCGACTTGGGCGAGCAGTGAGGTGGGGGTTTGCGCGAAAGGCAGGCCGCGCAGCACGGAGGCGGCGGCAAAGCCCGCGAGATCGCCGATCACGCCGCCGCCGAGCGCGATGATCGCGGTCTGCCGCTCGGGTTTCAGCGCGAGAATGTCTTCGACGAGCGATGCAAACCGGCCGAGGCTTTTCGCGCTTTCGCCGGGCGGGATGATGAGCGTGTCATGGGTGAAACCGGCATCGTCGAGCGAGGCGGTGAAGCGGGCGAGATGATGCCGGGCGACGTGCTCATCGGTCACCACGATCGCCCGCTTCTGCGGCAGGGCAGCGGCGAGACGTGCGCCGGCGCCGGACAGAAGGTTGTGCCCGACCACCACGTCGTAGCCGGCACCCGGCAGATCGACCCGGATGGTGCGCGGCGGTGCGTGGTTCTGGATTGCGGCGAGCGCGGCGTCTGTCGTCATGTCGGGCGGGTCCTCGGTGCTGTCGACGATGAGGTCGGCTTCGGCATAGACCGGGCTGCGCAGGGCCGAAAGCCGGGTCAGCACGGTTTCAGGATCGGCTTCGTTGAGCAAGGGCCGGTGGGTTCGTCCGAGAACGCGGTTCAGCAGGATCGGGATAGGGGCGCGCAGCCAGACCGAAAGCGCGCGCGTGCGGATGACGGCGCGGGTTTCGGGGTCCATGAAAGCGCCGCCCCCAGTCGCGAGCACGATAGGGGAGCCCGAGAGCAGCCGGGCGATGACCCGCCGTTCGCCGGCGCGGAAATACGCTTCGCCGTGCTTGGCAAAGATTTCCGTCACCGTCAGGTCCGATGCGGCCTCGATCTCAAGGTCGGAATCGTGGAAGGGCAAGCCGAGTCGGGCGGCGAGACGCTTGCCGATCGCCGATTTTCCGGCACCCATCAGGCCGACCAGGACGATGCTGGTCCTTTCCGAGGCGTCGGTCTGCGATGGGGGTGCGATGTCGATCTTGCCCGGCATGATGGGCGCGACTTACCACACTTGCAGGATGACGATAGATTGGCCTGATGGCGATGGAACGGCATGTCGAGGCTTTTCTGGAATCCATGGTCGCCGAGCGCGGGGCGGCGCGCAATACGATTTTGGCCTATCAAGCCGATCTTGAGGCGTTCGTGGCGTTTTGCGGCGCGCGCGGTAAGCGGCCCGCGCAAGCCGGTGCGGCGCTGGTGACGGATTATCTCGCCGGCCTCGCGGCGGAAGGATTGTCGGCCCGCACCCAGGCCCGGCGGTTATCCGCGCTGCGGCAGTTCTTTCGGTTCCTGCTCCGGGACGGCCAGCGCGACGATGATCCGACTGCGTTGTCGGTATCGCCGAAATTGCCGGAAAACCTGCCGAAATTCCTCGGCGAGTCGGAAGTGGATGCGCTGCTGGCGGCTGCCTCCGACATGCCTGGCGCGAGCGGTTGGTCGGCACGCGCCGGGCTTGAGATTCTCTATGCAACCGGCATGCGGGTTTCCGAACTGCTCGCCTTGCCGGCGGCGTCGCTGTCGGGCGACGCGGTGCTGCTGCTGATCAAGGGCAAGGGGGGACGGGAGCGGATCGTGCCGCTGTCCGAGGCGGCGCGGCAGGCGGCAAGCGCGCTGCGGGCCAGTCATCGGAAAGGCACGCGTTTTCTGTTTCCCGGCCGCAACCGGTCCGCCGCGATGACGCGCCAGGGTTTTGCCTTGCTCCTCAAGCGGGTCGCGCTGCGTGCCGGGATCGATCCCGCGCGGCTGTCGCCCCATGTGCTGCGCCACTCCTTCGCCTCGCATCTGCTGGCGCGCGGAGCGGATCTGCGCAGCTTGCAGATGCTGCTCGGCCATGCGGATATCGCGACCACGCAAATCTATACCCATGTGCTCGCCGAACGGCTGCAAAGGCTTGTGGAAACGCATCATCCGCTCGCGCAAAAGCCCGACAGCCACAGTCCCTGAGATCAACGAGCGATCAGCCGGCGGGCGATCGCTCGAACGCTGTCGGCCGCCGCCGATTGGGGAAATTGCGCAAGCAGCAGCTTTTGCCCGCGAATCGCCTCGTTGACGGACTGGTCCCGTTCGATCGTGCCAAGCAGCGGCGGATCGAGCCGCAGAAATCCGCGCGCCGCCTTGGCGAGCGCCGCATGGGCTCGTTTCGCGGAGGTTTCCGAATTCGTCTGGTTGACGACGATCCGCGCATCCACCGGCAACCCGAAAGCGGTTCTGTCATGTTTGAGCAGTTTCAGAACCGCGTAGGCATCGGTCAGGCTTGCCGGGTCTTCGGTGATGACCAGGATCACGGTGTCGGCCAGGGCGGACAGATGACGCATCGTCCGTTCGACTCCGGTACCGAGATCGAACAGAATCAGGTCGTACTCGCCGGCGGAGTCGATAAGCCGCTCCAGCAGGAGATTGATCGCGTTTGGTGTCGTATCGGCGAAGGCACCGGAGCCGGACTGTCCGGCGATCAAATCGAATCCGCCGGCCTCGATCGGGAAGATGCAGTCTCGTAACGGGATCTCCTGGCGCAACACGGCGCCGAGATCGACACCAGGAAGATGGCCGAGCTGGATATCAGCATTCGCAAGACCGAAATCGGCATCGACCACGAGCACCCGTCGCCGTCGTCCGCTCAGCGCATGGGCAATCGTGAGGCTCAGCCAGGTTTTGCCGACGCCGCCCTTGCCCGAGGCGATGGCGATCAGTCGTGGTCGCTTGAGTGCCGCCGGATGCCCATTTTTCGTCCGGCCGAGGTGGCGCATCGTGATTTGCGGTGTGGATGCAACGATCTCAGGCTGCATGGGATGGGATATCCTTTTGTTGCCGCTCAAGAAGCCGCGCGGCCAGGAAGCATGGTGTCAGGGATTCCAGCCCGTCGGCGACGCGACCGGAGATGCCGGCTTCCAGGAGAGTAAGTGGCGCGGCATCGGCGGCAGCGACCATTCCACCGAGCCGGCGCGACAGATCGAGTTTGCTCGGGATCAGCGCGGTGGCACCGGCGCCGTGAAACCGCTCGGCGATTTCCCCGCTCTCAGCCGGATCGAGGCCGGCCGGCAGAATCAGAACCGCGGAGCCCGAGACGGCATCAGTCATATGGCGCAGTAGGGCCATGTCGTCATCGCAGAATGGGTTCATGCCCGGAAGATCGATCAACACCGGGCGCCGCGAAGGACGCCGAAGCTTTCGGGTCGATGGCTTTCTCGCGACCGTCGCATCGACGAACTCGGCCCGAAGAACCCGGCTCAGTGCGGCAAGCTGGGCGGAGGCGCCGGCACGATTTCGATCGGCATTGACCAAGGTTGGTTTGATGCCGTCGCGGACCAGACGCGTGGCGAGTTTCGCTGTCGTGAGGGTTTTGCCGGCCCCAGGGGGACCTGCGAGCAGGAGCGGGCGATCGAATCCGATAGAGCCGAAACGGAACGACGCAGCCAGTGCCGTGTCAGGGCTTTGATCGGCCCATCTTGCGGCGAGTCGCCGCGGCACCCGGTGAAATGCCAGGGCATTGCGCCAAGCTTCGCCTGTATCCTTTGTTTGCTCGGGATCGATCGCGACGGTGAGTTCGATGATGTCGTCGATTTTGCGGTTGCCGAGAATCAGGGCGTCCGGGCCCATCAGCCGGTGCGCTTCGGCGAGTGCCTGGCGCATCGATGCCGCCCGGATCAGTTTGATCTTCATCTAGATGGCTCCAACGGTTCGGATGCGCGCGCGTGGAAACACTTCGGTCTGAGCGAGCACGGGCATGGATGGCTGCATGCGTTCGATGATTGACCTGATATGTGCCCGCAGCGGCGCACTGGTCAGCAGCACGGGAGATTCGCCGTCCGCGGCAGCGGATTCGAAAACCTGCGTGAGCCGGCGCATGAAATCGGCGAGACGGGACGGCGGCAAAACGAGCTGCCGCGCCTCCGGCGGCCCGGCCAGCGCTTCCTCGAGTTCGGTTTCCCATTCCGGCCCGATGACGACCAGCGGCAGATAGCCGCCTGCCCCGATATGCGCGTCGGTCAGTTGCCGGGCGAGGCGCATGCGCACATGGGCGGCGATGGCCGGGATGGCGCGAATCTGCATGGCGCAGGATTCGTGAATGCCTTCGAGGATGGTCGGCAGATCGCGGATCGACACACGCTCGGTCAGTAAGGATTGCAGCACGCGCTGCACGCCGCCCACGGTGAATTGGGTGGGAATCAGATCGGAGACGAGGCGTTGATGTTCGCGCGGCAGATCGTCGAGCAGTTTCTGCGTTTCCGCGAAGGATAGAAGTTCTGCCATGTTCTCCTTGACGATTTCGGTCAGATGCGTGGTGAGCACGCTTGCCGGATCAACAACGGTGCAGCCTTTCGCGCGTGCGGTTTCACGGTCCGCTGGATCGATCCAGGCCGCGGGCAGGCCGAAAGCCGGTTCGGTAGTGCGTTCGCCCGGCAGATCGGGAAGAGTGCCGGCCGCGGTCATCGCGAGCAGGCGCGTCGCCTGCAACTGACCTGAGCCAGCCTCGATTTCCTTGATCCTGATTGTGTAGCGATCCGCCGCGAGCTGCATATTGTCCTGGATGCGAACCGGCGGCAGAATGAAGCCCATTTCGGCGGCGATCGCTCGGCGCAGCGACTTGATCTGTTCGGTAAGCCGCGGCGTGTCGCCGCCGGCGAGGATCAGCAATCCGTAGCCGAGTTCGAGCCTGATCTGGTCGATTTTCAGAACATCGGTGATCGGCGGTTCGGCCGGCATCGTGAGTTCGGGTTCGATCGCCCGATCGATATGCGGTGGATGGCGCCAGCGGTGCCAGGATGCCCAGCCCGCGAGGATCGAGAGCGTGGCGAAGGGCAGGAACGGCAGGCCGGGGGCGAGAGCCAGGCATAATGCAGCACAAGATGCGATCCCGAGTGGTTTCGCCGAGCGGCCGAGTTGCCCGACCAAGGCGGAGTCCGTGCTGCCTTCGGCGCTTCCCTTAGTGACGACGACGCCGGCGGCAACCGAGACGAGCAGGGACGGAATCTGCGAGACCAGCCCTTCGCCGATCGATAATGTGGTGAAGGCCGCCGCGGCATCGTGGACGCTCATGCCTTTCTGGACGACACCGATGACGAACCCGCCGACGATATTGATCGAGGTGATGATCAGGGCCGCCACGGCATCGCCGCGGACGAATTTCGCCGCACCGTCCATCGCGCCGTAGAACACGCTTTCATGCTCGAGTTCGGCGCGTTTGCGCCGCGCGGTGGCCTCGTCGATGGCGCCGGTGTTCAACTCGGCATCGATCGCCATCTGTTTGCCGGGAATCGCATCGAGGGTGAAGCGCGCGGCGACTTCGGCGATTCGGGTCGAGCCCTTGGTGATGACGATGAAGTTCACCACGAGAAGAATCGCGAAGACGATCAGCCCGATCAGCAGATCGCCGCCCATCAGGAAGCCGCCGAACGCCGCGATGACATGGCCGGCGGCGTCGGTTCCCTCGTTGCCGTGCGACAGGATCTGGCGGGTCGCCGCGACGTCGAGCGACAGCCGGAGCAGGGTCGTCAGCAGCAGGACGCTCGGAAAACTGGTGAAGTCGATCGGCCGGCGGATGAACAGCGACACCATCAGCACGAGAATGCCGATGGTGAAGGACAGCGCCAATCCGGCATCCAGCATGAACGGCGGCAGCGGAACGATGAGCACGGTGATGATGAACACCACCCCGATCGCGAGCCCGATATCGGTTCCGGGCTGGAAATTCTTGAGCCGCCGGCTGATGTCCTGCCACGGGTTCATCGCGTTCACGCCGCCACGCCATTATGCGGCGCCGGGATGATCGCGCCGTGGGCGGCATAATCGCGCAGCTTGTTGCGCAGGGCGCGGATCGAAATGCCGAGGATGGTCGCCGCGTGGGTACGGTTGCCGAGGCAATGGTTGAGGGTCTCGATGATCAGTGCCTGTTCGACGTCCTCGACGCGTCGGCCGACGAGGGACACGATCCCTGATGCGGGGTTGGTTTGAACCGCGTCTTTGGAGAGCGAGGAGTTTGCCGAGCCGGAACCCTGAAATTCGATGTCGGCGATCCCGATGCGGTCATTCCCGGTGAGCAGCACCGCGCGATGCATGGCGTTTTCCAGCTCGCGCACATTGCCGCGCCACGGATGTTCGGCGAGTCGGGCGAGTGCGGCTTCGGTCAGGCGCTTCGGTCCGGCATCGTTGAGTGCGGCGTAATGATCGACGAAGTGCTGGGCGAGGGGAGCGATATCGTCTCTGCGGTGGCGGAGCGGCGGAATATGCAGGGCGACGACGTTGAGGCGGAAGAACAGATCTTCGCGAAACTGCCCGGCATCGATGCTTGCCGCGAGATCGCGATTGGTCGCGGCGAGAATCCGCACGTCCACCGGAACCGGATGATCGCCGCCCAGCCGATCGATCGTGCGTTCCTGGAGCGCGCGCAGGAGTTTGGCCTGAAGTTTGGCATCCATCTCGGCGATTTCGTCGAGCAGAAGCGTGCCGCGATGAGCCGCCTCGAACTTGCCCTGACGCCTTGCGAGAGCACCTGAGAACGCACCCTTTTCGTGGCCGAACAGCTCGGATTCCAGAAGCGTTTCGGGGATTGCCGCGCAGTTCAATGCGACGAAGGGACCGCGCGCGCGCCGTGACCGCGCATGGATGAACCGCGCCAGCACTTCCTTGCCGGTGCCGCTTTCGCCAGTGATCAGCATGGTGGCGTTCGATTGCGCGACCTGCTCGGCTTTCGCGAGCAACACGCGCATCGCGGCATCGCAGGCGACGATTTGCGAAGGCTGCTCCGCCGAGACGGCGGCCAGAATGGCGGCGATCAGCTCGGCGTCCGGCGGGAGAGGCAGATATTCGCGGGCCCCGGCGCGAATTGCCGCGAGCGCGCCTTTTTCGTCATTCTGGGCACCCGCCGCGACCACGGCGATGGTGAATCGCTCGGTGGCGAGTTGAGCCATCAGCGCGGGAATGTCGTGGGCGACATCGCAAATGATCAGGTCGATGACGGCTGCCTGGCGCAGCAAACGCAGTGCCGTTTCGATCGTTTCGGCATGGTCGAGGATCGCGCCGCGCGCCACCGCGATGCGGGCGGCGACGCCGAGTTCCCCCGAGAGCGAACCGATGATGAGGATGCGCATCGCTATGGTCAGCCGTTCCGGTCCGATTTCACGATTTCGGTCATTGTGATGCCGAGCCTGGTATCGTCGATCATCACGACCTCGCCGCGGGCAACCAGCCGGTTGTTGACGAAAACGTCGATCGGGTCGCCGACCTTGCGGTCGAGTTCGACGACGGCGCCGCGTCCGAGCTTCAGCAACTGGCTGACCTGCATGGTGGAACGGCCGAGCACGGCGCTGACCAGAACGGGAATATCATAGACCGCTTCAAGATCGCGCGGCGGTCGCGAGGTTTGCGGCTCGGCATCGGAAGGACGCGCGGCAGGTTGGCTGAACGGCACCGCGGTCAGCCCGGACGGTGCCGCTCCAACCGATACCGTCCCATCTGGCGTCAATGATGTGTCAGATAACAAATTCGTCGTCCTTTCCTGAACCGATTTCGATTTCACCCTGTGCGGCGAGTTCCTTGGCGGTTGCCACAATGGCAAGCTGCGCGGCATCGACATCGCGCAGCCGGACCGGTCCGAGTGCGTCGATATCGTCGCGCAGCATTTTGCCGGCGCGTTCCGAGAGGTTGCAGAGGAACAGGTCACGGATTTTGTCCGAGGCGCCCTTCAGTGCGAGCGGCAGTTTTTCCTTCTCGACCGCGCGCAGCAGGATCTGGACATCCTGTGGCGCGAGGCGGGTGAGATCGTCGAAGGTGAACATCAGCGATTTGATGCGGCTTGCGGCATCCTGATTTCGTGTCTCCAGCCCCGCGATCAGCCGCGCCTCGACGCCACGATCGAAGGCGTTGAAAATCTCGGCCAATTTCTGGTGCGGGTCGCGTTGCGAGCTTGAGGCAAGATTGGCCATGAAGTCGGCTTTGAGGGTCCGCTCGACATCGTCGATCGCTTCGCGTTGGATACCCTCCATCACGAGCATGCGCTCGACGATGTCGAGCGCCAGGGATTCCGGGAAGCGCGCGATCACCCGTGCGGCGTGCTCGGCGCCGACGCGCGACAGGACAAGTGCCGCGGTTTGTGGATGTTCCTGCAGCAGATAGTCGCAAAGGACGGATTCGTTGACTTTGCCGAGCTTGTCCCAGATCGTTTTGCCTGACGGACCATGGAGATCTTCGAGAAGCTGGCTTGCGCGCTCGGCGGGAATGGTTTTGCGGACCAGTCGCTCTGCGGCCTCCGCCGAACCGGCGACCGAGCCGGTCCGGTTGAGGCGGACAGCGAAATCGGCGCAGAGCTGTTCGACGGTCTCGGGGCGCACCGTGCCGAGACTGGCCATAGCGCGTGAAACCTCGCGGATCTCGTCGTCCTTCAGCAAAGCGAGTAGTTTGCCGCCCTGGTCCTCGCCGAGGGCGAGCATCAGGATCGCGGTTCGCACGGCACCGTGCAGGTGATCGATGCTATCGCTCACCGTGCACCTTCATGGCTCAGCCAGCCGCGGATCACGGCAAGAGTTGCCTCGGGATTCCGGTCGACCAGATCGGCGATCGCACGGATCGGGCTATGGTCCGTTTCGGCACCGGGCCCGGCGATGGCGTCACGAGAATCGGCTCCGATCGCACTGGCGCCGGCCTCGCCATCCATGGTCCCGATCATGGTATTGCCCGGTGTGGTGAGGCGGCTGACGATCGGGCGGAAGACGAAAAACAAAGCGGCGAGTCCGACAAGGCCGGTAATCACGATGCGCAGCAGCGGCACCAGCAGCCCGCTGTTCATGAAGCGGCCGATCAACGAGGTTTTGGGCGCGCTTAGGATCGCGTCCGGGTTGACGAAGTGCATCGACTGGATATCCACCACGTCGCCGCGTGTCTTGTCATATCCGATGGCCGTTTCGACAAGTTTTTTGATTCGCGCGATCGCCCTGGCCGAGCGCGGCTGCCAGACCGGTTTGCCGTTTTTGCCGCGCGATTGGGTGCCGTCGAGCAGAACGGCGACACTGATTCGGGTGATCTGCGGCGTCGCGTGGACGATGCGCTTCACCGTCTGGCTGATTTCGTAATTCGTCGTCTGGTTCGAATGCGAGCGGGTTTCGAGCCGCTTCGGGTTCGCCTTGCCGGTGGAGGCGCCGGGCAGGTTGTTGGCGACCGAGACCGTATCGTTGCGGCTGGTCGTGCGCGAGGATTTGGTGCGGCTTTGCCGCTGGCTGCGGACGACTTGGCCGTTCGGATCATAGACGGTCGATGTCTGGGCGGTCCGGTCGAAATCCATCGAGACGGAGGTGACCACGCGCACCTGATTGGGCCCGATGGCGGCGTCGAGCATCGAGCGGACGGCGTCGGACAGATGGTGCTCGGTCGCGCGCTTGATCGCGGCATCCCGCGCATTCAGCATCGCGCTGTCGCCGCGTCCGGCCTGGGCCAGCAATTCGCCGCGATTATCGGCGATCGAGATGTTGCCGGGTTTCAGCTCCGGCACCGCCGAGGCGACGAGGTTGAGGATGGCGTCGACGCTTTCCCGGTCGATCGGCGCCGCGCCGGCGAGCGACAGCATCACGCTCGCGCGTGCCGGCTCGGTGCGCAGGCTGAAATCCTCGCGCCTCGGCAGCACCACCTGCACCCTGGCGGCGCGAATTCCCTGGATCAGCTCGATGGTGCGTTCGAGTTCGCCGTCGATCGCGCGGGTTTCGTCGATCTGATCGAGAAAATCCGATCCGGTCAGCGGATTCTGATGGTCGAAAATGGCGAAACCCTGGGAGGTGCCGGCCGGCAGATCGTGCCGGGCGAGCAGCAGCCTCGCGGCGTCCAGTTCGGGCTGGGCGACCAGGATGCTATGGCCCTGCTCGCCGACCCGATATCGGATATGGGCGGATTTCAGGGTGGCCGCGATGTTCGCCGCGTCCTTGAGTCCGAGGCCGGAATAGAGCGTTGCGTTCGCGCCAGGGCCGCCGCCGAGCATGAGCATGGCCATCAGGCCCAGAACCGCTGCGGCGACAACACCCATCGCGCCCAGCTTGACCGGCCCCAAAGCACGGAGATTTTCGAGCAGCCTGTTCATTTCGAGCGGGAACCGGCTGACGGGGCGGTAAGCGGCATGGGGTCATCCTGCTGTCGCGACGATTTTGTCGCACGGCAAGAATGACCGACACGGGTAAGGATTCGGTTAACGCCCGGCAGAATTTGCCGGGTCGCGACGGTTTTCGAAGAAATCGCGCAGAATCGCGGCGCTTTCGCGCTCATCGACCCCGCCGATTACCTCCGGCCTATGGTGGCAGGTAGCGTGATCGAATACACGCGGTCCATGCTCGACGCCGCCCGATTTCGGATCGTAGGCGCCGAAGACCAGCCGCTTGATACGAAACAGGGCGATGGCGGCGGCGCAGAGCGGGCAGGGCTCCAGCGTGACGGTCAGCGTGCAATCGACAAGATATTTTTCGCCCCGCCGGGCGGCGGCGGCGCGCAGGGCGAGCAGTTCGGCGTGGGCGGTGGCGTCGTGTCGTGCCTCTACCGCATTGCTGGCGGTGGCAAGCACGGCGCCTGCGCCATCGGTCACGACCGCGCCCACCGGTACTTCGCCGCACTCGGCGGCCTTGCGGGCTTCGTTCAGGGCGCGCTGCATCGGCGTCATGCGCCTCTCTTGCCTTGGCGGGGGTTGCAGGTCTAGCTCGCGCCATGAGCAAGCGCCCACTGATCGGCCTGACCCTCGATGCCGAGGAGCCGGGCGGCTATTCCAAATTCCCCTGGTATGCGATCCGCCGCAATTACGCCGACGCCATCGCCGAAGCCGGGGGCGTGCCGGTGGCGCTGCCGCATCGCGCGGAACTGGCGGATGCCTATCTGGAAACGCTCGATGGGCTGGTGGTGACCGGCGGGGCATTCGATGTCGATCCCGCCTTGTACGGCGACGGCACGCGCCATGACACGGTGTCGCTCAAGAAGGGCCGCACCGAGGCGGAAATGGCATTGCTGCGCGGGGCGCTGATGCGCGACATGCCGGTGCTGGGCATTTGTGGTGGCGAGCAATTGCTGGCGGTGGCTCTGGGCGGCTCGCTGATCCAGCATATTCCCGACGCAATGCCGGGCGCCTTGGCGCATGAGCAGCCAAATCCGCGGAATGAGGCGGGGCACGCGGTTTCGATCGTGCCCGGCACAAGTCTTGCCGCAATCGTCGGGCGTGCGACGATGCGAGTGAACTCCTCGCACCACCAGGCGGTGCGCGATACCGGACCGACGCTGATCGTCAACGCTACCGCGCCGGACGGGGTGATCGAGGGGGTCGAATCGCCGTCGCACCGATTCTGCATCGGCGTGCAATGGCATCCCGAATTTCTGATCGATCCCGGCGATGCGCGGTTGTTCGCGGCGTTCGTCGAGGCGGTGCGATGAGCGGGCAGGACGGCGAGCGGATCGCCAAATATCTGGCGCGGGCCGGGATCGCGAGCCGTCGGGATGCCGAGCGGATGATCGGCGAGGGGCGCGTGGTGCTGAACGGCGCAAAAGTCGAGCATCCGGCGACGTTCGTTGTCGCGGGCGATGTCGTGATGGTGGATGGGGCAATGGTGGCCGAGGCCGCACGCACGCGGCTATGGCGTTATCACAAGCCGGATGGGCTGCTGACCACCCATCGCGATCCGCAGGGCCGACCCACCGTGTTCGAGAAACTGCCGCCGGACATGCCGCGGGTGGTCAGCGTGGGCCGGCTCGATTTGAACAGCGAGGGCCTGCTTCTGCTCACCAATGACGGGACGCTGGCTCGGCGGCTCGAATTGCCGACCACCGGCTGGCTGCGCCGCTATCGGGTGCGGGTTTATGGCATGGTCGATTCCGACCGGCTGGTATCGCTGAAGCAGGGCATCACGGTCGATGGCGTGCGCTACGGCCCGATCGCCGCCGAGGTCGATTCTGCGAAGGGGGCTAACGCTTGGTTGTCTGTTAGTATTGCCGAGGGCAAGAACCGGGAAATCAGGAAGGTGATGGCGGCGTTGGGGTTGGAGACGACGCGGCTGATCCGGGTGGCCTACGGCCCGTTCCAGCTCGGCAACCTGCCGCGCGGCGGGGTTGCCGAAATCACCGGCAAGGTGCTGCGCGATCAATTGCCGAAGGATAAATAATGGCCGCGCCCCGCATTATCGCGGGCGTGCTGCGCGGGCGCGTTTTAGCGACGCCGGAAGGGCTTGCGACACGGCCGAGTTCGGCGCGGGTGCGTCAGGCCTTGTTCGATATTCTGGCGCACGCACGCTGGGCCGAGCACGCGATCGTCGGTCGCACGGTGCTCGACGTGTTCGCCGGTTCCGGTGCTCTAGGACTGGAGGCATTGTCGCGCGGCGCGGCGCGGGCGACGTTCATCGAGGCGGATCGCGCGGCGTGCGTGGCGATCCGGCGCAATATCGACGCGTGCCGGGTGGGAGATCAGGCCGATCTGGTTGCGGCCGATGCGCTCGCCCCGCCGCGCGCGGCCATGCCGCACGATCTTGTGCTGCTCGATCCACCTTATGGCGCCGGACTTATTCCGCGCGCGCTCGATGCGTTGGGGAAAGCCGGCTGGATCGCGCCGGATGCGCTGATCGCCGCCGAATTCGGCCGCGCCGATCCGATCCCCAATGACATCGCGATTCTCGCCGAGCGCATCCATGGCCCGGCGCGTCTGGCGATCTGGCGGATGGGTTGAGCTTCTGGTCATTCGGTGCCGGCCGGCGTAGGGTTTCCGCATGGAAATGGAGCATATCGTCGAAGCCGCGCGTGGGATTTTCGGCGACCGGCTGAGCCTCAACGCGTCGATCCGTGAAACCCATGCGCATGGCGAGGCGAATCCGGCCACGCATCTGCCCGATGCCGTGGCGTTTCCCGAATCGACCGAGGAGGTGTCGCGGCTGCTGGCGCTGTGTCACGCCCATCGCATGACGGTGACGCCGTTCGGCGCCGGAACCTCGCTGGAAGGGCATGTCACGCCGGTCGCGGGCGGGATCAGCCTCGATCTCACCCGGATGAACCGCGTTCTAGCGGTGAACGACGCCGATCTCGACGCCAGGGTCGAAGCGGGCGTCACCCGCAAGCAGCTCAATCTTTTTCTCCGCGACCATGGGCTGTTCTTCCCGGTCGATCCTGGGGCGGATTGCACCATCGGCGGCATGTGCGCGACCCGCGCCTCCGGCACCAATGCGGTGCGCTACGGCACGATCCGCGAAAACGTGCTCGGCCTGCGCGCGGTGCTGGCCGACGGCACCATCGTGGATACCGGCGGGCGGGTGCGCAAATCGGCGACCGGCTACGATCTGACCCGCCTGCTGATCGGGTCGGAAGGCACGCTCGGCGTCATCACCGAAATCCAGTTTCGCCTGTACGGCATTCCCGAGGCGATCGGCGCGGCGGTGTGCCGGTTCGCCACCGAGCGCGGCGCGGTCGAAACCGTGATCGAGATCATGCAGGCCGGCATTCCGGTCGCCCGCATCGAATTCGCCGACGCGGCCCAGATGGCGGCCTCGATCGCCTATTCCAAGCTCGACGGCATGGCGGCGCAGCCCACGCTTCTGTTCGAGTTCCATGGCACCGCACAGGGCGTTGCCGAGCAGGCCGCGATGGCCGAAGCGATCGCCGCCGAGCATGGCGGCTCGGGCTTTGCCTTCGCGACCGAAACCGAGGCGCGGACCAAGCTCTGGCAGGCCCGGCACGACGCCTACTGGGCGGCGCGCGCGGCCTATCCGGGGCACGGCGCATTCTCGACGGATACCATCGTGCCGATTTCGCGGCTTGCCGAGGCGATCGAACAGGCCCGTGACTCGGTGGCGCAATCGGGCCTCCATGCCTGCATCGTCGGTCATGTCGGCGACGGCAATTTCCACGTGCTGATCCTGTATCCCGACACGAAGGAGGGTGCCGAGCGTGCCTGGGCGCTGGACCGTGAGATCGTGGCACAGGCGCTCGACCTCGGCGGGGCGGCGAGCGGTGAGCACGGCGTGGGCATCGGCAAGCGCGAATTCCTGCTCCGCGAGCACGGTGCTTCGGCCCTCGAGATGATGCGCGTGATCAAAGCGGCACTCGATCCGCGCGGCATTCTCAATCCGGGGAAATTGTTTCTCGACTGATGGTGTGGCTGCGTTGGCAGCCATCTTGCATTGCAGCATCCTGCAAGACAAGACGGGGCCAGCGCCGCAACGTGGACATCCTGATCGCCGAGACCGATTCAGTGCGTGCCGCGGCGTTGGCCGTAAGGCTCGAACAGATGGGCGTCGGGCGTGTCAGAATAGCACCGCCGGCCTCCACCCTCGCCGACATCGTGAACACGGAACGGCCGGATCTGGTGATCGTGGACATGGCACGGCCGGATCGCGGCAGCCCCGAGCAAGTGCGCAAAGTAACGGCGAGCGGCGTGCCGGTCACGCTGTTCGTCGACGAGGATGATCCCGCCTTCATGGAGGCGGCGATTACCGCCGGCGTTGTGTCGTACCACGTCAACGCGGCGGTGATCGCCGATATCAGGCCGGTTTTGCGCAGCGCCATCGCCCTGTTCCGCTATGCCAGAACGCGCGAGGCACGGCTTGCCGCGGCAGAGGCGGAGTTGGCCGATCGGCGCCGAGTGGACGCGGCAAAGCGGTTGCTGATGCGGCGCGATGGCATGGCCGAACCTGTCGCGCATCGGTTTCTGCAAAGACGCGCCATGGAGCGTCAGATGCGGTTGCCGGAGGTCGCCCGCGCGCTATTGCGCGAGGCGGGAGAGGATTTGGCATGAACGCACAAAAACCCGCATCGGCATTTCTCGCGAAAGACTGCTGGCTCGAACGACCGGATGCGGCAGAGTTGTCAATTTTCCATCAAACGATCTATTTTTAAGCAAAATATGAGTAATTTTTAGGATATTTAAATTAATGTTCGTAGAACAGGCTCGAAAATAAGCTATTTTTTATGTTGGCATTGTTCTTGCTGCACTGCACATGCATATGCAGTGCCCCTATGGTGGCCAAGGGTGGTCGCGATAGGATGGTTGGGCCTCCGGCTCCGTTTTGAAATTGCGTGCCAAGGAAGGCCGCTTCGCGGATCGACATATCCGCAGGAGAGCGACCATGGCTGTGCCCCAGAATAAATCCTTTCTGAAATCGGGGCACTTGCCCACCTTGTTCGCGGCGTTTCTGTATTTCGACATGAGCTTCATGGTCTGGGTGTTGCTCGGACCGCTCGGCGTGCAGATCGGTAAGGCGCTGCATCTCGACCCCGCGCATAAAGGGTTGATGGTAGCGACGCCGGTTCTCGCCGGCGCTTTGCTGCGGATTGTCAATGGTCTGGCGGTGGATCGGTTCGGCGCGAAGCGTACCGGAATCGTCGCCCAGGTTTTGGTGATCGTAGGACTGCTTGCAGCGTGGCACCTCGGCATCCCCGATTTTCGCGCGGTGCAGTTGCTCGGCATCGTGCTCGGTCTTGCAGGCGCGTCCTTCGCGATCGCCTTGCCGCTGGCTTCGCGCTGGTATCCGAAGGAGCATCAGGGCACAGCGCTGGGTATCGCCGGAGCGGGCAATTCCGGCACGGTTCTGGCCGCGTTATTCGCACCTGCTCTTGGGCTCGCCCTCGGCTTTACCAACGTGTTCGGTCTTGCGGCGCTGGTGATGATGCTGGTGCTCGTGGCGTTCATACTGCTCGCCAAGGACAGCCCGAACCATCCGGCGCCGCAGAGCATCGCCGCCTATTTGCGCGTGCTGGCACTCAGGGACACCTGGCTGTTCATGCTGTTCTACAGCGTGACCTTTGGCGGTTTCGTAGGGCTGGCTGCGTCGCTCGCGATTTATTTCCACACCCAGTATGGGTTAGCGCCCGTTGCCGCCGGCTATGCGACGGCCGCCTGTGTGTTTGCGGGCTCAATGTTCCGTCCGGTGGGTGGCTTCATTGCCGATCGATTCGGCGGCATCCGCGCGCTTTCGGTATTCTATCTCGTTGCAGCGTCGGCACTTGCATTGGTGAGCATCGGCCTGCCGACGACGGCACTCACCCTTGGTACCTTCGTCATCGCGATGCTGGCGCTCGGCATGGGCAATGGCGCGGTGTTTCAGCTTGTGCCGATCCGGTTTGGCCGGGAAATCGGCGTGATGACCGGGCTGGTTGGCATGGCGGGCGGTGTTGGCGGGTTCTATCTCGCATCGAGCCTTGGTTATTCGAAACAGTTCACGGGCTCGTATCAGGCTGGTTTCCTGATCTTTGCAGGTCTTGCCCTGGTTGCCTTTGCCGGACTGATCGCGGTCAAACGCCGCTGGCGTGCCGATTTCGCTTCCGGGGATGTCGTCGATGGCGCGCCGGTTCGCATTTGACAAGGAGCGATAATATGGATGGCTTCAAAATGTCGCGTCCGCGCCTTGTCGTGATCGGCAACGGCATGGCGGGAATGCGAACCGTCGAAGAAATTCTTTCGGCCGCACCGGGATATTTCGATATCACGGTGTTCGGTGGCGAGCCGCAGCCGAATTACGACCGGATCATGCTGTCGCCGCTTCTGGCCGGCGACAAGAATTTCACCGACATCGTGCTCAACGATTATGATTGGTATGAAGCGAATAACATTCGGTTGATCGCCGGCGAACATGTCGATTGGATCGACCGCAAGAAGCGCATCGTGCGAGGCGCTCACGGCAACGACGTGCCCTACGACATCGCGCTTCTCGCGACCGGATCGAATCCGTTCGTCTTGCCGATCCAGGGTGCGGAACTCGACGGCGTGCAGACGTTTCGGACTGTCGCGGATGTCGAGGACATGCTCGCGGTGGCCAAGCCAGGCTGCAAGGCCGTGGTGATCGGTGGCGGATTGCTGGGTCTTGAGGCAGCGCACGGGCTTAATCTGCGTGGCGCCGATGTCACCGTAATCCATCTCATGCCGACATTGATGGAACGCCAGCTCGATGCCTCCGCGGCGCATCTATTGGAACGCGCGCTGACCGCGCGGGGTATGACCATTCTGACCGCGACCGAAACCGCCACCTTTGTGGGGGACGAACAAGTGCGGGCAGTGCGGCTGAAGGATGGCACGGAAATCGAGGCGGATCTTGTGGTGATGGCGGTCGGAATTCGTCCTAACGCAGGGTTGGCACGCGCCGTCGGCCTTACGTGTAACCGCGGAGTGATTGTCGATGACTGGATGAGGACCTCCGATCCAGAGATTTTCGCGATCGGCGAATGCGTCGAGCATGACGGCGAGGTGTTCGGGCTGGTCGCGCCGATCTGGGAAATGGCCAAGATTGCCGCGAATGCCATGACGGGTAATCAGGGGCCGGGATTTTGCCCGACCGTGAGCATCGCGCGGCTGAAGGTTTCGGGGATCGATATGGTCTCGGCCGGCGCCTTCATGGGCGATGCGACGACCGACGATATCGTTCTGCGCGATGCGTCGCGTGGCATCTACAAGCGACTGGTGTTGCGGGAAAATCGGATCGTCGGCATCGTGGCGTTTGGCGATGCGCGCGATTCCGGGTGGCACTTTCAGTTGATGAAAGACGAAACGGATATCGAAACGTTTCGGGACAGCGTGATTTTCGGCCCTGCACTGGATGGGGCGGCCGGCCCGGCGGAGGTGGTTCTGGCGCTGCCGGATCATGCCGAGATTTGCGGTTGCAACGGGATCGCAAAAGGCAAGATCGTCTCGGCGATTTCCGAATTCGGCCTCACGACGCTGGAAGCCGTTCGTGCACGTACCAAGGCCTCGTCGTCCTGCGGTTCATGCACGATGCAGGTCGAGGCGCTTCTTAAGGCGACAATCGGCAATGCCTACGCGCCGGTCATGGTAAAATCGATGTGCACGTGCACAGATCTGTCGCATGACGAAGTGCGGCGACGTATCCTGGGGGGTGATCTCAAATCGATTTCGGCCGTGATGCAGGCGCTGGAATGGAAGACACCGGATGGTTGCCATTCCTGTCGGCCGGCACTGAATTTTTACCTGCTCTGCGCATGGCCGGGTGAATATGTCGATGATGCGCAGTCACGCTTCGTCAACGAACGAATGCACGCGAATATCCAGAAAGACGGAACGTTTTCGGTTGTGCCGCGCATGTGGGGCGGAGTGACCAATGCGCGGGAATTGCGCGCGATCGCCGATGTGGTCGAAAAATTCGACATTCCAGAAGTCAAGATAACCGGCGGCCAGCGCATCGACATGCTAGGAGTGAGGCGCGAGGATCTGCCTGCGGTATGGCGCGATCTGAATGCGGCGGGCCTGGTGTCCGGTCATGCTTATGGCAAGGCGCTGCGTACCGTGAAAACCTGCGTGGGGTCGGAATGGTGCCGGTTCGGGACACAGAATTCGACGGCGATGGGAATCGCGCTGGAGAAGATGTCCTGGGGCTCGTGGCATCCGCACAAGGTCAAAATGGCGGTGTCGGGTTGTCCGCGCAATTGCGCGGAATCCTCGATCAAGGATTTCGGCGTGATCGCAACCGAGGCGGGTTGGGATCTGCTGGTCGGCGGCAATGGCGGAATCAAGCTGCGCGGTGCCGAGCTGCTGTGCAAGGTGACGATGGCGGATGAGGTTCTTGAATACTGCGCTGCCTTTCTTCAGGTCTATCGGGAGGAAGCGCTATATTTGGAGCGGACGGCGCATTGGATCGAGCGGGTCGGCATCGATTACGTGAAGTCGCGCATTGTCGAGGATGCCGAAGGACGCGCCGCTCTGGCCGAGCGCTTCCATCATGCCCAGCAATTCGCACAGGTCGATCCATGGGAAGAGCGTTCCGCCGGCCCGACGCCGCCAAGCTATGTCGATGTCGCGGAGCTGGTCTGATGGATGGCATGATGGTCGATCCGGTTTTTGTCGATATCGCGGCGGTGGACGAGATTCCGGCGCGCGGCGCGCGCACGGTGTCAACGGCACATGGGCCGGTCGCGATTTTTCGTACCGGCGATAACGCTATATTCGCATTGCGCGATCGCTGCCCTCATCGCGGCGGACCATTGAGTCAAGGCATCGTGCACGGCCATGGCGTGACATGCCCGCTTCATAACTGGGTGATTTCGCTGGAAACGGGTTCTGCTTCGGACGAGGATGCCCCTTGTGTCGCGCGGTTTCCGCTTCGCATTGAAGCGGGACGGATTCTGCTCGGCATTGCTGGACCGATCGCGGCCTGATGAACACGACCTGCCCGTATTGTGGGGTCGGATGCGGGGTTGTTGCCGGACGGGATGGGATTGTTGGCGATCCCGATCATCCGGCGAATCGTGGCAAGCTGTGCGTAAAGGGCACGACGCTTGGGTTGACCCTGGATGACCGGGACCGGCTGGTCGCTCCGATGATCGGTGGACAACAAGCGAGTTGGCCCGAAGCGTTCGATGTCGTGGCAAAGCGATTTGGCGAGGCGATTGCCGAGCGTGGACCGGATTCGGTTGCGTTCTATGTGTCGGGACAATTCCTGACCGAGGATTATTATATCGCTAACAAGCTGATGAAGGGATTCATCGGCTCCGGCAATATCGATACCAACTCGCGCCTGTGTATGGCTTCGCCGGTGGCGGCTCAGATCAGGGCATTTGGCGAGGATCTGGTGCCGGGCATTTATGAGGATTTCGACGAAGCCGATTTGATTTTGTTTGTTGGATCAAACGCGGCGTGGTGTCATCCTGTGTTGTTCCAGCGCGCGTTGCGGGCGCGTGAATCACGGGGGACACGGATCGTCGCGATCGACCCACGCCGGAGTGCGACGGCCGATCTCGCCGATCTGCACATTCAAATCGCACCTGGTGGCGATCTTGCGTTATTTGCCGCGCTATTTGCCAAATGTGCGGCAAAAGGCGCACTCGACTACGATTTCATTGCCCGGCATACGGCTGGGTTCGACGCCGCCTTGGCAATGGCGCACCAGGCCGATCCTGGTATCGACGCCGAGTTGTTTGACCAATTTGCCGACATGATCGCCGGCACGCCGCGGCTCGTCACGGCGTTTTCCCAAGGTGTCAATCAATCGGTCATCGGAACCGACACCGTAAATGCGATTTTGAACCTGCATCTCGCTACCGGACGGATCGGCAAGCCGGGTGCGGGGCCGTTTTCGCTTACAGGACAGCCGAACGCGATGGGCGGACGCGAAGTGGGCGGTCTCGCGACTCAACTCGCCGCCCATCTTTCCTTCGACGATTCCGCGCATCGGGATATTCTGGCGCGGTTCTGGAATGCGCCGAATCTCGCTCGCAAGCCGGGCCTCAAGGCGATCGATTTGTTCGACGCGGTGCATGACGGACGGATCAAGGCATTGTGGATTGCCGGCACCAATCCGGCCGAATCTTTGCCGCGCAGCGCGCTTGTTCGCGAAGCTCTCGAACGTTGCCCCTTCGTCGTTGTTGCCGATTGCTGGCCGACGGCGACATCGTCGCGTGCCGATGTGGTTCTGCCGGCCGCCGGCTGGTCGGAGAAGGATGGTACTGTCACCAATTCCGAGCGCATGATCTCACGCCAGCGCGCATTCCGTCCAGCACCGGGTGAGGCCAAACCGGATTGGTGGATGTTCAAGGAAGTTGCGTGCCGCATGGGATTTGGCGAAGCTTTCGCATACTCCAGCACGGCGTCGATTTTCCGAGAACATGCCGCTTTGTCAACTTTCGAGAACGATGGTGCGCGAGTGTTCGATCTGGGTCCGCTCGCGGCGATGCCCGATGAGGATTATGACGCGATGCGGCCAATTCAATGGCCCGTCGGCCGGGCGGAGCCGCGTCTGTTCGGCGACGGCAGGTTCCCGACGACCGATGGCAGGGCGCGGTTTGTGGCTGTCTCAGCCGAGCATGGAGCGGTAGATGAGGAGAAAAAATTCACGCTGAATACGGGGCGGTTGCGCGACCAGTGGCACACCATGACGCGCACCGGGCGCGTGCCGGAGCTCATGGCGCATCGCGAGGCGGCGGCCGCGACCATTGCACCGGCCGACGCCGCGCGGTTGGGCATCGCGACCGGCGATCTGGCCGCGATCGGCAACGAACGGGGACAATTGATTCTGCCGGCCATGATCGGAGCGGACCAGGCCTCGGGTTCGATCTTCATGGCAATGCACTGGACCGAGGCGCATGGCAGCGCAAGCACGGTCAATATGCTGGCGGGCGCCGAGCGAGATCCGATTTCCGGTGAACCAGCCTTCAAGCATGGCAAAGTAACGATGAGGCGTATCGTGGCCCAGTGGCATGGCGTGGCGCTTGCGCGCACGGTGCTTTCGGTGCGATCCAAGGTAAACGACCATGCGGTGTGGTCGCGCACGCCGCGCGTGGGAGGACTGGTTCAGTTCGGCTTCACTGGATTCTTGCCTTTGCGCGAGGATACGACTTGCCGGTCCTTGGCCAGTTCTCTTCTGGAACTTCCAGAAACGGTCGAAATGCTCGACTATACGGATGCGCGGCGCGGCGTATTTCGTCTCGCGGTGATGAGGGGCGGGGTCTTGGTATTCGTGCTGCATGTCGCTTCCGATCGAGCGGCGCTACCGTCGGCCGATTCTCTGGAAAAGCTGTTTGCGCGACGATGGGTCGAGCCCGATCCGGCGGTTCTGCTGGCTGGACGCGGAGCGAGCAGCGCCGCGCCGGGAGGCGGGATCGTTTGTGTCTGTCATCAGGTGACCGAACCGATGATACGTGCCGCAATCAAGGTGCGGGGGCTTGCGACGATCGACGCGATCGGTGCGGCGACGAAGGCAGGAACCGGCTGCGGTTCCTGCATTTCCGAACTCAAAGGATTTTTGCACCATGAACCGATTCTCGCAGCAGGTTGACCGCGAGATTCATCCCGTCGTTCTTGCCGGAGCCGGGCCGGGCGATCCTGAATTGCTGACGGTGAAGGCGCTGCGCGCCATCGAGGCCGCCGAGGTGATTTTGCACGATGCGCTGGTCGAGCAGCGGATTCTTGCACTGGCCCCGACCGCTAGGCTGGTGAATGTCGGCAAAAGATGCGGCCATCATGCCATGAAGCAGCACGAAATCAACGCATCGCTGATCGCGGAGGCGATGAACGGCGCGCGGGTATTGCGACTGAAGGGCGGCGATCCGATGATTTTCGGCCGAGCCAGCGAGGAAATCGCGGCGCTGCGTGCGGCGGATATCGAGGTCGTGGTAATTCCCGGCATTACCGCGGCAAGCGCCGCCGCATCATCGATCCAGGCGTCGCTGACATCGCGCGATGTGGCCCGAAGCGTGATATTCATCACCGGCCATGGCAGCGACGGAAGTTTGCCGGAGCAGGATTGGCCGGCTTTGGCGCGGATGCGTTCGAGTTTTGCGTTTTACATGGGGGCCCGGCACGCACGGGCGATTGCGGAACGACTGATCGACGCCGGACTCGACCCGGCGACGCCCGGCGTGATCGTGACCAATATCAGCCGTCCCGACGAACGGTACCGAAACGGGCGGCTGATCGATCTTGCCGATGGGATCGCGGCGGAGGATCTCACATCGCCCGCCTTGATCCTGATCGGTGCGGCATTCGATGCAGCGTTTGCGGTTCAGCCGGCGCGCAGCTTGACCTGCAAGGTGAAGGTGATGGGATGATGCGGCATTTTCGGTGAGAAGGGCGGGAATCGGGTCGCCCGCACCGATGCCAGCGCAGCCTTGTCGATTGGTGGCGCACCGGACGAGCGGATGACCGACACGCCGAGCAGCGCACCGCTGGGGGCGATGTCGATCGCGACGGTCGTTATCCCGCGCAAATGCATCATTTCGACGAGCTGCGGCACACGGAGATCGTTCTGGACCGATTGATGGACTAGGGCTGCGTAGCGCTCGGTCGCGTTTTCCTGCTGTGCCGCCGAGACGACGGGCTGCGGTGGCGGCGGGGGCGGTTGCGGTTTCGGTACCGCGATATGCGGTATCGGTTTCACCGGGTGCGGAATTGGTCGCGGTTTTGGGATTGGCTTAGGCGGCGGCGGGAGCGGCTTCGGCGGTGCGAGCGGCAGGGGTGGCGGCGGTATCGGTTTCGGCGGCTTGGGCAGTGGCTTCGGTTTCGGCGGCGGCGCGATCATTTGGATCTTCATGATGCGCGGTCGGTGATTGGCGACCGGACCGGCTTGATTTGTGAAATGGACAAAACCGATCACGGCGATAATTTCAAGGACCAGCGCCACGCCCAGAGCACGGCCGAACAGGTCGCGCTCCTGCATGATGGGCGAAGCACGGTTTGTTCCGATCACAGCCGACATTATTCAGCCGTCGGCTTGGCGGCGATGCCGATATCGGTGACACCGGCTCTGCGCGCGGCATCCATCACGGTGACGAAATGCTGGAACGCGACATGCTTCGAGGCCGCGATGGTCACCTGGGTCTTTACCGTGTCGCCGTCCGACTGAAACAGGGATGTGAGCTGATCGGGGGTAAACACCTTGTCTTTCACTTTCACGGTGCCGTCCCTCAGGATATTCACCGTGAATTTCGGGTGCTTCAGGCGATGGGTCTGACTCGATGTCGGCAATTGCAGGGAAACACCGGCATCCGGAATCATCTGCAGGGTGACGATGATGAAGAAAACCAGCAGGAATAGCATGACGTCGATCATGGGAATGATCTCGACGCGTGCCTTCTTGACTTCGAAATAGCGGAGTTTCACAGCAAATCCTCTATTCGGCGACGGCTTTGATGCCGGTGCGCGCGCGCATCATCGGCACGATGGGAGCGCCATCGGTGCGGTTGAGCACCATGGTTTTGATGGTGTCGAGCTGATGAAGGATCAACCGCACCTGGTTGGAGAGCATGTTGAAGGCGGCGAGGCCGAGCATCGCGATCAGGATGCCGAAAGCGGTCGCGACGAGAGCGTCCGCGACGCCGCCGGTGACTTCGGCGGACGCATGGCCGGGTCTGGCGAGAACCGAGAAGGCATGGAACATGCCGATGATGGTGCCGAACAGCCCGAGCAAGGGCGCCAAGGTGACGATGGTGTCGAGCACCCAGAGGCGCTGGTCGAGTCGGGGGGCGACCAGCATGATCGCCTCGTCCATCCGGTTGCCCATGGCCTCGGCATCGGCGTCGGCCACGTGATGCAAGGCGGTATCGAGCAGCACGGCCTCGGGTTGCCTGCCGGCGAAATCGCGCATCTGCTCAAGATCGCCCGGCGACAGGCTGCCCATGCCGGCCATACGCCGGACCAGGGCATTGCCGCGCAGAATCGCCCGGCGCAAATACCAGACCCGATCGAGCATGACCGCGGTTGCGAGCAGGAACAGGATCGCGAGGATATAGAGAACGCCGTCGGAATAATTGGCGAGATGGATGATATAGGCGAGAGTCATAATCGCTGTCTCCGGCGGTTACAGGCGCGGCGCAGCCTTAGCCGACGCCGCGCCGCGATAGTGTGAAGGATCGATGACGGTTTGGGTTTGCAACGATATCAGAAATGCATCCCGATACTGCCGTAAATCGTGAACGGCGCGCCGGGATAGGCAAGCAGATAGCCACCATTCGCGGTCCCGAAATAACCGCCGGACGAAATATATTCATACTGATTGTAGCGGTTGTTGGTGACGTTCAAAGCAGTCAACTTGAAATCGACCGATTTCCTGCCGGCATAGGGTAGTGTCAGCGGCATCGCCACCTTGAGCGACAGGTTGAAGGTGCCGTATCCCGGCATGGTCTGGCGACTCGGTGCGCCGGTCATGTTGTTGAACAGGTTTTGAGTGCCGGTGAACTGATACCAGGCGCGCGGCTGAATCAGCGTGCTACCGAACAGATACTCGTAATAGGCGCCGATATTCAGGTTGGTTTGCGGCACATAGGGCACCTTGCGTCCATTGTAGCTGGTGCCGGGCTTGGCGGAGCCGGCGCCGGTCACGTAGTTGGTATAGGTTGCATGCACGATCGAGGCGTTGCCGAAGACATGCAGGGCGTAGATCGGATTGTCGTCGAAGAACAAATTGGCGCCCTGATAGAGCGAGGTGCCGTTGGCGGAAATCGTGTTGCCGTTGGCCAGCGTGAATTTCAGCGCCTGCTTGGCGTAGCGGAGGTGGAAATAGCTCACGCCTGCCAGGAAATGGTGCAGGAATCCGGCGTTATCGATGTGGAATTTCGCGCCAGCCTGGAATTCCTGGCCGAGTTCGAGGTGATACGAGTTCGGATCGATCGACTGGAACAATCCGCCGCCGCCGCCGAGCGCAGGAGTACGCAACGCTTCCTCGTAGCTGCCATAGACCGACATCCAGGGCAGAACCCGCAGATTGACCGAAAGCGACGGCTCGACGCCATTGCGGCTTTCGTGAGCACCGCAACTGGCGCCCTGATCCGTCGTGTTGCCCTTGGTGGATGCGCTGGTGAGCGGGCAATGGGTCGACAGAATGACTCCTGGAGCAAAGCCGAAATCCTGAAGCGAGGAGTTCGAATAGCTGGTCTGGAAGCTGACGAAACGGATGCCGGGAGTAATGTGCAGAGCGCTGATCGGGTGGATATCATCCTGAACGAACAAAGCAAAATCGTCCTGGTTGAAATAGGAAGAACGGATCTTGCCTTTGATGTTCACGATGTGTTTGTTGCCGCCGTCAGCCGGATTGTAGAAATTGTTGCGCGAGTTGTAGGTGTCATGAATATAGTAACCGCCGAAATTCAACGTATTGAATGGAAGTTTCGCGGTTAACCAGACCTTGTCGCCGAATATATTAGTATAAGGGTTGTTGTATTCGTCCTGTTGCGGTCTTGCGTTGTAGAGATCCGTGATTCTCGAATGAACCCGACTGATATTCTCATACCAGGTCAGATTATGCAGGGTGGTCGAGTCATCGAGATGGATATTCTCCTTGCCGTAGACCATCCAGAGTGCATTGGTGTCGAATTTCTCATAGGTATTGAATGGCAGCGCGCTGTAATAGCCCGAGGTCTTCTGACTGTAGAGTGTGGAACCCGCCTGTCCCGGATTGCCGGTGATGGTAACGCCCGCCTGCGGCGTGGTGGGGATCACCGGCACGCGATAGCCCGCGCTGCGCGCGAAATAACCGCCGAACTGGATATTGCCGGCGGAGAAATGCTTGATGGTTTTCAGATAGATCGAGTAATTTTCGGCTGGGCTGCGAAATCCGTCGGCGGCGGTGCGGAAGCTGTCGCCGTCGCCGACGCCACCCGCGATCACGGTGGACCAGCCGTGATAAATGCCGGTTCGCAGATCGAACTCGATGTTCTTCTGGCCGTAGCTGCCATAGGTCAGCGTGATGTCGCCGCCCGGTTTTGTCGTCGGTTGCGCCGGCGTGAACTCTACCCCGCCACCGATATTGTTGTACCAGCGATCGACCGGGTTGCCCGGCCCGTAGGTGACGGTCGTGCTCTGGATCATTCCGGTTTGCGGAATCGTGTTCGATTGCCAAAGATCGGTCGAAGGATCGACGATCGGCACGCCGTCCAGGGTCACGCCAATCGCGCCGTTGCCGGTGAAGCCGCCGTAACCGCCCCAGCCTTGTTGCACGCCGTCAAGCGTGATGGTGTATTTCGATGCACCGCTATTGCCGTAGCCTGAAATATTCACGCCGGGCGAGTAGGAGAGGATTTGCGCGGCACCTGCCACCGGCCCGGCGGCGTCCATGATCGCACGGCCGAGAACCCGCCGGGTCGTGCCGGATTTGAAAATTTTCTTCTGGGGCGGCGCCTTTGTGGTGCCGGGTAGGGCGGCGGCGCCGGAAGCACTCACCTCGCCAGCGTTCACCGCCTGGGCGTGGACGAGAATCGGAGCGAAAGCCGTGCCGGATAGCAGGAACGCCATGAGTGTCTTGCGTGTGGTGTTTGTCTTGATGTTGACGTGTCGGCTGGGGGCCACGACCGCTCTCCTTTGTTGACCAGATCGATGCGCGTAACGGCGCGTAACGGGCGGGCGGGAGAAACCAGATGAACGGATGGCAAGCAATCGTTCAGCACCGGGCAATCGTGAAGTTTCATGGAATCTTCAAGGAAGTTTCTCGAAACTGTCATAGGGTCGATCTTGCCGAATCGGAGCAGCTCAAAACTGCCCTTGAGCAAAGCGTTTCGCGATACGACATGAACCCGGTTCGACTGTCATTCAGCCACGGGGGGGAATTCATGGATTATCGTTTGCTCGGCCGGTCCGGCCTGAAAGTTTCGGCGCTGACGCTCGGCACCATGACGATGGGCGGCAAGGGCGTGTTCGGGATGGTCGGCAATGTCGGGGTCGGCGAGGCGCGCCGGCAGATCGATATGTGTTTCGATGCCGGGGTCAACCTGATCGATACGGCGGATATCTATTCGACGGGCGGCTCCGAGGAAATCGTCGGCGAGGTTTTGGGCGGCAAGCGCAAATCCGACGTACTGATCGCGACCAAGGTGCGGTTTCCGATGGGCGACGGGCCGAACGATGCCGGCCTGTCGCGCCACCACATCGTCGCCGGATGCGAGGCGAGCTTGAAACGCCTGCGCCGGGACGTGATCGACCTGTACCAGGTGCATGAATGGGATGGGTTGACCCCACTGGAAGAGACGATTGAGGCGTTGGACACGCTGATTCGCCACGGCAAGGTGCGTTACGTGGGGTGTTCGAATTATTCCGCCTGGCATGTGATGAAGGCGCTGTGGGTCGCGGATGCGGCGCATCGGCAGCGGTTTGTCAGTCAGCAGATCCATTACACGTTGCAGGCGCGCGAAGCGGAGAACGAATTGATTCCGCTGTCGATCGATCAGGGGCTTGGCGTATTGGTGTGGAGTCCGCTCGCCGGCGGGCTGCTGTCGGGCAAGCATCGGCGCGATCGAAAAGTGCCGGAAGGCTCGCGGCAACTGGCGGGGTGGGATGAACCGCCGATCCATGACGAAGCCAGATTATGGACTATCGTCGATGCGCTGGTGGAGATTGCCGACGCATGCGGTGTCAGCGGCGCGCAGATCGCCTTGGCGTGGCTGCTGGGACGCCCGGCGGTGACGTCGGTGATCATCGGAGCGCGCAACGAAAAACAGCTTGCCGATAATCTGAACGCGGCAAGCCTGGAACTGACAGAGGCGGAACGCGCAAAGCTGAACAAGGTGAGCGCGCCGCCCTTGCAATATCCCTACTGGCACCAATTGCAGACGGCGAAGGACCGGCTCGGGAAGGCCGATCTTTCGCTGCTTGGCCCGCATCTGTAACCCGTGGTGGCGACGCCGTCGGTCGTGACGGATATTCCGGCCCGGCTCGACCGATTGCCTTGGGCGCGGTTTCACTGGCTGGTGGTCACGGCGCTTGGCGTCACCTGGATTCTCGACGGACTCGAAGTCACCATGGTGGGCTCGCTTTCCGGCGCGATCGCGAAGGCGCCGGAGATGCATCTATCCAGTGCCGATGTCGGCGCACTGGGCAGCGCCTATGTGGCGGGCGCGGTGCTCGGGGCGTTGTTTTTCGGCTGGCTGACCGATCGCCTGGGCCGCAAGCGTCTGTTCACCGTCACCTTGCTCGTCTATCTCCTGGCAACGATCGCTTCGGGATTGTCCTGGAATTTTGTGTCGCTTCTGGTGTTCCGGTTCGTCACCGGAACCGGCATCGGCGGCGAGTATTCGGCGATCAATGCGACCATTCAGGAACTGATCCCGGCACGGCGGCGCGGCTTTACCGATCTGGTGATCAACGGCAGCTACTGGATCGGTGCTGCAATTGGTGCGCTTGGCGCGCTGGCGGCGCTCGATCCGCATATCGTCGCAGCCGACCATGGCTGGCGGCTCGCCTTCATCATCGGCGGCGCGATTGCCGGTATCGCGTTGCTGCTGCGCCGGTTCATTCCCGAAAGTCCACGCTGGCTGATGACCCATGGCGACCCGGAAGCGGCGGAGCGGATCATGGCCGAAATCGAGCGGCGCGTAAGCACTGCCCCTCCCGAATCCAGGTTGAAAACAATCCGGCTTCGGACCGATGTAACATCCTGGTTCGGCGTCGGGTTGCACGCCCTGTTCACGCGCTATCGCCAGAGGGCCATGCTCGGCATTTCGCTGATGACCGCGCAGGCATTCTGCTACAATGCGATTTTCTTCACCTATGCGCTGGTGCTGACGAAATTCTATCGCGTGCCGAGCGGCCGCGTCGGGCTGTACATCCTGCCCTTCGCGCTCGGCAATTTCGCGGGGCCGCTTCTGCTGGGCCGATTCTTCGATTCGCTCGGCCGGCGCGCGATGATTGCCGGAACCTATGCGATTTCTGGAATCTTGATGGCTCTGACGGGGTATTTGTTCATGCTCGGTACGCTGGGCGCGTCGGGGCAGACCGCGGCCTGGACGGTGATTTTCTTTTTCGCCTCGGCGGCGGCGAGTTCCGCCTATCTCACGGTTAGCGAAAGTTTCCCACTGGAAATCCGTGCCATCGCGATCGCGATTTTCTATGCGTTCGGTACGGCGCTGGGCGGTATTATCGGCCCGATCCTGTTCGGCGCGCTGATTGGCAGCGGCGCACGAGTCAACGTGTTCTACGGCTATCTGCTCGGCGGTGGGCTGATGGCTGCTGCTGCGTGCATCGAAGCCGTCATCGGCGTCGATGCCGCGCGCGTGCCGCTGGAAGACATTGCGCGCCCGCTATCGGAGATCGGCTGAACCTGCCGCGATCGGGCGCGGCCGCCCTTCGCTGTCGATCGCGACGAAGGTGAACACCGCTTTGGTGACGCGCCGTTCGCTCGCCGAATCCCGCGCCCGCCGCCACGCCTCGACATTGACGCGGATCGAGGTGCGCCCCACCGACACCAGATCGGCATAGACGCTGACTTCATCGCCGATTTTCACCGGGCGGATGAAGCTCATCGCGTCGACCGCGACGGTCGCGATCCGGCCATGGGCGATGCGGCCCGCGAGGTTGCTGCCGCCGAGGTCCATCTGCGCCATCAGCCAGCCGCCGAAAATATCGCCATTGGCATTGGCGTCGGCGGGCATGGCGATGGCGCGGATCATCGGCGTCGCATCGGGCGGGGTTTCCGCCTCGTCGGTCTGCGGCATCAGCCCCTCAAACCGCCTTGGCGGTTTGAGCTGTATCGCCAAGGTTCTTGTCGATCCAGGCTTTCAGGACACTTTTCGGCGCCGCGCCGACATGGGTTGCCGCCGGCTTGCCGTCCTTGAACAGGATCAGGGTCGGGATGCCGCGCACGCCGAACTTGGTCGGCGTCATCGGGTTTTCGTCGATATTCACCTTGGCGATCGAAAGTTTGCCGGCATATTCGCCACCGAGTTCTTCGAGGGCCGGAGCGATGACGCGGCAGGGGCCGCACCATTCGGCCCAGAAATCGACCAGAACGGGCTCCTTCGATTCCAGCACCGAAATCGAGAATTCGGCGTCGGAGACGGGTTTTGATACAGCGCTCATGAGCGGGACTCCTGTAGAATTGTTTCACAGAATGGCGCGTCGCCGCCATGGGATCAAGCCGATGATGGCTGGTGCGGTTGCGGTGCATGGCGGATGAGCAGCGGCTCCGGCACCGGCATGACCGCGCCGGTGGCGGTCCAGATGAGCAGGGTGGAAACGGGTTTGTCGGGATGGATCGCCCGCAGCACCGAGCCATAGGCGGCCAACTGGGCGAGATAGGCCGACGGAATCGCCTCGGGGGCGGTAGGCGGTGCGCGGTCGGTCTTGTAGTCGGCGATCAGGATGCGATCGGGCAGAAGCACGAGCCGGTCGATCAGGCCGCCGATTTCCACGCCGTTCACGATGCCGGCGATCGGCGCCTCGGCGCGCGAATCGGGGCCGAATAGCGATGCCAGTTCTGGATGGCCAAGCACGTGCATCACGCAGGCGGCGATATCGTCTTGGGCGCCGATGCTCAGGCCATGGGCCTTCTGGCGCAGATAGGTCTGGGCGGCGCCGAGCCGGCGATGCTCGGGCAGATCGGGCAGATGCTGCAGCAGCGCATGGATCAGGCGGCCGCGCGCCAGCGCCGCCGCCCGGCCTGATGCGGTCATCGCCGCGCGCGGCGAGGCGCTGGCAAGGCCGGATGCCCCGCCTTCGGCACTGCGGCTCGGCACCAGCCGGTCGATCCGGCCGGAAGGCAAGGGTGGCGGGGGGGCGCGCCAACCGGAGCCGGCATCGAGCCAGGGCGGCGGATCGGCCGCGGTGACGGTGACGCGCCGCCCGGTCCGGTCCGGCGCGGCGGTCTGCGCGCTGGCGGCGACGCGTGCGTGTTCAGCCCAGGGCAGGGCGATGCCGGTTTCCACAACATCGTTCAGCCGGTCGAACCCGGCGCGGATCTTCTCATACCAGCAGGATGCCGGCGGTCCGTTCTTCGGTGAGGCGCCGCAGACGATCAGATGGTCCTCGGCTCTGGTCAGGGCGACATAGAGCAGACGATTATATTCCTCCAGCATCGCGCTTCGCGCCTCGGCAGCCGCATCCGCGACTGCCTGACTGCGCAGACCGGCGCGCGGGCAGAATATCGGCACGCGCAGATTGTCCTGGGGTACTGCCATCCAGTGCAGCGTGTTGCCTTGCTTGGGAATCCCCGTGGTATCCGGGAGAATGACCAAAGGCGCCTGCAGCCCCTTCGCACCGTGTACGGTCATCAGCCGCACCGAATCGCCAGAAGCCTCGGCTTCACGCTTGATTTCGGCGGCGGCGGCATCAAGTGCCGCGAGGAAGCCTTGCAGGCTGGCGGGTTCGCGCCGGCCATACTCCAGCGCGGTCGCCAGCAACTCGTCGATCGGTTCGGCGGATTCCGGCCCGAGGCGGGCAAGGAGTTTTGCCCGTCCGCCCAAAGGCCCGAGCACCTCGGCGAACAGGCGGTAAGGCGAAACGAAATCCGTCCGTGCCTGCGCGGCGGCGAACAGATCGCGTGCTTCCGCGAAGACCGGGCGCTCCGCCGCGCGGGCGAACAGCGCATCGCGCAGGCTGCCGCGCCTGGACATGGCGAGGTCCATCACATCATCGTCCGACAAGCCGCCGAGCGGGCTGGCCAGAACCGTCGCGACCGCGACATCGTCTTCCGGCAGAAGCAGCGCCTGGGCGAGGGCGATCAGGTCCGCGACCGCGCGGTTTTCGGTCAGCACCATGCGGTCGAGCCCGGCGACCGGAACCCCGGCATCCTTCAGGGCGCGGGTCAGCGCCGGGCCGAATTCGTTCCGGGTTCTCACCAGGATCAGGATATCGCCCGCCGTCAGCGCCCGGCCGCGCGACAGAAGCGGCATTTTCGTCTCGATCCGCCGCTTGATCCAGGTGGCCAGGCCATCGGCGAGGCGCCGCCGCGCCGAGGCTTGGCGGGCGTAATCGTCGGTGACGGCCCAGGGCTGCAATTCGGGGTCGGGGTCGGCCGGGGCGAGCGGCCAGAGTGTCGCCGATCCGGCCTGTCCCGCGCGACTCACCCCGTGGATCAGCGATTCGCCCGGCAGAACCACGCCGTCGCGCGCTTCGCCAGTCGCGAAGACCTGATCGGCCAAAGCGAGGACGGGCGCGGTGGAGCGGAACGAGGTCGCGAGCGTGCCTTCGTGCCAGAGTGCCCCGGCGTTGCGCACCTGCCGGCCGATTTTGCTCCGCCAGGCGTCGAAACTGGCGAGATCGGCGCCCTGGAAGGAGTAGATCGACTGTTTCCGGTCGCCGACCGCAAAGATCGTGCGATCGGCATTATTTTTTACCCCCTCTCCGGCGAAGAACTCCTGGGCGATCGCGTCGATCACGCCCCATTGCGCGGGGGCGATATCCTGCACCTCGTCGAGCAATATGTGATCGATCCCGCCGTCCAGCTTATAGAGCACCCAGGCGGCGCCGGGATCGAACAGAAGCCGCGCGGCGCGGGCGATCAGATCGCCGTAATCGAAGCGGGAGTCGCGGAGTTTCGCTCCGGCCTCGGCGGCGCGGATCGGCAGCAGAAGCCCGGTCAGCGCGGCGGAGAGCCGCGCGAGGTCGCGCGCCGCCAGCCGATCGTCATGGGCGATGATCCGCGCCTGTTCGGCGGCGATGGTTTCGGCCAGAGCGGGGGCGGATTGGTCGAGCGCCTTGCTCACGAAGGCCGATTTCGCCCGAGCCTCGCCCTTGCCGGTCAGGAAACCGTCGCGCCAGCCCTCCCACGCGGCAAGGCGCCCCGCCGCATCCTTCGCAAGCCAATCGAGGAGTAACAGCGCGCGCTCCTGGGCTTTTGGTGAACTATCGGTGGCAATCCGGCGCAGGCAGGTGCCGAGCGAGATTTCGTCCGGTGGGGCGACCGCCGCGTCCCACAACTCGGTTTCGTCCGATTCGGGAGCATCGAGGGCGGCACGCTGCATCGCCTCGATCGCCGCCGCATCCTGATGCCGGTCGAGCAGGCGGGTGAGCAGCGCACGCGAATCGGTGAGGAGCCGGTCGGTCAATTCGGCGAATTGCAGCTCGGAGATTTCCCCCGCGAGCAGGCGCAGCGCGGCATGGGAGGCATCCATCCGGTCACCGAGGACGGATTCGCGCGCCGAGCGTCGCCGCTCGGCGGCTTCCGAGTCGTCGGAGACGGCGAAATGCGGCGATATGCCGGCTTCCAGCGGAAACCGGCGCAGCAGCGACTGGCAGAAAGCGTGGATCGTGTCGATTCGCATCCCGCCCGGCAGGTCGAGCACCACGCCGAACAGCGAGCGGGCGCGGCTTCGACTCGCCTCGGTGGTAACCACGTCCAGGCTTTCGAGGTCGGCATCGAGCGTCAGGCTATCCAAGGTCGCCCAGCGCCCGAGCCGGTCGCGCAGCCGGATCGCCATTTCCGCCGCCGCCGCGCGGGTGAAAGTGAGGCACAGGATGCGCGCCGGGCTGGCGCCGGACAGCATCAGGCGGAGCAGCCGGTCGGTCAGCAGCTTGGTCTTGCCCGACCCCGCCGAGGCACCGACGAATGCCGAAACACGTGGATCGGAGGCCGCACGCTGGGCGGCTTCAGCGGCCTGGACCGCGCGGCTCACGCGCTGTCCTCCCACTCAGCGCGGCGGGAAATGCCGGCGAAGGGGCGATCATGAGTTTGCCGTCCGGGATGCGGCGCATCGAGAAACGGCGTTGCCGGATCGGCGTAGCGCGCGAGCAGAAGGGGGATTTCGCTGCGCGCGGCGTCGATCACGGCGCGCAGCCGGTCGGCGTCACCCTTCAGGATGGCGCGGGTTTCGCCTTCGGTCGCCCCGCCGGACAGTTTCCAGTAGACGAGTTCCGTCACCGTGCCGCGGCAGGATGCGCCGAACCCGCCGGCTTCGGCGATCACCGCTTCGAGCGGGAGTTGAGGCGCGCCGCCGGTTTCGATGGCCCGGTCGTCGGGCGGGCTGCCGGTCTTGTAGTCGATGATCGCGATGCCGTCCGCCCGGCGCTCGATCCGGTCGGCCCGGCCACGGAGTAAAAAACCATCGAATTCCCAGCATCCGGGAATTTCGGTCGCGATCGTCTCGGCCGGACCGTGCGCCGCGAGCCGGTCCCGTTCGATCGCCGCGATCCATCCGGCGATGCGCTCCAGCCTGACCCGCCAGAACGCCTCCAGCGCGCGGCGCAGCCGCTGCTTGCCCAGTTCGCGGCCGAACGCGGCGGCAAGCTTCTGCTCCGCATCCGGCGCCGCGGCCCAGACCGGATCGGTCGCCGCCTGCCTCAAGCCTTCATGAACGATGGTGCCGAACAGCCTGGTATCGGTTTCGGCGTCGAGCGGGTTGAGCGGGGTCAGCCGCATGATCCGGCTGGCATGGATCGCATAGGGATCGGCGAGCAGGGTGGTGATCTCGGAAATCGAGTAGCGCATCGGTCGGACTTCGGCTGGCGGGCGCGGCGCCGGGCGCGGCCGGATGATGCGGGCCGCCGGCTGGTCCAATTGCGCGGACCAGCTTGCTGCGGGATGACGGGCGAGACTTCGCCCGGCGCCGCGGAGCACAAGCTCGATCCGGGCGAGGAAGCGCGAGGGCACGGCGGGTGCCCGCCCGCGCCGGCGCGGCGCCGAGAGGATCACCGTATCGCAGGTGGCGATCAGGCTGGTCACGTCATGCGCGGCCTCGCCGATCAACCCCGCATCGTCGGGCAGCCCGGCGGCTTTACGCATCGGGCGCGACAGCCAGGGGCCCGGATCGGGCTCGGCCGGGAATACGCCTTCGACCATCCCGCCGAGGATCAGCGTATCCACGGTCTGCAACCGCGCTTCCATGATGCCCCAGATCGCGACGCGGGGATTGGCATCGCGCGCGCGGGTCCGGCGCAGCCTGGCATTCCCCAGGATCGTATCGAACAGTGCGGGCAATTCGCTCGGGGCGATATCGGGCAGACCATCGAGAGACGCGAGTTGCCGCGCGAGATGGTCCGACAGGGTGCTTCCTGCCTCCCCGGCCCAGAGTTTCGCGCCATCCGGCGCCTCGTCGGTACTCGTCAGCGCTTCGGCGGCTTCAATCAGTGCTCCGATCAGCGCGGCGGGCGATGCCGTCATCACTCCGCCGGCGTCGATCAGCGGCCGCAGCAGCGTCTGCAGCGCGGCGATGAACGCGGCGAGTTCCGCATCCTTTTCGGCTTCTGCGGCGTAGCGCAGGGCGGAGAATCCGGGTCCGGGCAAATGCTTGCGGAGCAGGATATCGAGCCGGCGGGCAAATCCGCGGCAAACCGCCGGGCTGCGTCCGGCGGCGGCGAGCGGGTGCTTCAGCAAAGCGAGCAATGGAACCGGCGCGTATTGCGCGGCCTGCGCCGTGGCGAGCAGCCGAAGCAGAATCGCCGGCGGGGTTTCGGCGAGTGGTTCGCCGGCGCTGTCTTCCGCCCGGATGCCAAGGCGTGCCAGTTCCGCCGACACCCGCACCGCCAGCCCGCGATCCGGCGTGACCAGGGCGGCATCGCGGCTCGGTGTTTCCAACGCGTCGCGCAGCGCGAGCGCGATGGCGCGCGCCTCGTCCTGTTCGTCGGCGGCGTCGAGCCGGAACATCCCCTCGACCAGCTCGACGAATTGCGTCTGCCATTCGGCGAGCGCCGCCGGGGGCAGGAAAGCCCGGCGCAGCAGGGCAATCCGGTTGGGCCGGCTGGCGGCGTTTTTTGCCGGCCATGATGCGACCTCCTCGCGCCGCGCGCCCATGGCGGTGAGCAGACGGCGCAGCCCGGCTTGCGGATGGGTGGGAGATGAATCCAGCGCGTCCCAGGCCGCATCGGACAAATCCGGGTCGAATCCGGCCAGGATCACCCTGCCCTGGTCGAGCCCGGCGACCACGCGGGCAAGCCGGGCGACCGCAGGAGATCCTGCGGCGATGCCGGCGAGCCAGACTTGTTGTGCCGGCGGATTGTCGCGCCAGAAGGTCACCTGCGTATCGAGCAGCAGGCGCAGCCGCCGCGCCGGATCGACCGCGCCGCGCGCGGCGAGAATCTCCGGCCAGGCGCGGGTGACGATGCCGAGGAAATCCAGCGTGCGCTGCCAGTGTTCGGCGAGATCGGGGGCGACGATGCCGGGCAGGGTTTCGGCGAGATCGATTTCCGCCTGTTCCGCCGCGTCGATCAGGAGTGCAAGGTCGTCGGCAAGGGTCAGCGCTTCGGCAAGCCGGGTCGGCGCGCCGTCCCGCCCGGCCATGCCGAGGATCAGCCGTGCCAGAATTGCCCGCCGTTCCTCGGGCGGAATCGCCGGCGGCAGATCGAGCCCGCCGGCGATGCCGAGGGAAGCTTCGTCGGGAGCGCCGATGGCGGTGATGCGCGGCAGGATTAGCGGCTTGCCATGGGCGGCAAGAAACCCGGCGGCGGCGGCACGGGCGGCACGGCGGGTCGGCAGGATCAGCAGCCCGTCGGCCGGATCGCGTCCCTCGGCGGCGGCGCTATCGAGCCAGGCATGGGCGAGGGCGGGCAGAAACTGCGCAGCCAGCGGGAATGCGGCGATATTCGGGGTCATGTAGCGCCCGCGACGAGCCGTTCGGGGCCATCGAGCGTCGCATGGCGGATTTCGCCGTCGCCCCAGGCGAGGGTGATGGTCAGCGCGTCGCGGGGCGCGAGAGGCCCCAATTTTTCCGGCCATTCGACCAGAGCGATCCCCGCCAGCGCCGTCTCGAAGCCGAGTTCGGCGACCTCGTCCGGGCCGCCGAGCCGCCAGAGGTCGAAATGCGCGATCGGCGGGTCGAGATCGTAGCTCTGCACCAGGGTGAAGCTCGGGCTCGGCACATCGAGCGCGGGATCGCCGGCGCGGGCGCGGATGAAAGCGCGGGCCAGGGTGGATTTCCCGGCACCCAGCGGCCCCGTGAGCAAGACAGCGTCGCCCGCCGTAGCGCGCGCGGCCAGTTCGCGCGCGAGGGCGACTGTCTCAGCCTCGCTATGGAGCAAAATCGTGCGAATCGCCATGCGGCCGATCCTGCCCGAACCGGCCGGCGCCGGCAAAGATTGACCGTCACCCGATTTCGGTTAGGCAGGGCGCATGGCAGAGACGATGACGGCCGATGTGGCCATTATCGGCGCCGGCCCGGTCGGGCTGTTCGCCGTGTTCGAATGCGGAATGTTGAAACTCTCGTCCGTGGTGATCGACGCGCTTGGCGAGGTGGGCGGCCAATGCGCGGCCCTCTATCCCGAGAAACCGATCTACGACATCCCGGCGCATCCGGCGATCGACGCGGCCGGGCTGATCGAAAAGCTGGAAGCGCAGGCCGCTCCCTTCGCGGCTCCCCGCCTGCTCGGCCGCTTGGTGACCGCAATCTCCGGCGAAGCGGGGGATTTCATCATCGCCACCGACCAGGGCGACACGGTTCGTGCCAAGGCCATCGTCATCGCCGCCGGCGCTGGCGCCTTCGGGCCGAACCGGCCACCGCTCGACAATCTTGCCTCCTATGAGGCCACCGGCGCCGTGCAATATTATGTCCGCCGGCGCGATACGCTGCGCGGCAAGCGCGTGGTGATCGCCGGCGGCGGCGATTCCGCCGTCGATTGGGCGCTTTCACTCAAGGATATCGCCGCCAGCGTCGCCGTGGTGCATCGGCGGGCAAAATTCCGCGCGGCCCCCGAAACCGCCGCCCAACTCGCCGGCGCCGCCGGACGCCGCGAAATCGACCTCGTGATTCCCTACCAGCTCCACGCGCTGCATGGCGAGGCGGGGGTGCTCCGCGCGGTCGAAGTGGCCGATCTCGACGGGAAAACCCGAAACCTGGACGCCGATATTCTTCTTGCGTTTTTCGGCCTCGCGACCGATCTGGGGCCGATCTCCCAATGGGGGCTCGATCTTGCGATGCATCATGTGATGGTGACGCCCTCGACCTGCGAGACCAGCACGCGCGGCATCTTTGCGATCGGTGACGTCGCGCACTATCCCGGCAAGCTCAAGCTGATCCTTCAGGGGTTTTCCGAGGCGGCGATGGCGGCGCACGCGATCCACCCGATCGTGCATCCCGGCGAGGCGCTGCATTTCGAGTATTCGACATCGAAAGGCGTCCCGGCCGTATGACCAGCTAAATTCCTGGATTTGCTTGAAATTTTATTGAATTTGCGGGCGACTGCAAAAAACCGAGGAAAACTCTACCAATGACGAGGAGCGCTCCCCATTTGCGACAGATCGGCGGGAGGAACTCCGAATGGACGCATTTTCAGGCTCGGTGGATACCTCGCGGTTTGCCGCCGTTCGCAACCATACGGAATATCTGGCCTCGGCATTGTCCGCCGAGGATCAGTGCATCCAGTCGATGCCCGACGCGAGTCCGGTCAAATGGCACCGCGCCCATACGACGTGGTTCTTCGAGCAGTTCGTTCTCGTGCCGCACCTGCCTGAGTACCGGATCTTCGATGCGGATTTTCAGTTCCTGTTCAATTCCTATTACGAAACGATCGGCGACCGGCAGCCGCGCCCGCAGCGGGGTCTGATTACCCGGCCGTCCTGCGACCACGTCACCGCGTATCGCGCCCATGTCGATGCCGCGATGGGGCGGCTGATCGGTCAACAGCGCAACAATCTCGCACATCTGATCGAACTCGGCCTGCAGCACGAACAGCAACACCAGGAATTGCTGCTCACCGACATCACCCACGCGTTCGCGCAGAACAAGCTGCTGCCGGCGGCGGTGCCGCATTTCGCCCGCCCGGCACCGATGCGCGGCGAGGCGCGGTTCGTCGCATTCGATGGCGGGTTGGTCGAAATCGGCCACCCCGGCGCGGGTTTTCATTTCGATAACGAGACACCGCGCCACCGTGTTCATCTCGAACCCTATCGTCTGGCGAACCGCCTGGTGCGCAACCGCGACTGGCTCGATTTCATGACCGATGGCGGCTACCGCACGGCAACGCTGTGGATGTCGGATGGCTGGGCCGAGGCGCAGGAACAACGCTGGTGCGCCCCGTTGCATTGGCGCAAGCGGGACGGGGTGTGGTTCGAGTTTGGTCCCGAAGGATTGCGGCGGCTCGATCCCGAGGCACCAGTTGCGCATATCTCCTGGTATGAAGCCGATGCGTTCGCCCGCTGGGCCTGGGCGCGGCTGCCGACCGAGGCAGAATGGGAAGCCGCGAGCGGCGATGCGCGTCTCTCCGAAATGACGGACACGGTTTGGCAATGGACCGCGAGCGCCTATGCGCCTTATCCGGGGTTTCGCCCGGTTCCCGGCGCGATCGGCGAATATAATGGAAAATTCATGATCAATCAGATGGTGCTGCGCGGCTCCTCGGTGGCGACCCCGCCGGGCCATGCGCGACCGAGCTATCGCAATTTCTACCATCCCGACAAACGCTGGCAGTTTTCCGGCCTGCGCCTCGCACAGGATTGTTGAGCGATGCCGGAGGGAAGCGGCGCGCTAGCGCCGGCGCGCAGCGATTTCGTGGCCGAGGCGCTGAACGGGCTGACCGCCCCGCGCAAATCGCTGCCGCCGAAATTCTTCTATGACGACGCCGGTTGCACGCTGTTCGGCGCGATCACCGAATTGCCGGAATACTACCCGACGCGCACGGAGCTTGGCATTCTGCGCGACATTGCCGGCGATCTCGCGGCACTGGTGCCGCCGGGTGCGGCGCTCGTCGAATACGGCGCGAGCGACGAGGCGAAGGCCGCGATCCTGTTCGCCGCACTCGATGTCGATGCCTATGTGCCGATCGATATCGCCCATCAGGCATTGACCGCGCTGAAATCGCGTCTGCGCTGGTCGCATCGCGCGGTCGCGCTGCATCCGATCGCGGCCGATTTCCTGGCCCCGGTGAAATTGCCCGCTGCGATCGGAGCAATGCCGAAACTCGGATTTTTTCCAGGCTCGACCATCGGCAATCTCGATCCTCCCGACGCGATCGCATTCCTGCGCCAGGTGCGCACGACGCTGGGCGTATGCGCTTCGCTGCTGATCGGCGTCGATCTCGAAAAATCCCCCGATATTCTGGTTCCGGCCTACGACGATGCGGCGGGGGTGACGGCGGCATTCAACCTGAACATGCTCACCCGGCTCAATCGCGAGGCGGATGCCGATTTCGATCTCGACCTGTTCGCCCATCGCGCGGTCTGGAACGACACGGCGAAGCGGATCGAGATGCACCTGGAAAGCCTTGTGGCGCAGAGCGTGCGTGTGGCGGGGCGGACCATCCGGTTCCGTGCCGGCGAGACGATCCATACCGAGAACAGCTACAAGTTCAGCATCGAACGCTTTGCCGGTCTCGCCACAAGGGCGGGATGGCACGTTGCGCGAAGCTGGACCGACGCCGAGCGGCTATTTTCGGTCCATTTGCTGAGTTAATACCAAATCTTATGAATCTCGACTCATGAGATTTGGTATGCGCGCGGGTTGGCGGGCGGCGCGCGCGAACATAAAGAGCGAATACCATGGGTCGCGATCAGCGAGACATGGTATAAGCCATTCGATCAGGAGAATTCTGGTTTGCGCTTCTCGATGAAGGCGCTCATTCCCTCGCGCTGGTGCGGGGTGCCGAACAGCGAGAGAAAAGTGGCCCGTTCGTAGCCGACACCTTCGGCCAGCGTGGTTTCATAGGCGCGGTTGACCGCGCGCTTCGCGATCGCGGTCGCGACCGGCGACATTCCGGCGATGGTTTCGCCAAGCTTCACCGCCTCGGCGATCAGATCGGCGGCAGGAACCACGCGGGCGACCAGATTGGCGCGCTCGGCTTCGGCCGCGTCCATCATCCGTCCGGTGAGGATCATTTCCATCGCCTTGGATTTTCCCACCGCCCGCGTCAGCCGCTGGGTGCCACCCGCACCGGGGATGACGCCGAGATTGATCTCCGGCTGGCCGAATTTCGCGGTGTCGGCGGCAAGAACGATATCGCACATCATCGCGAGTTCGCAGCCGCCGCCGAGCGCGTAGCCGGCCACCGCGGCGATGACCGGCTTGCGGATCGTGGTCACCACCTCCCAGGTCTTGCCGATGAAATCGTCGAGTGCCGTTGCGGGGTGGGTGCGGTTCTGCATTTCCTTGATATCGGCCCCGGCGGCGAAGGCGCGCTCGCTGCCGGTGACCACGATCGCGCCGATTGCCGTATCGTTGTCGTAACCACGCAGGGCGTCGCCCAGTTCGGTCATCAACTGGTCGCACAGGGCGTTCAGCGCTTTGGGTCGGTTCAGCAGGATCAGGCCGACCCGACCCTGGGTTTCGGTTGCGATCATCTCATAGTCCATGGCATCCTCCGCTTCGTTGCGGGGCAGAATGACCGAATTTCTGGGCGTTGAAAACCGTGGGACAGGCTTGCTGCCGATTTTGCGCGTGGCCCGTCCGACCGACCGGTTGGAACAGGTGACGCGTTTCTATCGCGACGGGCTTGGCTTCGCCGAGATTGGCCGGTTCGTGGATCATGACGGCTTCGACGGCGTGGTGCTCGGTGCGCCGCACGCGCCCTATCACCTCGAATTTACCCACCGGCGCGGCCAATCAATCGAGATTCGGAGTCTTTCAGCAGGTCCGAAAGTCGATCGAAGAACATCTTCATCGGTCCGCTCATGGCATACCAATAAACCGGCGTAGCAAACACCATGTGGCGATGCCCGATCATTTGGTCGACGACCGCTCGAAAGCCGTCATCGCGTTCAGTCCCGCCATAGCTGAACGGCCGAAGCTGCGACGCTGTGAGATCAATCAATGTGGCTCTTATAGCGTTACTTATTGATATCGGCTACGGAAGTCGCGTCTGACGTGAGGAGGCGAGCATGGACGTGGCGGATTTTGAATCCTGGCTTGGTTGGATTGCGGTGCTGACCGTCCCACAGCGACGACGGGCATGGCAGGCTCTGACTCTTTCGGAGGTGTCGGAAAGCCATGACGATGAAACTGGCGCATCCATGGATTTGGCGATCGCAACCGTTGACCTGCCGGCGCCCGGCGAACGGCCGATCGCGGTGCCGTTGCCGCCGTTGCCGCCATCGAACCCGATTGGAACGGAAGGCGTGGCTGAACTCGGGCAGCGTCGCGTGGATAGCGTCGGCTGCCCCCATTGCGAGGGCCGCGATGTTGTGCGTTGGGGGCGGGCGAGTGCTTTGCCACGCTACCGCTGCAAAACCTGCCGGCGCACGTTCAACGCGCTGACGAAAACGCCGCTGGCTCATCTGCGGCTCAAGGACAAATGGGCCACACAAACCAAAGCCATGATCGACGGCGTCAGCACCGCGAAGGCGGCAAAACGGTGCGGCGTCCATTACACGACGGCATTTCGATGGCGACACAGGTTTCTTGAAGCGCTGGCCGGCGATAAACCCCAGGCCTTGTCCGGGATTGTGGAAGGCGATGAGACATTCATCCTGGAATCGTTCAAGGGCAAGCGATCCGCGATGCCGCGCGCGGCCCGCAAGAGAGGCGGCAAGCCAGCCAAATGTGGGATCTCCGCTGAACAAATTCCTGTGCTTGTCGCGCGTGACCGCCATGGTGCCACCACCGATGCGGTGCTGCCGAAATTGAACCGCTTGTCCATCACCGCGGCGCTGGGCGGTATCGTCACGCCCGCCAACGAATTCTGTTGCGACGGTGGCACCGCGATTATCGCCTTCGCCCGCAAGGCGGGCATCCCGACGCACATCCTGCCAATGCCCGGCAAGCCAAAACCAAACGCGCCAGATTTTCACATCAACAACGTCAACGCCTATCATGGCCGACTGAAGGAATGGCTGCGGCGCTTCCATGGTGTCGCCACCAAGAACCTCCCCAACTATCTCGGTTGGCGCAGAACGCTTGAGGCGCTGGGACAGCACGCCACACCCGAAGCTTTGATCCTCGGCGCCATCGGACTCGGACCATATCAACAGGCAACGCTATAAGAGCCATCAATGTTGCTTCGGACGGGTCAAAACGAAAACGCAGCCTTTCGACCGCAGCAGCGGTGTTTCCATTGGCTCTTGCCGAAGCGATCAAGATCAGCATTGTGATGCGCAGTCCCCTCTACGTCAGAATCCGGCGTCTTTGGCCGATGCCCCGCTCACCTTGACCCGCATCCGCAACGCGATAGGATGCCGCCGTTGAGGTTACGAAATCAATAGCAAAAACACCCCTCCCGCCAGCCGAGTTCACGAAATCTGGAGCAGCGACGACCATGGACGCAACCAGCACTTCATCCGATGGCCAGCTTTCCCATCAGGCGCTCGAACGGCTGCGTGGCCTGCGCAGCGAGGGCAGCCATGAGGGCATCTTCACCTCGGATTTCTCGGTCAACGAGTTCCTGATGGTGCGTGAGGCCGGGTTCGAGCCGCTCGGCCTTGTCGTCGGTTCCTGCATCTATCACGTCGGCGTGCAGTACACCTCCTGGAGCCGCAACCAGGAAATGACCGTGCTGTCGCAGGCGATGTACCACGCCCGCGAGCTTGCCATGGCGCGGATGGAGCAGGAGGCGAGCACGCTCCACGCCGACGGCATCGTCGGCGTCCGGCTCGAGGTCAAGCGCATGGAATGGGACAAGGACATCCTGGAATTCATGGCGATCGGCACCGCCATCGCCCATTCCGCCGGCCACCCGATGTTCAAGGGCGTCGGCGGCAAGCCCTTCACCTCCGATCTGTCCGGCCAGGATCTCTGGCTGCTGCTGCAATCGGGCTACCGGCCGCTGGAAATGGTGATGGGCTCCTGCGTGTATCACATGGCGCATCAGGGTGTGATGAAATCCCTCGGCAATATCGGGCGCAATGCCGAAATCGAGGTGTTCACCCAGGCGCTGTACGATGCCCGCGAACTCGCGATGGAGCGGATGCAGCGCGAGGCCGGCGAGGCGAAGGCCGAAGGCGTGGTCGGCGTGCAGTTGCACGAAGGCTCGCACAACTGGCAGCCTCACGTGATCGAGTTTTTCGCGGTCGGCACCGCGGTAACCCCGGTCGAGGACAAATCCGTCCTGCCGGAAAAACTGATCCCGCAAATCGTGCTGCCGGTGAACGACTAACCATTCGTTATTGTTGGGAGATTCCCCCATGAGCCTGATGTCGCGTTTCACCAATCTGGTCGCCGCCAAGGCCAACAAGTTTCTCGACGCCGCCGAAGACCCGGACGCCGAGCTTGAACTCTCCTACGAGAAAATGCTGACCAGCCTGCAGGAAACCAAGGGTCATCTCGCCGATGTCATCGCCGAGCAGATCACCCTTGAGCATCAGATCACCGATCACAAGGCGGCGATCGACCGGCACGATCAGGATGCGCGGATCGCGCTGAAAGCGGGCCGCGAGGATCTGGCGCGCGCCGCCCTCGGTGAGAAATCGTCCGAAGAGCACAAACTCGCCCCGATCCAGACCTCCCTCGATCACGTCAGGCAACAGGCCGACAAGCTGAAAATCTACGAGCAGAAACTGGAAGACAAGATCGAACAGTTCCGCACGGAGAAAGAGTCGCTCAAGGCCGAGCATCAGGCCGCCGAGGCGGAATTGCAGGTCGATCAGCAACTGGCCGGCATCGGCAAGGGGCTCGGCGGGGTCGAGGATACGATCCAGCACGCGCGCGACAAGACCCATGCAACGGCCGCCAAGGCCGAGGCGATGGAGCGGATGATGGATGAAGGCGTGATCCACGACCCGCTCGATCACCGGACCGGCAACGAACACGCGATTGAAAAACTGCGCGATCAGTCGGATATCGACGATCAGTTGGCAAAACTTCGCGCCGAGTTGGACCAAAACAAGGAACCGCCCCAGCCATGAGCGGCGATGCGCTCGGCGGGCTCGATCTGCATGCGGCCTTCATGCGCCGCGCCAGCGCCGATCAGCCGGCCTTCATCGAAGCGCTGGCGATCAGGCTCGAACAGGCGCTGCCAGGGCGCGTCCACGTGGAACGCAAGAAGGATGGTCTGTTCAGCAAGACCGCGCATATCCGCGCCATCGGCGTCGATACCGGCGATGCCCAGTATATCCTGGAGCAGGACCATGGCGTGCTCCGCGCCTTGAGGGCGCGCGGCACTCATGGCGTGGTGCTCAAGCGGGAAATCCTTACCGTCGCGCAATGGCTGGATGGGCTGAACGAAGCCCTCGCCAGATTGTCGGACGAGGCCGACGGCGCGCATCGCGTGCTGCATGACTTCCTGATGTCGTAAGGGGACTACCGCCCATGTCGTTCAAGGATCTGATCAAGGGCGTGGTGGGGGCGGTCGCGGCTCAGGCGGCGCCGAACGACCCGGCGGAACTGGCGCGCCAGGACGCGCGGATGGCCGAGTGGACTCAGGCGCTGCGCCACAATTCGGTGCCGAAATTCGTCTCCGAGCGGCTGCGCCACACGGCGGTCGGGCGGCTGCCCTGGGTTTCCACCGCCTCGCCGGCCGATCTGCTCACGCTGCGCACCCACGGCATCGAAACGCTGGGCATGGTCTCGGGCAATTGCTGGTTCCATTTCGGCTATTCCTGGACCGAAGGCCATCGCGACGGCTGGCATACGGCGATCGCCCGGATGCAACACGAAGCCGCGCTGATGGGCGCTCATGCGATCGTCGAGGTGACGCTGAAAACCCGCGAGAGCGGCGATGCCGACGCCCGGTCGTCGATGGACTACAGCGCCACCGGCACGGCGGTGAAAATCGCTGGCTTTCCCGAGGCAACCGCCCCGTTCGTCGCCACCGTGTCGCAGCTCGAATTCGCCCGTCTGCTGGAAGCCGGCATTCTACCGATCGGGCTCGCGGTCGGCGCCTATTACGAATGGATGAGCGACCCCTATGGCTGGGCCGATGCGTCACAAAGTTATTTCAATCAGGAGCTTGAGGTTCTGGCCTCGTTCCAGAAACGGGTCCGCAAATCCGCGGTCGATGCCATGCGCGATCATGCCCGGACCATGCGCGGCACCGGCGTGCTCGGCCGGGTGCAGTTCACCGAAATGTTCCGCGAGAAGGGCAATAATGAGGAGCCGACGCAGTATCTGTGCCGCCACATCGCCTTCGGCACGGTGATTCAGCACCGCCGGAACCAGCACGAAAGCCTCAGGCCGCGTGCCGTTCTGCTGACCCGCAAGAGCAAAATCCAGTCCCTCGAAGCAAGCGAATCAGTGATTTAAGCCCATTGACGCGACCACGGCGGATTCGTCAGGTATAGGAGCAGACAATCACCCGAGGCCCGCCTTGCCCGTGCACGCCATTCGCGAATTGCCGCTCGATCAACTGCTTCTCGGCGATGCCGTCGAGATGATGCGCATGCTGCCCGACGCCTCGATCGACTGCGTATTCGCCGATCCGCCCTATAATCTGCAGCTCCGTGGCGAGCTGCGCCGGCCGGATGACAGCCTGGTCGATGGCGTCGATGACGACTGGGACAAATTCACCGATTTCGCCGCCTACGACGCGTTCACCCGCGCCTGGCTCGCCGAAGCGCGCCGGCTGATGCACAAGGACGCGACGATCTGGGTGATCGGCTCCTATCACAATATTTTCCGCATCGGCGCGATCATGCAGGATCTTGGTTTCTGGATTCTGAACGACGTGATCTGGCGCAAATCCAACCCGATGCCGAATTTCCGCGGCAGGCGCTTCACCAACGCGCACGAAACCCTGATCTGGGCGGCGCGCGAGCCGAAATCGCGCTACCGGTTCAATTATCAGGCGATGAAATCGCTGAACGACGACACCCAGATGCGCAGCGACTGGACCATCCCGCTATGCACCGGCGGCGAACGCCTGCGCAACGATCACGGGCTCAAACTGCACCCGACCCAGAAGCCCGAGGCGCTGCTGCACCGGATCATCCTGGCCGCGACCAACCCGGACGACGTGGTGCTCGATCCGTTCGCCGGCACCGCGACCACCCCGGCGGTGGCCAAACGGCTGAACCGGCATTTCATCGGCATCGAGCGTCACCCCGCCTATGTGGAGGCCGGCTGGGCGCGGCTGCGCCAGCTCCGTGCCGCCCCCGCGCATGTCACGGTGCTCGCGAACGGCAAGCGCGATGCGCCGCGCATCGCCTTCGGCGTTCTGGTCGAGCGCGGGCTGGTGCCGCCTGGCACCATGCTGCACGACCGGCTGCGCCGGGTCGGAGCCACGGTGGCCGCCGACGGCACGATCATCGCGGGCAGCCATCGCGGTTCGATCCATCAGGTGGGGGCCGCGGTGCAGAACGCCGCGAGCTGCAACGGCTGGACCTTCTGGCACATCGAGCGTGAGGGCAGGCTTGTCGCGCTCGACCATGTGCGCGAAACCCTGCGCCGATGAGCGGATCGAACATCGCCTCGATGACCGGCTTCGCGCGGGTGGCCGGCCGCCACGAGGCGATGGACTACGCCTGGGAATTGCGCAGCGTGAACGGGCGCGGGCTCGATCTGCGGCTGCGCCTGCCGCCGGGCTTCGATGCGCTGGAGCCCGCGTTGCGCGAAGCGGCGGCGCGCCGGCTGAAGCGCGGCAATGTCTCGGCGGGGCTCACACTGAAGCGGGACACCGCGAGCGTGCTCGTGGTGGACGAGGCGGCGCTGGACGTACTGCTCGCCCGCGCGCTCGAACTCGCGCGCCGGTATCCGGCCATGCCGGCGCCGCGCGCCGAAGCGCTGCTCGGCCTGCCGGGCGTGATTCGCCCGTCGGCCGATGCGGGAGAGCCCGAAACTGGCGACGCCGAACGATCGGCACTTGCCAGGGCGCTTGCCGGCGCCTTCGAGCAGGCACTGGACGAGCTCGTCGCCGCGCGGGCGGGCGAGGGGGCGCGGCTCGCCGTCATCGTCGCCGAAATGCTCGCGCGCATCGCATCCCTGGTCGAAGCCGCGCACGGTCAGGCAAACGGCCAGTCGGTGCAGCACCGTGCGCGCCTGGAAGCCGCCCTCAAGGACCTGCTCGGCGATGCCCAGCCGGTATCGCCGGAGCGGCTCGCTCAGGAAATCGCCTTGCTCGCCGCCAAATCCGACGTTCGCGAGGAACTCGACCGCCTCACCGCCCATATCGCGGCGGCAAACGCGCTGCTCGCCGAAACCGTGCCGGTCGGCCGGCGGTTCGACTTCCTGATGCAGGAATTCAACCGCGAAGCAAACACATTGTGCAGCAAATCCGCCTCGCTCGAACTCACCGCGATCGGCCTCGACCTCAAGGCGGCGATCGAGCAGCTGCGCGAGCAGGCGCAAAACATTGAATAGGCGCCACCTTGCTTAGGCGGGGCCTTTGCCTGGTGCTCGCGGCACCTTCCGGGGCGGGGAAAACCTCGCTGTCGCGGGCATTGCTCGACGAGGATGCCGCGCTCTCGCTTTCCATCAGCGCCACCACCCGCGCGCCGCGTCCCGGCGAGCGTGAGGGGCAGCATTATTATTTCAAATCGCCCGAAGCCTTCGCCGCCATGGTCGAAGCCGGTGATTTTCTGGAACACGCCACGGTATTCGGCAGCGCCTATGGCACGCCGCGCGCCCAGGTCGAGCGGGCCCTGGCCGAGGCGCGGGACGTGCTGTTCGATATCGACTGGCAGGGCTTTCGCCAGTTGCGCGCCGCCTTGCCGCGCGACGTGGTGGGAGTTTTCATCCGCACGCCCACCCTCGACGATCTGCGCGCAAGGCTGGTTGCGCGCGGCGACGATGCGGCAGCCATCGCGCGGCGCATGGAAGAAGCCGAGACCGAACTCGCCCATCAGGGCGAGTTCGATTTCATCATCGAGAACCGGGATTTCGAGACGGCGCTGGCCGATCTGCGCGCGATTTTGCGCGCCTCCCGCCTCGCCCGGCCCCGCCTTGTCGTTGAGGGTCAAATCGGCCTAAACAAACGGTAACGCCTTAGCCTGGCGGACCTTTAACGTTTCGGGAGGGAACCATGGCCGATCCATCGCACGAGCCGGCACCGCGGACGACGCCCTGGCGCATTCTGCTGATCATTCCCTTTATCGCGACTCTCTGGGTGCCGTTCTTCAACATGAAGACGCCCGAATTCGGCGGATTTCCGTTCTTCTATTGGTACCAATTGCTCTGGGTGCCGCTCTCCGCGCTGATCATTTTCATTGTCTATCGGACCGAAAGCTGAGGAGACCGGATCATGATCGTCGCCGGCATTATTTTCGCGATCCTGGTGATCGCCGTGCTGATCCTCGGCTTCGTCGCGGCCCGCTGGAAGGGCGGCGATCTCGACCAGCTCCATGAATGGGGCCTGGGCGGGCGGCAATTCGGCACTCTCATCTCCTGGTTCTTGATCGGCGGCGATATCTATACCGCCTATACCTTCATCGCGGTGCCCGCACTGATGTTCGGCGCCGGGGCGATCGCGTTCTTCGCCGTGCCCTACACCATCGTCGCCTATCCGATCCTGTACGTGATCTTCCCGAAACTCTGGCGGGTCTGCGCCAAATACGGTTTCGTCACCGGGCCGGAATTCGTGCGCGGCCGCTACGGCAATCGCTGGCTCGGGCTTGCCGTCGGCATTACCGGCATCGTCGCGACCATGCCCTATATCGCGCTGCAACTGGTCGGCATGCAGACGGTGATCGGCGGGCTCGGCATCACCGGTGGCGGGTTCGGCGCGCATCTGCCGCTCGTCATTGCCTTCCTGGTGCTCGCGGCCTTCACCTATACATCGGGCCTGCGCGCTCCGGCGATGATCGCGATCGTCAAGGATTCGCTGATCTACCTGACCATCATCGTCGCCGTCATCGTGATCCCGGCGGAATTGGGCGGGTTCGGCGCGGTTTTCGCGAAAATAGCGCCTGCCAAGCTGCTGCTGCCCCATCCGCCCGCCGGCAGCACCGGTCTCTATTCCGGCTACGCCACGCTGGCGCTGGGGTCGGCGATGGCGCTGTTCCTTTACCCGCACGCGACCACCGGCATTCTCTCTGCCTCCAGCAGCCGGGTCGTGCGCCGCAACGCGGTGATCCTGCCGGCCTATTCCTTCATGCTCGGACTGATCGCCCTGCTCGGCGCGATGGCGGTTGCTGCCGGCGTCGCTTCGATGCCGCAATTCGCCGCCGGGTTCAAAGCCTATGGCCCGAGCTTCTCGGTACCCGCTTTGCTGATTCACTCGCTGCCTGGCTGGTTCGTGGGAATAGCTTTCGCCGCGATCGCGATCGGGGCACTCGTGCCGGCGGCGATCATGGCGATCGCTTCGGCCAACATCTTCACCCGCGATATCTGGCGCCAGTTCGTCCAGATCGGCATGGCCCCCGCGACGGAATCGCGGGTCGCCAAGATCTTCTCGATCGTCATGATCATCGGCGCGCTGCTGTTCGTTTTCGGACTGCCGCTGAAATACGCGATCCAGTTGCAGTTGCTGGGCGGCATGTGGATCATCCAGATCTTCCCGGCCGTCGTGTTCAGCCTGTTCACCCGCTTCTACAATGGCTGGGCCCTGCTGATCGGCTGGGCGGCCGGGTTCGTGCTGGCCACGCATTTCGCCCTTGCCAACCACCTCGCCGGGGCAATCTATCCGTTCCACGTCCTCGGCACGATCTTCCCCTGCTATATCGCGCTCGCGACCGTCGTGGTGAACATTGTGGTGGCGACGGTGCTGTCGCCGCTGTTCCATGCCATCGCCTCCGATCGCACGCGCGACGTGACCGTCGCCGCCGATTACGTCTGACCGATTTGCGCGAGACCGCCCGGTTCGTTAAATTCTAAAGGATGAACCGGGCGTTTTTTCGAGACGATGGATAGGATTTTCGATCGCCGGGACTGCCCGGCGTGAGCGGTCTCGCACTCGCCAAGGGGCGGCGCGCCGGAGACGCGGCCTTCGGCTTCATCATGGCGACGATCCTGCTCGACATGCTGGCGATGGCGATCGTGCTGCCGGTGCTGCCCCGTCTGGTGCAGGGGCTGGTGCATGGCGATACCGTGCTCACCGCCCATGTGTTCGGCATTTTCGGTGCGGCCTGGGCGGCGATGCAGTTCGTCGCGGCCCCGGTGCTCGGCGCCCTGTCCGATCGGTTCGGCCGCCGCCCGGTCATTCTGCTTTCCTGTCTCGGTCAGGCGGTGGATTTCGCGATCATGGCGCTGGCACCCTCGATCGCGTGGCTGCTGGTCGGGCGCGTCCTGTCCGGAGCGTCGTCCGCGAACATCGCCGCCGCGAACGCCTATATCGCCGATGTCACCCCGCCGGAGCGCAGGGCGGCGGCGTTCGGCTTGTCTGGTGTCGCGGCAGCGCTCGGATTCGTGCTCGGGCCGGCGCTCGGCGGATTGCTGGGCGGGGTGTCGCTGCGCCTGCCGTTCTGGTTCGCGGCCGGGCTCGCCCTGGCGAATTTTCTCTACGGGCTGGTCGCGGTGCCGGAGAGTCTGTCGCGCCGGGCGCGGACGCGATTGAGCCTGAAGCGGCTCAATCCGCTCGCGGCACTCGGCATGCTGCGCCGCCGGGCGATCACCGCGCCGGCCAGTGTCTATGCGATCGGCATTCTCGCCCAGCAGGCGATTCCGTCGGTCCTGGTTCTCTATGTGCAGGATCGGTTCGGCTGGACGCCGGTGCTGATCGGCATAACGCTTGCCGTCGCCGGGGTCGGTTTCGCGCTGGTGGGTGGGTTGATGGTGCGCCCCGTGGTGCGAAGGCTGGGCGAAATCCGCGCCCTCGCGCTTGGTCTTTTGTTCGGCGCGGCCGGCTTCGCCGTGTTCGGCCTGGCGCATGGCAGCCGGGTTTTCTGGATCGGCGTGCCGGTGATTTCGCTCTGGGGCCTCGCCATGCCGGCCTTGCAGGGGATCATGGGGCACCGCATCGGCAGCGCCGAGCAGGGGCGGCTCCAGGGGCTGCTGGCAAGCCTGTCAGGTCTCGCCGCGCTGATTGGTCCTCTGCTGTTCACCACCATCTACGCCAACTGCCTCGGCCATCATGGCCGCGCCGATATCTGGACCGCCGGCGTTCCGCTGCTTCTCGCCGGGGTGTTGCTGCTCGCCTCGCTGGTGCCTGTCCTGTTGCTGCGCCGGTCGTAGCAGACCCCACTCGGTCATCTGGCGAATCGCGGAGCCGATGCCGTTCTCGGCCCGGTTTCTGTCGCCGAGTGCCGCCGCTTTGGCGACAATGCCCGGCTCCTGGAGTCGTACGATCGCGGCGGCCAGCCGGTCGGTCGTCACTGTCTTGCGGTTCATGTGCGGCACCGCGACGCCCAGCTGCTCCAGCCGGACCGACCAGAACGCCTGCTCGGTGATGAACGGCAGGATCAGGGACGGGATTCCGGCGCGTACGGCCGCCGCCATGGTGCCCGCGCCGCCGTGATGCACCGCAGCGGCCATGCGGGGAAACAGCCAGTCATGGGGGGCCTGCCGCAGGATGAAAATATCATCGTTCCGTGGCGAGGTGCCGGGCGCGAGCCCGCCCCAGCCTGTCGCCAGGACGGCGCGGCAACCGGCCTTGCGGATCGCCGCGATCACAATGCGGGTGATGTGCTCCGCATCGCGCGGGAACATGCTGCCGAAGCCGAGATAGACAGGCTTGCTTCCCGAAGCCAGGAAACCGGCAAGATCGTCGGGCGGCTGCCAGTCCTTCCCCTCGTCGAGAAACCAGAATCCGGTCACCTGGGCGTCGGACGACCAGTCGCGCGAGCGCGGCAGGATCTGCTCGCTATAGGCGTAGAGGGTTCTCCGATGGGCCTCCGGCTTGCCGTGCAGCGGTCCGAGCCGGCTATAGGGTTCGAGGCCAAGATCTTTCCGCAGATGATTGTTGACCGGTGGACGCACCAGGGACCACATGAAAAATCGCAGCGCATGATACAGCCCGAGATTGACCGGGCCCGGAATCGGCACGCGGATCGGCGGCAGCACCATCGGCGGGATATCGGTGCATGGCGTCATCGGCTGCAACTGCGCCTGAACGACCGGAATCCCGAGCGCTTCGGACAGCGACCCGGCCAGGATCGTCGCCGGCCCCTGACCGATCAGCAGTTCCGCGTCTTTTGCCGCCGCCTTGCCTTCCGCCGCCCAGTGCGACGCCATCTCGGCGAGATGGCGGACCATGATCCGTGATCCCTTGATGACGTTCATGCCGTTTTCGAGCATTTCGGGCGCCCGGCGCATGAGCGTGTCGTAGTCGGCGGTGAGGGGCGAAAAGCCGAGGCCGAAACGCCCGATATCGGTCTCGAAGTTCCGGCTGGTGGCGATCGTCACCTGATGGCCATGGCTCTGGAGGCCCCGACCGAGCGCGATGAATGGCTGGATGTCGCCACGGGTGCCGACGCAGAAAATCGCGATCCGCATGGTCAGGCGATGGCCTGTGCGATGATCCGGCCGACCCGCCCGAGCGGCTCGGGGTCGAGCATGTCCTGATGTCGGCAGGGAATGTCGTGAACGATCAGCCGGCCGCCGATATGGCGGCTCCACGCCTCAGGCCGGTCGTCGAGAAAGCGGTCCGCACTGCCGACAGGCCGGTGGGCGGCGCGCAGGAACAACACATCGAGCGGTGCGTGACCCGGCGTGAAGCGCCGCGCGAGCGACAGGTTCCGCTCTGTCACGCTCCGTACCCGGCCGATGATGTCGCCGGTGCGCAGGCTGGGCGGGAGCGGGATGTCGGCAAGCGAATAATCGTTTGCAAGCAGTTCGGCGAGCGCGTCCATCCGTGGGGTTCCTGCCAGCCGGTCTGGTGCGTAGCCGAGGAAGCCGAGCGAGGCCGCGACCAGTTCCGCTTCCTCGATCGCGTGTTCGTTCTCGATCAGGCGGAACGGGTATGAATCGAGCAGGGCAAGCAGTCGCACGGTCTCGCCGTCATGGCACAGGCGCTCGGCGATCGCATGGGCGATCAACCCGCCGAGCGACCAGCCAACCAGCATATACGGCCCGCGCGGCTGCACCGTGCGCATTTCGTCGAGATAATGCGCGGCCATCGCCTCGATCGAGGATGGCATGGCATCCGCGAGACCGATGGATTGCAGCCCATAGATGGCGTGATCGGCGGCGAGGTGCCGCGCGAGCCCGGCATAGCCCCAGGACAGACCGGCGACGGGGTGGACGCAGAACAGTGCGGGGGAACCATTACCGGCACGCAACGTCAGCAGCGTGGCGAGCGGATCGGCATTCTCCGCGCCATCCAGATAGGGCGCCAGATTGGCGATGGTCGCGTCCTGGAACAGGGCACCGATCGGCAGATCGGCGGAAAACCGCCCGGCGAGATCTGCGACCATGCGCGCCGCCATCAGCGAATCCCCGCCGAGAGCAAAGAAATTATCGTGGATGGAGACGCATTCGAGGCCGAAAGTCTCGGCCCAGAGTTCGGCAAGCATGATCTCGCCCTTGGTGCGCGGCGCGACGTAATCCGTGCTGGCGGTGGCCCGAGAAGTCGTCTCGGGCGCGGGCAGGGCGGCACGGTCGAGCTTGTTGTTGGCGTTCAGCGGCAGATCGGACAGCACGACGAAGGCGGCAGGGATCATATAGTCCGGCAAGCGGTCGGCCAAGGCACGGCGCAACGCCGCCGGTTCCGGCCAAGCCGTATCGCGCGGCACGACATAGCCGATCAATTGTTTCCGCCCAGCCGCCTCGCGCAGCGCCGCCGCGGCTGCAGCCACGCCCGGAATGGCAACGAGCGCCGCCTCGACCTCGCCGAGTTCGACCCGAAAACCCCTGATCTTGATCTGATCGTCGCTCCGGCCGAGGCACTCCAGAATACCGTCCTCGCGGAACCGGGCAATATCGCCGGTGCGGAACATTCTCGCACCCTCCGGCGCGAAAGGATCGCTGATGAAGCGCTCGGCGGTAAGGTCGGGCTGCCCAAGATAGCCAAGCGCGATCCCGGCGCCGCCGATATGGAGATTGCCGGCAACGCCGGGCGGCACCGGCTCGCCCGCGTCGTCGAGTACATAAACGCGCGTGTTGGCGATCGGCCGGCCGATCGGCGGGGTGCCGCAATCCTCTTCGCGCATCTCGTGCGCGGTGGACCAGATCGTCGTCTCGGTCGGGCCATAGACGTTGATCAGCCGCCGCGCCGCGGCGTGGAGGCTGACGGCGAGATGCGGCGGCAACGTCTCGCCGCCGACCAGAAGCGTCAGCCCGGCCAGTGCGCCTGAGCCGGATGCCTCATCTGGGGATGCATTGAGCATCGCCTGATACAGCGACGGCGTCGCCTGCATGACCGTTACGCCCTGATCGCGGATCGTCGCGGCGAGCAAGGCGGGATCGCGCACCAGCGCGCGGCCGGCGAGCACGATCGCCGCACCGGACAGCAGGGGGAGCAGAAATTCGAGAGCGGCGATGTCGAATCCGATCGTGGTGACGGCGAGCATGCGATCCCGTGGGCCGAGGCCGAGCAGCATTTCGAATCCGGCGCAGAGATTGTCCAGTGCCGTCCGCGAGACGACGACGCCCTTCGGCCGTCCGGTCGAGCCGGAGGTGAAGATCACATAGGCGGTTGCCTCCGGCACCGAGGGCATGAGCTTCACGGCACGCGGTCGGATTGTCGGATCGGGTGCATCGAGGCGCAGTGTCGCGATATTCGCCACGCCGGATTTGGCCGCGAGTTCCACGTCGGTCAGCAGCAGGCAGGGTTTCGCATCGTCCAGGATCATGGCGAGGCGCTGGGCCGGCTGATCGGGGTCGAGCGGCAGGTACGCCGCCCCCGCGCGCATCACGCCAAGCAGGGCGCAGGGCAGATCGGCATCGCGCGGCAGCGCGATCGCGACGAGATGGCCTGGTCCAATTCCCGCCGCGCGCAGCCGCGACGCGATCGCGTCGGCCCGCGCCAGCAAGTCCCGATAGGTCAGCACCTCGCCGCCGGTAATTATCGAAGGCGCGTCCGGCGTGGCTTCAGCCCGATCGCCGATGCGCGCCGCGACCGATCGCGCGGGCAGGGGGCGCGCGGTCGCGTTCCAGTCGACCAGTATCCGGCTGCGTTCGCCGTTCGCGAACAGGTCGTAGCCCGCGATCCTGGATGCGGGATCGGCGATCGCCTGGGTCATCAGCCGGATCAACCGCGCCTCGTGCAAGGCGAGATCGGCATCGTCGTACAGCACCGGGTTGGCGTCGAAATCGATCCGCAGCCCGCGCGCGTCGGCACGGTCATAGATGAAGATCATCAGATCTTCGACCGAACCGTTGGACAGGTTATGGGTGATCGCGGCATGGCCGCCGAAATTCAGGACATAGTCGAACGGCTCGATATTCACTCCGAGCCATGAAACCTGCTGATCCGCGCCGAACAGGCCGAGATCGCGGCGCAATTCCTCGTAGCGGAACTGCTGGTGGCGCAGAGCGCGCAGTACGGCGCGGCCCACTTCGCTCACCAGCGCGGCGAAGCTCATATCCGGCGTGAAGCGAAGCCGCAGCGGCACGGCATTGGCGACCATGCCGGGGATCGAGCGCAGCACGGCGGAGGGCCGGCCGGTGACCGGCATCCCGATGACCAGATCGGACGCTCCGGTCGCCCGGTGATAATAGGCCGCCACCAGTGCGATCAGCACCTGCGGCAGGCTGGCGCCGAGCGGCTTCGCCATGGCGTGGAGCCGGCGCGAGACATCCGGCGAAAGATGCGCGGTGCGCCGCCGCAGCCCGCCGCCGCCGGGCACCCGGCGCATCGCGAGCGACATCGCCGGCGGCAGGTCGGCGAGGTGTTCAAGCCAGAACGCCCGGTCGCGCTCGAAACGCGGCGACCCGCGATAGGCCTGATCGTGGGCGATCAGATCGCCGAGGCTGCCGAACGGGCAGGGCGCCGCCGCGCGTCTTTCGACGCTCGCCGTGTAGAGTTCGGCGACGCGGCGGGCGACCAGGCCGCCGGTGAAGCCGTCGAACATGATGTGATGGGCGCGGTGATACCAGAACCAGCGGTCCGGCCCGGCACGGAACAGCGCGCCCATCCAGAGCCTGTCGCACGCGAGATCGACCGGCGCGGATAATTCCCGCCACATCCAGGCTTCTGCCTCGGCACGCGGGTCGGTGGCGCCGGACACGTCAAACACCGGGAAATCCTTGGTATAGGCGGGTTCGATGATCTGGCGCGGTCCATTGCCGGTCTCGGCGATGCGCACGCGGATCGTGTCGGTTTCGGCGGCGACGGCGCGCAACGCCGCGAGGAACAGGTCCGGGTCGATCGCGCCGGGGATTTCGATGGATTCGGCGATGTTGAAGATCGATCCGCGCGGCGCGATTTTTTCGCCGATCCACAAGCCGCGCTGGGCGACCGTCAATGGAAGGGATCGTTCCTCGTGATGCATCGCCTGGGCCTCTGTGTCAGAAATGAGACCGGTATCATATTGCGATGCAAATCAATTACAACCGATTTAATTATCTTGAGTTGCGACGTTTTGGTGAACATGCCTCGGTGGTGGTATCGTCGGCATTTACCCTGTCCCAAACGCGTATGCATCCATGCGGAGGATCGCATGCTCGGTGGAGTTGTGCAGGCGCCGCGCGGCAACCGGATCGCCCGCCGCGCCGATCGCGGCGAAAAGGGGCAGAATATGCTCCTCGGTGGGGTGTTCATCCCGCGCATGGGGGGCACGCGCCCGATAATCGGTCAGCGCCGCCACATCGCCCGCGGCGATCACCCGGTCCATCCAGGCGCTGAACGCGGTGACATCGGGGGATTCCGGCGCATCCACCGCCTGGCCGCGAAACCGCCTGAGATCGTGGGTGAAGCTGCCCGACCCCAGAATCAGCACGTTTTCGTGTCTTAGCGGCGCCAGGGCGCGGCCGATCGCCAGATGATGCGCCGGGCCGCGATGGGTTTGCACGGATAATTGCAGCACAGGGATATCGGCCTCGGGATAGGCAAGTAGCAGCGGCACCCAGGCGCCGTGGTCCAGCCCGCGCGCCCGGTCGATCCCGGCATCGAAACCGGCCTGCCTGAGCAATTCGGCGACGCGCTCAGCCAGCGCCGGATCGCCCGGTGCCGTGTAGGTCAGCTCGTAGAGGGGTTTCGGAAATCCGCCGAAATCATGGATGGTGTCATTGCGCGCGACCGCATTCACCATCGGCGCTTCGGTCTCCCAGTGCGCGGAAATCACCAGGATCGCCTGCGGGCGCGGCAGGGTTGCGGCCAGGCCAGCGAGAAAATCGCGCGCCGGGGTTCGGCTCAGCGCAAGCATCGGCGAGCCATGGCTGACGAACAGGCTGGGGAGCATGGCTATACCCTCCGGCCGAACGGGGTAGGGGCCAGCGCATAGGCGCCGTCGCCGAGCAGCGCGAGAGCGATCAGCGCGATGGTCCAGAACGCCGGATATTCCCAGCCGCCGCCCTTCACGTTGAAGAAGAAGCCGTTATGGATGTGCACGAGCGCGATGGCGCCGATCAGATCGGGCGCGATCAGCAGGGCGATCAGCCGCGGCCAGACGCCGAGAATCAGCGCGATGCCGGCGGCGAATTCGGCGGCCATGATGAACAGGCCGAACCAGCCGGGCAGGCCGAGGCTGATGAAGTATTTTTCGGTCCCTGCCGGGGTAAAGACGAAATATTTCAGCGACGCATGGGCCAGAAACAGCAGCCCCATGCTCACCCGGAGCAGAAGGCCGGCATAGGGGGCGGTACGCGGATCGACGGAACTGGTCATGAAACTCTCCTTTGACCGCCAATCTAACCATGCGCGGATTGCTCTTATAGTGCCGATTCTGGCAGCATCGTCATGCGTTTTCGCATAGAACAATATGGCGTTTGATGGAATCGCGGAGCGATCCAGCAAAGCCATGAAATTTGCTCGCCAAACAATGGATAGAAAAAATGCTGGATTGGGATGATCTGAGAACCTTCCTCGCCATCGCGCGGGCCGGCACATTGTCGGCGGCGGCGCGCACGCTCGGCGTGCGGCAATCGACCATGGGGCGGCGGCTCGCGGCGCTGGAGGCGCAGGCCGGCGCCCGGCTGCTGGTGCGCACGCCGCGCGGCTTCACCCTGACCGAGGCGGGCGAAGCGGCGCGTGCCGAGGTGGAACGCATGGAACAGGCGGCATTTGCCGCTGAACGGGCGATCAGCGGGCGCGACATCAGGCTGGAAGGCGTCGTGCGGGTCACCACGGTGGAGGGCTTCGCCGAGGCGCTGCTGATGCCGGTTTTCGCTGAACTTTCGCTCCGCTTCCCCGGCATCGTCATCGAGTTGATCGGTGACGATCGCACGCTCAGCCTTGCCGCGCGGGAGGCCGATCTGGCGATCCGCCTCGCCCGCCCGCGCGGCCAGTCGATCCTGGCACGAAAAATCGGCACGGTCGCTTTCGGGCTCTACGCCAGCGCCGACTATCTGGCGCGCCATGGCACGCCGGATTTCGCGGCGGACCAGGGCGATGGGCACCGGCTGATCCTGATGCGCGACGAGACGGGCAGCTATCCTGAACTCGACCACATGGCTGCACTCGCGCCGCTTGCGCGGGCTGCCTTGCGCGCGGATAGCCGTCTCGCCCATCGCGCGGCGGCCGAGGCCGGACTCGGCATCGCCTGTCTTGCCCACCACCTCGCCATCGGAGCCGATCTGGTCCGGCTCGCCGCGCCCGATCCGCCGGGGCGGGAAATCTGGCTCGCCCAGCATGAGGATACCAGAACCACTCCGCGCATCCGCGTCGTCGCCGAGGCGATCGCCACGGGATTGCGCGACGGTGCCGCCCGGCTTGCCGGCTGAGCGTCAGGCGCCGCCGAGGCCGCTGCCCACCATGCGGGCCGGATCGACGATCCGGTCGAAGGTTTCGCCGTCCAACCCGCCATATTTCAGCGCCGCCTCGCGCAGTGACAGATTTTCGGTCTCGGCCTTGTGGGCGATCATTGCGGCGCGGTCGTAGCCGATTTCGGGGCTGAGGGCGGTGACCAGCATCAGCGACCGGCCCAATTGTTCGTCGATCACCGCGCGGTTCAGCCTGGTGCCCGTGACCGAGAAGCGGTTCAATGTGGCGCATGCATCGGCGAGGTTGCGGCAGGAGCGGAGAAAATTGTTGATGATGATCGGCCGCATCGCATTCAGCTCGAAATTGCCCTGGCTGCCGGCAAAAGCCACGGCATTGTCGTCGGCGATCACCTGGATGCAGACCATCACCATCGCCTCGCACTGGGTCGGGTTCACCTTGCCCGGCATGATCGAGGAGCCCGGTTCGTTCTCCGGCAGCACAAGCTCGCCGATGCCGCAGCGCGGCCCGCTGGCGAGCCAGCGCATGTCGTTGGCGATTTTCATCAACGCAACCGCAAGCCCCCGGACCGCGGCCATCGAAGCGACCATCGCATCGAGCGACCCCTGGGCGGCGAATTTATTCGGCGCGGTGATGAAGGGCATGCCGGTGAGGGCAGCGATTTGTGCGGCGATCGCCACACTGAATCCCGCCGGCGCGGTCAACCCCGTACCCACTGCTGTCCCGCCAGCGGCAATTTCGAAAAGCCCGGCTTTCGACGCCTCGATGCGGGCCAATGCGTCGCGCAACTGGTGCGCGTAGCCGGACCATTCCTGCCCGACGGTCAGCGGCACCGCATCCTGCAAATGAGTACGGCCGGTCTTGGGAATCTCCATCCATTCGGCGGATTTCGCCTCGATCGCCTCGGTCAGCGCGGTCGCGCGCGGCAGCAGCATCGCATCGAGCGCGTCGAGTGCCGCGATGTGCATCGCGGTGGGGAAGGTGTCGTTCGAGGATTGGGCCAAATTCACGTCGTCGTTCGGATGCACCGGGGATTTGCCGCCGATTGTCCCACCCAGAAGCTGGTTCGCCCGGTTGGCCAGAACCTCGTTGATGTTCATGTTGGACTGGGTACCCGAGCCGGTCTGGTAGACGAAGAGCGGGAAATGATCGTCGAGCTTGCCTGCGATCGCCTCGTCGGCGGCACGCGCGATGGCATCGGCTTTCCAGCGCGGAAGATGGCCGGATGCAGCGTTCGCCAAGGCGGCGGCCTTCTTGACGATGCCGTAGGCGCGGTAGAGCGGCTTGGGCATCCTCTCCGTGCCGATCGAGAAATGCTTCAGGCTGCGCTGGGTCTGCGCGCCCCAGTAGCGATCGGCGGCAACCTCGATCTCGCCCATCGAATCGCTTTCGGTGCGAAAGCCGGCCGCGTCGATGCCGATGGGAATGTCGTGAAGCGCCGGGTGGTCGGTTTTGTTCTGGGTCATGCAACGAACATGGTTGTGCCGACGCGCCGTTAAAGCGGTGAGGCTTTTATCCGGCGCATGGGAGCCCATCTGAAAGGCACGACCATGGAATTACACGGACGTGGAATTCCATGACCATAAAATTAAGGAGCGAACCATGGTCAAGGCGGTATGGAACGAAACGATCATCGCGGAGTCGGACGCGACCGTCATGATCGAGGGCAATCATTATTTCCCGATCGAGTCGGTCCGGCGGGAGGTGCTGCGCGACAGCGCCACAACCAGCCGCTGCCCGTGGAAGGGCACCGCGCACTATTACTCGATCGCGGTCGATGGCGCAACCAACAGGGACGCCGCGTGGTACTACCCCGATCCCTCCGCCGAAGCCGCCGAAATCAAAGGCCGGATCGCGTTCTGGAAGGGTGTTCGGGTGGCGTAGCCGCCCCGTTCAGTCCTCCTCGATATCCTCCAGGCTGAATTGCTGCGCTTCCTCGTCATAGGAATACAGCTCGGCATAGCGGCCCCAGGAAATCGCGGTGCGCAGGGTTTCCTCGGCGCGCTCGGGCGACATGTGGTCTTCCAGTTCGTCGCGGAAGCGCACCGCCGAGGCGCGGTGATTCCAGCGTTCGTCGATCACCTGGCGGATCGCCGCCACCAGCGGAACCTGAGCCCGCAAATTGGCGGCGAAGATGCGTTTGCGCTCCTCGGTCTCGGCGTTGACGAAGCGGTGCCCCTGTTCGGTCAGGCGGATGTCGCCTTCCTCCAGCTCGGCGAATTTCAGCAATTGCAGGGTTTCGCCGAGCGGCAGCAACTCGTCGACTTCGTATTGCAGCGCGGCGGCCAGCGCCGGCAGGTCGGCGCGGCCCTCATAGGGGGGGGCTGCGAGGGTTTCCATCAGACCCGACATCAGATTGGTGCCGATCGGGTGAAGCGGGGTGGCGAAGCCGGTCGCCGGCTGTGCCGCCTGGGCACGCAGATCGGCCGGGGTTTTCCGCCGCGTCATTACCGCATAGATGTCGTCGACCATCTGGCGGAACGCCGGGTCGAGCCGGTTGCGCGGATGGGCGAAGCGCACGGTCATCTCGTGCGCGACCCGGCCCGGATCGGATGCAAACACCAGGATGCGGTCGCACATCAGCACCGCTTCCTCGATGTTGTGGGTCACCAGCAGCATCGATTTCACCGGCAATTTCCGGTCCGACCACAAATCGATCAGATCGGTGCGCAGCGTCTCGGCGGTCAGCACATCCAGCGCCGAAAACGGCTCGTCCATCAGCAGCAGATCGGGATGGGTCACCAGCGCTCGCGCGAGGCCGACCCGCTGGCGCATCCCGCCCGACAATTCCTTGGGATAGGCGCCATCATAACCGCCGAGGCCGATCAGGTCGATCGCCTCCTCGGCGCGGACCTCGCGCTCCGCCCGCGCAATGCCTTGCGCCTCCAATCCAAGCTCGACATTTTCCTGCACCGTGAGCCAGGGAAACAGCGCGAAACTCTGAAACACCATGGCAACCCCGCGCACCGGGCCGCGCACCGTCTTGCCTTGCCACAGCACCTCGCCGCTGGTCGGGCGCAACAGCCCGGCGATGATGCGCAGCAAAGTCGATTTCCCCGACCCGGAACGGCCGAGCAGGCCGACGATTTCGCCCTCCCGCAGAGAGACGTTCACATCGTCGAGCACCACGAGCTCGTTATTGGCCTCTTTCGGATAGGCCTGCCGGCATTTGCGGACTTCGAGCAGGGTTCGCGTGGCGACGAGCTGGTCCATGCGGGATTCCCTATCCAAGCGTGGTGCGGCGGCTGGCATAGGCATAGAGCGGGCGCCAGACCAGCCGGTTGAAAACAAGCACGAAGGCCGACATCACGGCGACACCCAGCACGATCCTGGCGGTGTTTCCCGCGTTGGTCGCCTCCGCGATATAGGCGCCGAGCCCCTGGGCGACCAGCGTGGTGTGCCCCCAGGACGCCACTTCCGCGACGATCGAGGTGTTCCAGGCATTGCCGCTCGCGGTCAGCAGACCGGTGATCAGATAAGGCAGGATGCCGGGAATGATCAGGCGCCGCCAGCGGAGAAAACCGCGCAGGCCGAAATTCGCCGCGACCTCCTTCAAATCGCCTGGCAGCGCCGACGCGCCGGCCACCACGTTGAACAGCACATACCACTGGGTGCCGAGAATCATCAGCGGCGTCAGCCAGATATTCGGCGCCAGCCGGTAGGCGACGATCAGCGCGACCGCGATGGGAAACAGCAGATTGGCCGGAAATGCGGCGAGGAACTGCGCCACCGGCTGGACGATCCTGGTCGCCTTCGGCCGCAGCCCGACCCACACGCCGAGCGGCAGCCAGATCGCGCTGGATACCACGAGGGCCACGATCACCCGTGCCAGGGTAAAGACGGCGAGTGTCAGGCAGGTGACCAGATCGGACCACTGCAGATGCGCCGCGCAGAACTTTGCCACCTGCCAGAACGCATAGATGGCGCCGAGTGCCACCAGCACGTAGAACACGCCATCGCCAAGGCGCGATGATTGCCGGTCGGTCCTGAGCGACTGAAAAGTCCGCTGAGCGCGGCCCAGACGCAACCGGCCGATCCGCGCCACCTGATCGCCGAGCCAGCCGCCCGCCTCGCGCAGGATGAAGGTCCGGCGCAACAGTTTCAGCACCCAGGGCTCGGAATCCGCCGCTGTCTGCACCGTCTCGAAGCGGAACTTGGCCGACCACGCGACCAGCGGGCGGAACAGCAACTGGTCGTACATCAGGATCACCACAAGCATGGCGAGCACGGCGTAGACGATCGCTGGAAGGTCGCGCCGGCCCAGCGCCACGGCCACATAGGACCCGATCCCCGGCAGGGTGAAGGTGGTGTTGCCCACCGTGATCGCTTCGGAGGCGACGACGAAGAACCAGCCGCCCGACATCGACAGCATGGTGTTCCAGACAAGGCCAGGGGTGGCAAACGGCACGTCGAGCCGCCAGAAGCGCTGCCAGGGCGACAGGCCGAAGCTGCGGCAGGCTTCGTCGAGATCGGCCGGCTCGGTGGTCAGCGACTGATAGAAGCTGAACGTCATGTTCCATGCCTGGCTGGTAAAGACGGCGAATACCGCCGCAAGTTCCGCGCCGAGTTCCCGGCCGGGGAACAGGTGAAGGAAGAACAGCACGGTGAACGACAGAAATCCGAGAATCGGTACCGATTGCAGGATGTCGAGGATCGGGATGATGATGATCGCCGCCCGGCGGCTTTTCGCCGCAAGGGTCGCGACGGTGAAGGTGAAGATCAGCGAAGCGATCAGGGCCGCGAACATCCGCAGCGTGGTGCGTATGGCGTAGCCCGGCAGATAGGCGGGATCGAGATGGATATGCCCCGCCTGGGCAACCGCGAGCGGGGCGAGTGTGCCCCGCGCCACGTTCACCACCCCGATCAGCAGGCCGAGCACGAGCAGGATCGCCGCCAGATCCCATGCGTTGGGCAGGCGCCGTCCATGGACAAGGGCGGGCGGTGCGATGCTGGTCATGGCCGATCCGCTCATGGTCGTTGTCAGGGTCGTGCGGAGCCGGATGTCGTTCGACCCCCGCCCGGCCCATAGCCCGGCATGACCGCCCTGTCACCCGCGCAATAATTATGTTTCGGCGACGCACTCGATCGGCGTTACGCGCGGATGGGCCGGTTCTATTCCGTGCCGATCTGGGCTATGGACCGAAACCCTGGCGAGTCGCATAATTGTCAGGCGAGATGACTGGAAGGATCGCATGAAGCTCAAGGCGGATCGCGCCACGCTCCTCAAGGCGCTGGCCCATGTTCAGAATGTGGTGGAGCGGCGGAACACAATTCCCATCCTCGCCAACGTGTTGCTCTCGGTGAAGGACGGGCGGCTGACCGTCGCCGCGACCGATCTGGAGATCGCCCTGATCGAGGAGGTTGCCGCCGCCAGCGCAGCGGACGGGGCGGTCACCGCGCCGGCGGCGACGCTCTATGAAATCGTGCGCCGCCAGCCCGACCATGCCGAGATCGAGCTGGATCATCCGGGCGGCGACGCGCCCCTGCATCTGCGAGCCGGTCGCTACGCGACCAAGCTGGTGGTTCTGCCGACCGACGAATTCCCCAAGCTCGATGCCGGCAAGCTGAGCCATCGTTTCGCAATTCCGGCCCAGGCGCTGCGCGGGCTGATCGACCGCACCCGCTTTGCAATCTCCACCGAGGAGACCCGATACTACCTCAACGGCATCTATCTGCATGCGGCCGAATCGGACGGCGCCGCCGTGCTGCGCGCGGTCGCGACCGACGGCCACCGGCTTGCCCGCGTCGAGGAACCGCTGCCCGAGGGCGCTTCCGGGATGCCGGGCGTGATCATTCCGCGCAAGACGGTGAACGAGCTGCGCAAACTGCTCGACGAGGTTTCCGGCGATGTCGCCATCGCCCTGTCGGAAACCCGCATCCAGTTCAGCCTCGATACGATGCGCCTGACCAGCAAGCTGATCGACGGTACCTACCCCGATTACAGCCGGGTCATCCCGGTCGGTAACGACAAGATTTTACGTGTTGATACAAATGATTTTTCCAACGCCGTTGCCCGCGTCTCGGCGATCACCGCCGAGCGCCACAAGCCGGTGAAATTGTCGGTCGCACGCGATCTGCTCGTCCTGTCGGCGACCAGCCCGGATCAGGGAACCGCCTCGGAAGAGCTCGACGGCGAACAGGTGCAGTACGAATCGAGCCCGATCGAGATCGGCTTTCAGGCGCGCTACCTCAACGACGTGACCGAGCAGATCAAGGGCCATGTCGAATTCTGCTTCGCCGACGGCGCGGCGCCCACCCTGGTGCGCGCGGCCGGCGATCAGAGCGCCATATTCGTCCTGATGCCGATGCGTGTTTGAACGCTAACGGCCAGCCGGCGGGCGCGCGTATCGAACGCCTGCGCCTCGCCGATTTCCGCTCCTACACCGCGCTCGATTGGCAACCCGCCGGGCGAATCGTCGCCCTTGAGGGGCCGAACGGCTCGGGCAAGACCAATCTGCTGGAGGCGATTTCGCTGCTGGCGCCGGGGCGTGGCTTGCGCGGCGCCCGGTTCGCCGAACTGGCGCGCCGTGCCCCGGAGGCTTCCGGTGGCTGGGCGGTGGCCGCGCGGATCGTGCGCGGGGAGGACGGGCAGGAATTCGATTTCGGCACCGGAATCGAACCGTCCCAGCCCGAGCGGCGGCGCATCCTGCTCGACGGCGAACCGATTCCGGCTTCGGCGGCGGCGGAGCACTTCGCCTGCGTCTGGCTCACGCCGCAGATGGACCGGCTGTTCACCGAAGGCGCTCCGGCACGGCGGCGTTTTCTCGACCGGCTGACCATTGCCCTTGCACCCGGCCATGCGCGCGAAGTCGCCGCGTTCGAGGCCGCTTCGGCCAACCGCAACCGGCTGATCGAGCAGGGTGGCTCCGATCCGGTGTGGCTGGCGACGATCGAGGAGTCGATGGCGCGTCACGCGGCGGCGCTGACCGCTTCCCGGCTCGATCTGATCGCCCGGCTGAACGACGCTCTTGCTGCCGGCGTCGCGGCGCCGTTTCCGCCGGCGATACTGGCGCTCGACTGCCCGATCGGCGCGCGGCTGCGGGAAGCACCTGCCCTCGCGGTCGAAGACTGGCTGCGCGAAACCTATGCAGTCGCCCGAAACGCCGCACAGGTGCCGTCTTCACCGCAGCGCGCCGATTTCCTGCTCGCCGACCGGACGAGCGGATTGCCCGCGTCACTGGCGTCGACCGGCCAGCAGCGCGCCATGCTGGTTGCCATCGTGCTCGCCCATCTGGCGGCGGTGACGCAGCTGCGCGGTGCCGCCCCCGTGCTCCTGCTCGACGAACCGTTCGTGCATCTCGATGCCGCACATCGTGCCGCGCTCGGCGCTGCGCTGACACGAAGCCCAGCCCAGATATTCTGCACCGCGACAGAACATGAATCGCTCGCCACGCTCGGCGATGACGCGATGGTCTGGCGTGTCGCGCCCGGCCTGATCGAACCCGCCTGAGCGTGTCTGTTACCGCTCCAGCAATGCGCGGGCCGTGTCGGCATCGCGCACAATCTGGCCGCGCAACTCGTCGAAGCTCGCGAATTTGCGTTCGTCGCGGATGAAATGATGCAGCGCGACCGCGATCTCCCGGCCGTAGAGATCGCCATCGAAATCGAACAGATGCGCCTCCAGCCGGGCAATCGCGCCTTCGGCGACGGTCGGCCGGCGGCCGATATTCGCGACCCCGCGCACGCTGCGCCCATCGTCCAGCTTCGCGGTGACCGCATAGACCCCGCGCGCGGGTTCCAGGTGCCGGCCGAGTGCCACATTGGCGGTGGGGAACCCGATGGTCCGGCCGCGCGCATCGCCGTGGGCGACCGTGCCCCGGATCACATGCGGGCGCCCGAGCAGCGAGGCTGCGCGCTCGGGGTAACCGTCCTGCAGCAGCCGGCGAATCCGGGTCGAGGAAATCGGGCCTTCGGCGTCGTCGAGATGCGATACGACGGTCAGCCCCATGCCGAGCGCTTCGGCGCGTGTGGCGAGCAGCGAAACGTCGCCGCCGCGCCGGTGGCCGAAGGCGAAATCGGCGCCGCAGGCGAGATGCGCCGCGCCGATGCCGCGATGCAAAATCTCATCGATGAACTGGGTTGCGGTCAGAAGCGAAAACGCGCGGTCGAACCGCAGTTCGAACAGGATGCCGACCCCCTCGGCCTCAAGGGCGGCGGCGCGTTCCTCCTCCAGCATCAGCCGGAACGGCGGGTCGTCGGGGCGGAAAAACTCGCGCGGGTGGGGCGCGAAGCTCAGCACCGCGCGCGGTGCGTCCGGGCGTGCCGCGTGGGCGGCGCGCAACACCTCGACATGGCCGCGATGCACCCCGTCGAAATTGCCGAGAGCGACCGACGCGCCGCGCGCCTCCGCCGGCACCTCGGTCCAGTCATGGATGACTCCGATCATTCGGCGGCGCGCTTCTCGCTCTGGGCGACCGCGACGACCGCTTCGGTCGGCGGAATCACCACCGCCTCGCCCTCGATCACCACTCGTCCGCGCACCAGGCAGCGCGTGCGCATGGTGGCGCGCTTCCGGTCGTGGTCGAGGCCGGCGACTTCGACCACCGCCGTCACCGTGTCGCCGATTCGTACCGGCGCGCGGAACCGCATGGACTGGGTGAGATAGATCGTCCCCAGCCCCGGCAGCACGGTGCCGAGCACCGCCGAGATCAGGCTGCCGCACAGCATCCCATGGGCGACCCGGCCCTTGAACAGGGTCTGGTCCGCCAGTTCCTGGTTGAGATGGATCGGGTTGGTATCCATCGAGACCGCCGAGAACAGCAGGATGTCGGCCTCGGTGATGGTCTTGCCGAGCGAGGCGGTCTGGCCGATTTCCAACTGGTCGAATGGTACGCAAGATGGCATGAGGGGCTCCGCGAGGGGATGCTGCAGATCGAACGAGAGGATCGTGCGCTGCACAAAGCCCTGGATCATGCAACGAGGTCAAGAGTGGGGCGATTGTGAAGGATTCGGAAGGACCGATGAGCGATCCGGTTACGGCAACCGAACAAGCGGCCATTGGCCAGTATCGCGGCGTACGGGGCGTAGTTGAGACGGTTTTGGCTCTTTTTTTCTATCTACTTATTTCAATTATGTTTTTTGGATCGCGCCTGCCATGGACCACGCATTATATCGGTGGCGGTAACGATCCAATCTCTTTCATGTGGTTCCTGCATTGGTGGCCTTTCGCGATCGCTCACGGCCTCAACCCGTTCTGGACCCGCTATGTCTGGTTTCCCCATGGTTTCGATCTCGCATGGGCGACGTCGGTTCCGACCCTTGCCGCAATCGCCGCGCCCTTCACGATTTTGGGGAATGCAACGCTGGCATTCAATGTTATATCGGTGTCGGCTCCCGGATTAGCAGCCTGGACGACCTTTCTTCTGGCACGCTCCATTGTCAAAAATACCGGTGCGGCGCTTGTAGCAGGATTTATCTACGGTTTTTCTTCGTATGAATTGGGCCAGTTACTTGGTCATCTTAATCTCGACGTCACGTTTCTGGTTCCCCTGATCGTTTTGCTTACCCTGCTGCGCTTTCGAGAAGAGGTGTCGCGGCGCACTTTCGTGCTTCTTACGGCCCTGGCGCTGTTTCTGGAAATCGGCATTTCAACGGAGATTGTCGCGACTTTCTGTACTCTTGGGGCGATCGTCTGGGCGATTTTCTGGTATTTTACTCCCGATCGGGAGCGCACGGCTTTATGGCAGCTTGCGCTTGAATTTCTGGGTGCGGCGTGTATCGCCGCATTCTTGTCTTTACCTTTCATCTATTATTTGATTGTCGGCGCCGATACGGTTCCGAAGGAGATTAACTCGGTTACTTATTACTCGGCTGACCCGCTCAATTTCGTGCTGCCAACCTATATGACCTGGCTGGGACATCGCGCTGCGGCACCGATTGTCCGGCACATGACTGCCAACTTGTCGGAGCAAGGCGCTTATCTTGGATTGCCGCTGATCGCTATTTTGATTGCATATTTATGGCGCGGCGAATTAACCCGATACAAAAAGGCTTTATTTATTTCGATTTTATTGCTTACTGTTGCAAGTCTTGGCCCGAAGCTGCATCTCGACGGTCTGAACACCGGCATCCCACTTCCGTGGGCTGTTACTTCTTGGCTCCCGCTCATAAAATCGGCCTTGCCGATCCGATTCACCCAGTATGTTTTTCTTGCTGCGGGCATCGCCGTCGCGTGTTGGATTACCGAAGCAAAGGCTGCCTCTCGCCTCGTTCGGCTCGTTCTTGCCTTTCTTGCCTGCGTTTTTCTGGTTCCCAACCCCAAAGCATTCGGATGGACGAATTTTCCGCTGGCGCCGGCGTTACCGAGCAATATCGCAGCATCTGCGCTCAGGAAGCCAGCGAATATCATCGTGCTGCCGTTCGCGAATCATGGTCCGGGAATGGCTTGGCAGCTCGATACCCGTATGGGTTTTACCCAAACGGGCGGTTATGTAGGGTTTACTCCTCGTCAGGCTTGGCGCTGGCCCGTTGTCCATGACTTCATGGACGGCGCGCCGCACGGAAACTTCGAAAACGACATCTTGGCGTTTTGTGGGACTCACCGGGTCGACTACATTCTCCTTGCACCCCAAACGCCGAAGCCGCTTGCGCAGGCTATCATGGCACTCGGATGGCCCATAATCCGCCACGACGGCACCGGGATCGTCGAAGTTCCGCCGCGCAGGAAGCTTCGCTATTTCTATGTTCAAGGGGATTATTGGCCATCCGCTCACAGTCGGTTCAGTTGGATCGGGCGATATGCCAGGATCGCAACCAGCGGCCGTTCTCTACGCCTTATCATCAAAGGATCCGAGCGGCCCGCGTCGCTGCGGCCGGTCAGATTGACCGTAAAAATCGGAAAGAAAACGACGGTCTACGAAGTCAGCGACGCGACGCGGATCGTTTTGACCTTGAAATCTGGATCAACCACGACGTTGAAGGCGGCAAAAATTTTCCGTCCGGTGGATGTCATACACAACAAGGATTATCGCCACCTGTCGGTGACGATCGCGCTGGAGGCGTTGCCGCACAATCCGGCCTGACCATCCGATTGGACGGTTTGCCCGATTGGCCATCATTCGATCCGTTGGTCTAAGCTGGCATCGGCTCGCTCCTCGAAAGGATGCTTCATGCGCGGTTTCACCCGGTTTCTGCTTCTGCTGATCGTGGTGCTGGCGATCGCCTATGTCGCGGCATGGTGGTATGCCGAGGGACGCCTCGGGGTCGCGTTCCGCCAGCAGGAAGCCGCGTTCCGCAAGGCGGGCTGGACCGTCAGCCATGGCGCGACCGCGCGCGGCGCCTCGCCGCTGGTGGCGCGGTTCTCGGTGGCCGATCTCACCTTCAGCCCGCCTGATCGGGGGATGCCGGAGCCGTCGATCACCCTGCCCAACCTCAACCTCGACGTGCACCCGGCCTCGCCTTTCACTCTCGATCTCGGACTGCCCTTGTCCTGGCACATGGCTATGCCGTCCGGGCCGGCCTTCACCATCCAGTTCGCCACCCTGCATGATCGCTACCGCTTCGACCCGAATGCCCTGCTCGACCATGCGCCCGACCCGCTGCGTGCCGTCGAAGCCTCCTTCACCGACATGCGGGTCGACAGCGCGGACACCAATTTCACCCTGGTCAGCATCAAGTCGCTCACCGCTCGCGGCACCCGCAATCCGGCAGCGGGCAAAAACGCGACCGCGATCACGATTCATGAGAAAATCACCGGCTTTGCCCTGTCGCCGATTTTCGTGACCCTCGGCCATCTGCCGTTCGCCGGCAAAATCAAATCGTTGATTTTCGATCTCGACCTGTCGGGGCCGTCAATGCCGGCATTGTCCCATTTCGGCCAGCTTCCGTTGGCCCCGTCGCCGGACGGCAGCGGGGTCAACCCGATGCAACCCTTGCAAGCCATGTGGCGGAAATTCGGGCCGGAAATCCATGACTGGGCGAAGGCAGGCGGCCATGGACGCTACGCAATCGCCCTGGTGCTCGGCCCGCTCGACGCCCACGCGCACGGCAATTTCGGCTTCGACAAGGCGGTTCAGCCGGTGAGCCGATCAACCCTGACCGCCGACGGCCTGGGCGAATTTCTCGGCGACATCGCCAGCGCCTACCCCGCCGCCGTCGGCGCGATCAGCACCCTGACCACCGAAACCGCGCCCTACATGACCAAAGGACCCAAGGGTAGCCAGCGCCTCAAGGCCGATCTCGCACTCGCGGACGGTGTGCTGACCGCGAACGGCAGGAAAACCGCGAACGTCCCGAAGCTCGTCTGGCCGAGATCGGCCCCGGCAGCGCATTGAGCGCCGATGACCGACGATGAGGATGACGATCGCGCCGCCCTGACCACCGGGCAGATGCGCCTGACCGCGGTGATCGTGGCGACCGCGCTGTTCATGCAGAATCTCGACAGCACCATCGTCGCGACCGCCCTGCCGGCGATGGCGAAAAGCTTCCACGCCGATCCGATTCATATGAGTCTGGCGCTCACGTCGTATCTGCTGTCGCTCGCGGTGTTCATCCCGGCCTCGGGCTGGTTCGCCGACCGTTTCGGCAGCCGCACCGTGTTCCGCGCCGCAATCCTGGTGTTCACCATCGGCTCGATCCTGTGCGGACTGTCCACCAGCCTCGGTGCGCTGATCGCGGCGCGCATCCTGCAGGGTGTGGGCGGGGCGATGATGGTGCCGGTCGGCCGGCTGCTCCTGCTCAAATCGGTGCGCCGGCGCGACATGCTCGCCGCCACGTCCTGGCTGACCATGCCGGCGCTGATCGGCCCGATCATCGGGCCGCCGCTGGGTGGTTTCATCGTTACCTATGTCTCCTGGCGCTGGACCTTCGACATCAACGTGCCGATCGGCATCATCGGTATCGTCGCCGTCAGCCTGTTCATCCGCGAGGTGCGCGACACCGAGCACGCGGGGCGGCTCGATATCGTCGGGCTGGTCTGGAGCGGACTGGCCATGGCGCTGCTGATGGCCGGCATCGAGACGATCGGGCGCGGCATCATCCCGGTGCCCTGGAGCCTCGCCTGTTTCGCGATCGGTGGATTTTCCGCGTTTGCCTATTGGCGCCATGCGCGCCGCCATGAGCATCCGGTGCTCGACCTGACCCTGATGAAAATCGCGACTTTCGCGAATTCGACCATCGCCGGCAGCTTTTTCCGCGTGCTGGCCGGGGCGATGCCGTTCCTGCTGCCGCTGATGCTGCAACTCGGCTTCGGCGAGAGCGCCGCTAAAAGCGGCACCGTCACCTTCGCCGCCGCGATCGGCGCGCTGGCGATGAAGCCGCTGGCCCAGCCGATCCTGCGGCGCTTCGGCTTCCGCGCCTCGATGGTGGCGTTCGGCCTGCTTTCGGTGGTGTTCACCGCGCTCTGCGCCGCGTTCCGGCCGGGCTGGCCGGTTCTGGCGCTCGATGCCGTGCTGCTGATCGGCGGCGTGTTCCGCTCGCTGCAATTCACCGCGTTCAACACCATCGCCTATGCCGACGTGCCGCGCAGCCGGATGAGTGCCGCGACCAGCTTCTACGCCACGTTCCAGCAGATCACGATCACCCTGGGAATTTCGATCGCTGCCGGCTCGCTCGAACTCGCGACCGCCTTTTCCGGCCATGCCAACCCCACCATCGACGACTATGCCTGGGCCTTCGTGATCGTCAGCGCGATCGGCCTGGTCTCGGTGCCGATCTGCGCGCGCCTCGCCGCCGAAGCCGGCGAGGATGTCAGCGGCCATCACGCCGAGCCGATTGACGCCCCGGTCCCGCCACGTCACTAAACCGCCTGTCCGGGATCGGCTCGGAACCGATGACATAGAGGCATGACGGGTTGGCGGTGATCGGAGAGATGGGCGGTTGGGCGCTGGCGCGGCGGCTGTGGCGGGATCACATCCGCCATTATCGCGGCCGGGTGGCGCTGATCGTCCTGTTCACTCTGCTGATGTCGGGAACCACGGCGCTGTATCCGGCGCTGATCGACCGCGCCTTCACCATGTTCGCCAAGCGCGATCCGCGCATTCTGTATCAGGTGCCGGCGATCGTGCTCGCCGTCACGATGGTGAAGGCGCTCGCGCAATATTTCCAGACGGTGCTGACCCAGCAGGTGGTGCTGGGCACGATCAGGCGCCTGCAAGGCACGATGTTCGCCCATCTCACCGATGCCGAACTGGCGCGGCTGGAGCGCGAATCGCCCGCCGCGCTGGCGGCGCGCTTCACCACCGACGCAACGGTGATCCGCGAGGCGATGAGCCGGGCGGTGAACGGCGTGGCCGACGCGTTCACCCTGATCGGCCTGGTCGCGACCATGCTGTGGATCGACTGGTCGCTCAGCCTGATCGCCGCCGTGCTCTATCCGCTGGCGGGATTGCCGATCCAGAAGATCGGCCGGCGCATCCGGCGCGCCTCGGGCGGGATGCAGGAACGCATGGGCGAGGCGGCGTCGATGCTGAACGAAAGCTTCGCCCAGGCGCGCACGGTACGCGCCTACGGGCTGGAGGCGCAGGAACGCCGGCGCGCCGACCGCGCCTTCGAGCAGCTCTATCGCGCCCTGATGCGCATGATCCGGGGCCGTGCCGCGCTCGACCCGATGCTGGAAGTGCTGGGCGGGCTCGCGATCGCGCTGGTGATCGGCTTCGCCGGCTGGCGCCACGCGGCGGGCGCTTCGGGGATCGGCAATTTCACCGGCTTCGTCGCCGCCCTGCTGATCGCCTCGCGGCCGCTGCGCGCCCTCGGCACGATGAACGCGGCGGTGCAGGAGGGTCTGGCCGGACTCGACCGGGTCTATGGCGTGATCGACGAGCCGCGCGCGGTGGGCGAACCGCTGGACGCGGCGCCGCTGCCGCCGGGGCCGGGGCGGGTGGAATTCCGCCATGTCGGTTTTTCCTACCCCGACGGAAGGCCGGGCTTGCGCGACCTGTCCTTCATTGCCGAGCCGGGGCGCACTCTTGCCCTGGTCGGCGCTTCCGGGGGGGGTAAATCGACCGCGCTCGCGCTGATCCCGCGTCTCTACGATCCCGAGCGCGGCGCCATCCTGATCGACGGCGCGGATATCGCCGGCGTTTCGCTCGCCAGCCTGCGCGGCGCGATCGCCTATGTCGGCCAGGATTCGCTGCTGTTCGATGACACCATCGCCGCGAATATCGCGATGGGCCGGCCCGATGCGCCGATGCGCGAGGTCGAAGCGGCGGCCGAAGCGGCGGCCGCGCAGTTCATCGCCGATCTGCCGGAGAGATTCGAAACGCGGGTGGGGGTGAACGGCCAGCGCCTGTCCGGCGGGCAGCGCCAGCGCGTCGCTCTCGCGCGCGCTTTGCTGCGCGATCCGCGTATCCTGCTGCTGGACGAAGCCACCAGCGCGCTCGATGCCGAAAGCGAAGCCGCCGTGCAGGAGGCCTTGGCGCGGCTTCGGCGCGGCCGGACCACCATCGTGGTCGCCCACCGGCTCGCCACCGTGCGCGACGCCGACCTGATCGTGGTGATGGCCGACGGCGTCGTGCTCGAATCCGGCACGCATGAGGATTTGCTGGCCGAGGAAGGTGCCTTCGCCCGCCTGGTTCGCGCCCAGGCGCTGGCGTAATATCGACGATACTGGCTGCTTGCGCAGCCAGTGTGCCATCAAACGCCGGGCGCGCGCATCTGCGCGCTTGGCTTCGCGCCATAAGGCGCGCGCCGCATTCGCGGCGGAGTGACCAAAGGTTCCGGCAATCCGAAGGATTGCTGGAATGGTCACGGAGGTGGCAGCGGAACGAGTGAAGCACTACGTTCCGCTGGAAAAATTCATCACAACAGGCGCGCGAGGTTTTTGATCCAGGTCTCGGCGCTGGCCCGGTCGTTGACGCAGAGGCAGCCGTCCGGCGCGAAGCGGGTCGCGCGTTCGAGCAACTGGATATCGGCCTCGTGCTCGCGCGCGACATGCGGGTCTTCGAAAAACACCAGCCGGCGGCAGTGTCCGTCCAGAACCTCGACGGCGATCTGCGCATCGCCGCCACGCGGGCCGGACTGGTAGCGGATGACCCAATTCTCGGGCGTTGGCGGCAGAAGGTCGCGCAGCGATTCCGCCTCGCCGGCCATCCGGGCCGGGATCTCGCCGTTGAGCAGGCCTCCGGTGGTTCCGGTAGCCAGCCTACGCCCGAAACGGGACAGCACGGCCCGATGGGCGCGGACGAATTCGAGCATCGTCCGTTTCTGGCTGTCATGCGCGATCAGCCCGATCGTCTCTTCGCCCACGCGCTCGGGACGCACCCAACGGGCGATTTGCGGGGCGAGCACCGGGTCGCGCGAATCGGTGCGGTGGCTCCATGCGAGCGCGCACCATTCCGAGGCGGCGGCGCGGTTGGTCAGGAACGGCTTGCCATGCACCACGCATTGCCGTTTTAGCGCGTGCATTTCGGGAAATACCGTGATCGGGTCGATCGGATCGAGCAGATAGATCACCCAGTCGAGCGCCGATCGCCCCGTCGCGTCCGGCACGGTCATCGCGGTGAGCCGGATCACCCCACCCTCGCGCGCTGGCGGCAGGCGAACCAGGGACTCGGCGCGGAGAATCCCGCTTGCGGCGACCGCGTCATGCGTCGCTCCCACGATATGGAGCGTCACGCCATCGGAGCCGAGAAACGGCGCGAAATCGCGCAGAAAGCCGAACAGCGGCGAGGCCGCGTTGTTTCGCAGTGCGGCGGACGCCCCGAGGCCGATGCTGAGCGATGATACGGTCATCGCAGTGCCTCGATCACCGAGGCAATCGGGCCGGCCCAGTCGCCGAGATGGCGCTGGCGATGAAGAACGATGCTATCATACCAGGCGGTGGTATCGCGCCCGAGCCGCCAGCGCCAGTCGCACGCGGCGGAGAGCAGGATGTGACAGGGAACCCCCATCGCGCCGGCGAGATGGGCGACCGAGGTATCCACCGTCACCACCGCGTCGAGATGAGCGAGGATGGCGGCGGTGTCGCCGTAATCGCCGATCGAGGCCGAAAGGTTCGGGATTGGATATTCGCCCTGCCGCGCGCCGAGTTGCAGGCCGACGAAATCGAACCCCGGAATCTCGATCAGCGGCGCGAGCGCGCGCGGCGGCAGCGATCGCCGACGATCGTTGCCGTGGGCCGGATTGCCGGCCCAGACGAGTCCGATCCTGCGTCGTCCGGGCGTGGCCGGGAGCGCCGCGCGCCAGCGTGCGGCACGGACTGGGTCAGCCGTGAGATATCCGGTCGCGCGCGGAATTGTCGCCTCGGTCAGATCGAGCACATGCGGCAGGCTCATCTGGTCGATCGCGAGATCGCATTCGGCATCCGGCGTTGCGTCGAGCGGGTGGAGGCCGATCCCCATGCCGGCAAACAGGGGAAACAGCGTTGGCGGGCAGGCGAGGGTGACGCGTGCCGCCCGCACGGCCAGATCAGGCAGGAACCGCGCGAGCATGATGGTATCGCCGAATCCCTGCTCGGCGCGGACCAGAAGATGCTTGCCGTCGAGGGGCTGGCCTCGCCAGTCCGGTGCGGGAAGCTGTGTGAAATGGTGCCGATAGACCGAATGGCGCTTGCGCCATTCATAAGCGGCGAAGCCGGCCGTGAAATCGCCGCCGAGAAGCATTGCCACCCCCCGGTTCCAATGGGCCAGTGCAAAGTCGGCATCGAGTGCAATGGCGCGGTCGCACGACGCGATCGCTGCCGGAAGCTCACCCTGGATGGTCAGAACGAATCCCAGACTGGCCCAGGCTTCCTTGAGCGTCGGATCGAGACTGGCGGTGCGCAGATCTGCCTCGGCTTGGTCGATCCGGTCGAGATCGACCAGCGCGTTGCCGCGATTGAGCCGCGCGCGGGCATGGCCCGGTTCGGCGGCAAGCACGATGTCGAACGCGGCGACGGCGCCTGCGGGATCGCCCTGCTCGGCACGCGCCGAGCCCAGGGTGAAGCGCGCATGGGTGCTTGCCGGATCAAGCGCCAGCGCATCGCGGGCCGATCGCTCGGCTTTGGCATAGTCGGTGATCGACAGAAACGCCGCGCCAAGTCCGGCATGAGCGCTGGCGAGATCGGGCCGCAAGGCCACGACGTGGCCGTAGACCGCGATGGCACCCTCGGCATCGCCGCGATCGAGCCGGATCGCCCCGGTGACCATCCAGGCCTCTGCGGAATCGAGCCGATCGGTCCGGGCCCGATCGGCCTCGCGTTCGGCGGCGTCGAGTTTCCCCAGCGACCACAAAGCGTTGGCGAGATTGACGCGCGCGCCATGATGCTCCGGCATCGAGTCGAGAATCATAGTGAAATCCCGAGCGGCTCCCGCGAAATCACCGCGCCGATACGCCAGAAGTCCCGAGTGCAGCAAAGCGGGCGGCAGCGGCGATCGATCGCTCTCGGGAAAAGCCTGATCCATGGATAGAGGCTAGCCTGAAATGATGAACGTTCGATCAAGAAAAGTGAGCGAGACCGGATTCAGCGATCGGCGAGGGCGGTCGTCCCGTATGGCGAAAGCCGCGGGAATCGCCCTTCGGCCATGGCATCGAGGCTTTCCGGCGTGGTGCCGATTTCCTCGGCATAGATCCAGCTATCGGTGAGAACCTGAGTCACGAACCGGCGAGTCTGCACGTCCGGGATCGATTCGAGAAAGATCAGCGGGTCGCCGCCGTCATGGATCGAATGCGCCCAGGCTGAGGCGGCCACCGGCCCGGCATTGTAGCTCGCCAGTATATCCAGCAGGTTGCGTTCTACCCCCGGCTGATGCCCGAGATACATCAGGTAGCTCTGTCCGAGCGCCAGATTGACCGAAGGGTTGGTCGGACTGCCGGAAATTCCGCCGCGCCTTGCCATCGCCGATGCGGTTCCGGGCATGAGCTGCATGAGGCCGCGTGCCCCCACGGGTGAGACCGCGTTCGGATTGAACCCGGACTCGGTGCGTGCCAGCGCATAGACCAGCGACGGATCGACGCTGAATCCGCCAAGCGGATGCAGACCCGGCAGCGGCAGATTCATCCCGGCGATCGCGCTGCCAGGCAGTGTCCGATCGAAGGCGATCGCGACATCGACCAGTCCGGCACGCGCCGCAACGCCCATGACCGCCCGGCCCAGCCCCGGATGGCTCTGAATTGCGGGCCAGAGCGAGCGCAGCGCGTTTGCGGCGTCTTCCGGCCGACCTGCCTGAATCAGGCCGAAGGCGAGAGCGCCGTTCTGCTGTGCCGCGACAGCCTCGATATCCGCCTCGGACAGGCTCGCCGCCAGTCCCGAACCAGCCAGCCCGTGGCCGAGCAGCCGCCCGGCCAGCATCCCGTAGAAACTTCCTTTCGCGGCGGCCGCGCGGTCGAGCCAATGCAGATAGCCATCGGGCTGGCGCAGGCGAAGTGCCGCGCGCGCGGCCCAGAACGCGCCCGCGGCGCGCTGCCCTTCGGATGCGTCGCGGGCATTGGCCGCTTCGGTGAAATAGGGCAGCGCCTTGGCGACATGGTGCATTTGCCACGCCGCGAGACCGGCGATGAAATCGGGGCGCCAGACGGAATCGCCGCCTTCCTGAGCCGCCTTGCTGGCCACGCCGAACGCCTGATCGTATGCGCCGCGGATGAACAGATGGCGCGCGACCTCGCCGCGCAGCGCGGCGCCGGCCCATGCGGAAATATGATTGTCGCGGCCGATCAGATTGAGTGCAAGCCTGGAATGGCCGTTACGCGCCAGATTGCCGACCCGCTCGGCCATATAGCGCGGAACCGCGATGCCCATATGCCGGGGCGGTGCCGCGCCGGACGAGGTTATCGTCGGTTCGGGCAGATAGGAAATTTCGGCGGGCGGCGGCACCGCGGCGCCGCGCGGCAGGCGCTGCATCAGCAGGTTTCTGATCCGCTGCGTGTGCGGCTGGCCGTTATATTTGTCGAGCCACGCGCTGAGTTCCGCCGCCGTCGAATGGTGATACGGCCCGAGATAGAGCTGGGCGAGCACCTGACCCATCAGCAGATGATTATGGACCCGTGCGATCAGCCGCTGCGCGGCAGCGATGCGCCCGGCGCGCTGATCGGTGAAAATCCGCGCATAGACCGCCGCATCGCTGGGGGTAAGCGGTTGTGCGAGGGCCGTTTCGGCACCGTTGAGCGGTGTCGAGCGCGGTATGGCATAGGCAACGTTTTCAGGTCGTGACGACCCGGTCTGCCGATTCGGTGAAGGCCCCCTTTGCCCGGCCTGCGCCGCGCTTGGAAGCGCGGTGGCGGCGAGCAGTGCCGCGGAGACGATGACCGCCTGGGCGACACTTAGGCGGGAGAGCTTTTTGACGGCCCCTCGCATGGTTGAACCGGCTACACGGCTTCGAGGGACCGGAGCAACCCCTTAAATAAAGACGAATCTCATATTTTGATACAAAATACCGGATTAGAGTGGCTTACGTTGCGTATATGACATCAACTTTTCGTGAATTTATCGTTATTTTGCATAGCAGCATCGCATGGAATGCCGGCGCTGACACAGTCTTGCCGCAATGCGAGCAGATCGGCCCAGGCTTGCCGTTTCGCCGCCGGCTGGCGCAGCAGAAACGCCGGATGATAGGTCGGCAGCGTGCGGACGGGTGCGTCGAGACCGGGGATCTCCAGGTTCCGCCACTTGCCGCGAATCCGCGTGATGCCGTCCTTGCCGCCGATCAGCGCCCGCACCGCGACCGCGCCGAGGAGAAGCAGGCAATGCGGCCGGATCAGCGCGATGTGCCGATGGAGGAACGGCAGGCACTGGGAAATTTCGGCGTCCGACGGGGTGCGGTTGCCGGGTGGCCGCCAGGGCACCACGTTGACGATCCGCACGCTCGTCCGGTCCAGCCCGATGCTGGCCAGCATCCGGTCGAGCAACTGGCCCGCTGGACCGACGAAAGGCCGGCCGACGCGATCTTCCTCGGCGCCAGGGGCTTCGCCCACCAGCATGATCCGTGCATCCTCCGCACCATCCGCGAAAACCAACTGGGTCGCGGTGCGTTTCAGCGTGCACTGGTCGAATTTTTCGAGGGCGGCGCGCAATTCGGCGAGCGATGCCGCTTCGGCCGTGGACGGTGCCATGACGGGCGAGGCGACCGGGGCGGAAACGGCCTGTTGTTTTCCCTTGCCGGCGCTGGCAGGTGGCGGCATCGCGCCACGATCTTGCGGCGCATCCAGCAAGGCGTCTTCCGCGCCCCATTCCGCCTGGAGTGCCAGCCATGATAGCAGCGTTTCGCGCGAGGTTTCGCCGGCCGGGTGCATCGGATGATTTGCGCCGTCAAACGGGCTTTGCGCAATGCCGATCGCTTCCCTATACGTCAAGATGGTCAATGGAGAATGCGCATGTCCGAAGCAATGCCCGCCCATGGAGTCGTGGAGCGTGAATCCATGGAATTCGACGTGGTGGTGGTCGGTGCCGGGCCGGCCGGTCTCTCGGCCGCGATCCGGTTGAAACAGCTCGATCCGGACATTTCGGTCTGCGTGGTCGAAAAGGGTGGCGAGGTCGGCGCCCACATCCTGTCGGGCTGCGTTCTCGAGCCGCGCGCCTTTCGCGAATTGCTGCCTGATGCCGATCCGGGTGCCATCGAATTTTCCGTGCCGGCCGGCGACGACCGGTTCATGCTTCTCACTGAAAAAACCGGGTTCAGGTTGCCCACGCCACCGCAGATGCACAATGACGGCAACTACATCGTCAGCCTGGGCAATGTGGTGCGGTTTCTCGGCGCGCAGGCCGAGGCGGCCGGCGTGGAAATCTATCCCGGTTTCGCCGCCGCCGAAGTTTTGTTCGAGGACGGGCGGGTGACCGGAATCGCCACGGGCGACATGGGGGTCGGCAAGGATGGCCGGCATACCGAGTTGTTTCAGCGCGGCATGGACTTGCGCGCGACCTATACGGTGTTCGCGGAAGGCTGCCGGGGTTCGCTCGGCAAGCAGCTCATCGCGCGGTACGGGCTGAACGACGGCGCCGATCCGCAGACCTACGGCATCGGCATCAAGGAACTTTGGGAGGTTCCGGCGGCGAGCCACACGCCGGGGCTGGTGATGCACAGCATCGGCTGGCCGCTCGATCGCAAAACCTATGGCGGCTCGTTCCTGTATCATCTCGGCGGCAATTTGATGGCCTATGGGTTCGTCGTCGGTCTGGACTATGAAAATCCGTATTTCTCGCCGTTCGAGGAGACGCAGCGGTTCAAGACGCATCCCATGATCCGGCCGTATTTCGCGGGCGCGAAACGCATCTCCTACGGCGCGCGGGCGCTGAACGAGGGCGGCTTCCAGTCGATCCCGAAACTGGTTTTTCCCGGCGGCGTGCTGGTCGGCTGCGAGGCGGGGTTTCTCAACGTGCCGAAAATCAAGGGCACCCATACCGCGATGAAATCCGGCATGCTCGCCGCCGAAGCGATCGCCGAAGCCCTGGCGGGCGATCGGCCCGCCACGCTCGACGGTTTCCCCGCCAAGGTGCGCGCGAGTTGGCTCTGGCCGGAGCTGGAAAGCGTGCGCAACATCAGGCCCGGCTTCGCCAGGTTCGGCATATGGGGCGGGCTGATGAACGCCGCGTTCGAAACCTACATCACCCGCGGCAAATCGCCCTGGACGCTGCGCAACCACGCCGACAACGCGACGTTAAAGAAGGCCAGGGACGCGACGCCGATCGCCTATCCGAAGCCGGACGGCATGCTCACCTTCGATCGGCTCTCCTCGGTGTTCGTCTCCAACACCAATCACGAGGAGAACCAGCCCGCGCATCTGACATTGCGCGATCCCTCAATCGCGATTTCGGTAAACTGGGCCGAATATCGCAGCCCGGAGACGCGCTATTGCCCTGCCGGCGTCTATGAAATCGTCGGCGCCGACGTGGGCGACCCGAAACTGCAGATCAACGCGCAGAACTGCGTGCATTGTAAAACCTGCGACATCAAGGACCCGACGCAGAACATCGACTGGGTGACGCCGGAAGGCTCGGGCGGCCCGAATTATCCTGGCGGGATGTGACGGGCCTTGTCCGCCGGTATCGCTTACAACGTCATGTGTGCGTCCTTGAAACCAACCGTCCGTATCACCTCATCCTGATCGTGCCTGCCTTTGGGAGGTTGCGACATGAACCTTGTCGTGAAGCGTCTTACCGCTCCTTTCGTCATCGCCGCCTGTCTCGTCGGCGCGTCCGGGACTGCGCTGGCCACCAGCCAGAGCGCGCCGCCGCAAGGTGTCGGGCTGCTTCCCGCCACCACCGCCCCGTCGGCGGCGGAAATCCGATATCGCAAGACGGTGAATCAGGCCCTGTTCAATCGCTTCGGTCATGGTGGAACCGGGCGCAACCTCTATTGCGCCGGCCCCGCGATCATCCGGTTCCAGATCCTGCCGAACGGGCGCACCGCCCATGTCGCCCTGGTACGCCGAAGCCTCCCGGAACTCGATGCGCGGCTGGTCGCGACGATCACCAACATGGTGTTTCCGCGCTTCGAGCCGGGAATGCCCGAACGGCCCTATCCGCTGGAGTATAAATACGGCGTCTGGACGCTTGCCCAGAAATCGCTCGCGGCACGGACCAATTGCCGCTGACCCGGCGCGATTGCCAACGCCGGGCCGCGCCCATAAACAGGGCTGGATGAAAACGCGCATCGGCATTGCCGGGATTACCGGCCGGATGGGCAGGCTGCTGGCGGAGGCCGTGCCGGCATCCGGGGCGGTGCTCGCCGGCGGCATCGGGCGGGACGGCGATCTCGCTGCTCTCGCCGTCGAATCGGATGTCATCATCGACTTCACCACGGCCGCCACCACCGCGTGCCATGCCAGGAGTCTTGCCGGTGCGGCAACGCCCTGGGTGCTCGGCACTACCGGCCTTACTTCGGACGACGAGGCTGAGGTGAACGTGGCAAGCGCGCGCATCCCGGTCTTCGCGGCGGCGAATTTTGCACCGGGAGTCAATCTGGTGCTCGCCATCGCCGAGCGCCTGGGCGCTGCATTGCCTGCCGAGTCGCATGACGCCGAAATCCTGGAAATGCACCATCGCCAGAAAATCGACGCCCCCTCGGGCACCGCCATCGCGCTCGGCCGGGCGATCGCGCAGGGCAGGGGGGTGGATCTCGACTCGGTCATCGAGTCGGGCCGCCATGGCGCGACCGGCGCGCGTAAACCGGGCGCGATCGGCTTTGCCGCCCTGCGCGGCGGCCAGATCGTGGGTTCGCACAGCGCGATTTTCACCGCTGCGACCGAGCAGATCACCATCACCCACCACGCGCTCGATCGGCGCATTTTCGCCGATGGCGCGGTGCGCGCCGCCCTCTGGCTCGCCGGCAAGCCGCCCGGCCGCTACGGCATGCGTGACCTGCTCGGCTTGTAACCAATCCAGAGCTTGACCCTCGGCGCGGTTTCCGCCATCCCCCCATGGCTCCGGCATGCGGCCAGGGCGCTGTCCCGGCTTGGGGCCATCACTCGCGACAAGAGGAGAAATCCATGCGCGATAGAGGCGAGTTTCTGTTCACCTCGGAGTCGGTTTCCGAAGGTCATCCCGACAAGGTTGCCGACCGGATTTCCGACACCGTACTCGATGCCTATCTCGCGGCCGATCCCTATGCGCGGGTCGCCTGCGAAACCCTGGTGACCACCAACCGGATCGTGCTGGCGGGCGAGACCCGCGGCCCCGCGACCATCTCCCCCGAATATCTCGCGCATCTCGCCCGGCTCGCGGTGCATGACATCGGCTACGATCAGGCAGGGTTTTCCTGGCGCGACGCCAAGATCGACGTGCTGCTCCACGCCCAGTCCGAGGATATCGCCGCCGGCGTCGACGCCGCCGGCAACAAGGACGAGGGCGCCGGCGACCAGGGCATCATGTTCGGTTACGCGTGCTCGGAGACCGAGGTGCTGATGCCCGCGCCGATCCATTATGCGCATCTGATCCTGCGCCGGATATCGGAGCTGCGGAAAATTGGCGACGCGCATGTGGCCGGGCTGCTGCCGGACGCGAAAAGTCAAGTCACGCTGCGCTATGTCGACGGCAAGCCGGTCGCGGCCACCTCGATCGTGGTCTCGACCCAGCATGTCGACGGGATGACGCAGGCCGCCATCAAGGAGATGCTGCGGCCGCTGATCACCGAACTGCTGCCGGAAGGCTGGATGTGCCCGGAGGCGGAATTCTACGTGAACCCCACCGGCAATTTCGTTATCGGCGGACCGGACGGCGATTGCGGACTGACCGGGCGAAAGATCATCGTCGATACCTATGGCGGCGCGGCGCCGCATGGCGGCGGCGCCTTTTCCGGCAAGGACCCGACCAAGGTCGATCGCTCGGCCGCCTATGCCTGCCGCTACCTCGCCAAGAATGTCGTCGCCGCCGGCCTCGCCGAGCGCTGCACCATTCAGGTGAGCTACGCGATCGGCATTTCGCATCCGCTGTCGGTCTATGTCGATCTGAACGGCACCGGGCGCGATATCGACCCGGCCAAGCTCGAACGCACGCTGCGCGACCTGGTCAATCTCTCGCCGCGCGGAATTCGCGAGCATCTGCATCTGAACCGGCCGATTTACGTGCCGACCACCGCCTATGGCCATTTCGGTCGCGAACCCGATGCCGATCTCGGCACGTTCACCTGGGAAAAGACCGATCTGGTGCCGGCGCTGAAATCGGCGTTTGGACGGTAATGTGCGCGGGGATGGTGGGGCGGCCGCGCACCAACCTATGACTCTCAAACCGCCGCCCGACCGGCTCTATGGTCGGGCGCGCGGACATGCGTTGCGGGCGCGGCAAGCGAACCTCATCGAACATCTGTTGCCCCGCCTGCGCTGGCCCGATGTGCGGTTCGACAATACGCCGCGCGAGATCTGGCTCGAGGTCGGCGCCGGCGGGTTCGAGCACGCGGAGGCGATCGCTGCCACTAACCCCGAGATCGGGCTGATCGCCTGCGAGGTTTTCGAAAACGGCATCGCCTCGCTGCTCTCGCGATTGGCGCCTTCCGGCGAGGTGCGGGAGATTCCCCGCAATCTTCGCGTGTATGACGGCGATGCCAGGCATCTGATCCGCGATTTGCCGGACGGATCGATCGCGAAATTGTTTTTGCTGTTCCCGGACCCATGGCCGAAATCGCGACACGCCAAGCGGCGATTTATCCACCCGGCGACAACCGCCGGAGTTGCACGCGTCATGGCGCTCGGCGGGGAATGGCGGATCGCGAGCGACGACCCGACCTATCAGGAGTGGGTCGACGAAGTCTTTTCTAACCAAAATTCATTTGAACTATCATCGTGTTACGATATTCGCCCGGGCAACTGGCCTGCCACGCGTTACGAAGCGAAGGCGATAAGGGCAGGACGGCTTCCTCGATACTGGTCGTTCACACGCAAATGACATGAAAAATCGCCGGATAAGCTCAATCTGTCATTGACAGCGCCTATCCGCCGGATGGACAATCGGAAAGTTATCGTGTGCCGGTGGCGCTGCCCAGGCCCTGGATCAGCCTTGCCAGGATGACGCCGGTGTTAGGTAAATGGCTGCTTACCCACGCGCGTGCCGAAACTATCGGCGGACCGAACCGCCGATGGAAACATGAACAGAGGGGAAGGAAATATTCATGAATAATCCGTCGGGTTCGTTCGATCGTCGCAACGTACTCAAGGCCGGCGCCGCTGTCGGTGTCGCCGGGCTGCTCGCCACGCCGAAACCCACATGGGCGGCCAGCGAAAAGCCGATCAAGATCGGTATGATCGATCCGATCACCAGCATTTTCGCAGCACTCGGCCATAGCGAGATCAAGGGCGCGAAATTCGCCGAGGCAGAGATCAACAAGAAGGGCGGCATCATGGGCCGGCCTCTGCAGCTTATCGTCGAGGATGGCGCGGGCAGCCCCGGAACCAGCATCGATAAGGCCGCGCGTCTGGTGTCGCGTGACAAGATCGACTTCCTGATCGGCGCGGTGAATTCCGCATCGGCGCTGGCGCTCAGCCAATTCGCCAACAAGCACAACCTTCTCTATGTCTGCACCGGCGGTCACGTCGACAGCCTGACCGGCAAGGATTGCCACTGGAACACGTTCCGCACCTGCTCGACCACATGGATGCTGACGGCGGGCGACTTCGAGACCTTGTTCAAGAAATTCGGCAAGACCTGGTACTTCATCACCACCGACTACGCGTTCGGCCATGCCGAGCAGGCCGACTACATCACCCAGCTCAAGAAGGCGGGCGGCAAGGTCGTCGGCGGCGCCCTGGCACCGGTCGGCACCACCGATTTTTCCTCCTATCTGATCGACGTGAAAGCGAAGAAACCGAAGGTGCTCTGCTTGCTGCTCGCCGGCGACGATCAGGTGAACTGCATGAAGCAGATCTCCCAGTTCGGCATCGACAAGGAAATCGCGGTCGGCGGCGCGCTGATCGAGCTCGAGGAATTGCAGGCATTGCCGCAGGCAGCACTCTATGGCTGGTGGACCATGGAGTGGTACTGGAAACAGCCGAAAACCCCGCATGTCGCGGAATTCGTCAAGGCCTATCTGGCTAAATATCCAGGCCAATACCCGACCGCCAGATCCTGGTTCGGCTATGCCTCGGTCTACGCGATCAAGCTTGCGGTCGAGCGCGCGAAATCGATCGAAACGCTGAAAGTCGTCAAGGCGATGGAGGGGCTGGTTCTGCCGCCCGAAATCGCGTTGCAGCCCGGCACGCCGGCCTATCGCGCCGAGGATCATCAATTGATGCTCAGCATGTTCCCCGGCCATGCGATCCAGACCGGAAAATATCCGAATCTGTTCGAGGTCTCGGCGATCGTGCCCGGCGCCCAACTCGCTTTGCCCCCGGCGGAGACCGGCTGCAAAATCAAATACCCGGCTTGATCGGGTACTACTCGGCGTGAAGGACGGCGGCCCCGGCTGGTTCCGGGGCCGTATGCCACCTTGGGAAGAGGTCATGGGTCTCATTCTGCTGTTCAACGCATTCAACGGGCTGATTCAAGGCGCGTTCTACGCGTTGATGGCGCTCGGGCTCGCATTGATTCTCGGCCTGAACAACACGATCAATTTCGCTCAGGGCGCATTCATGGCGCTTGCGGCGTATTTTGCGTTCACCCTGGTGCCTTATACAGGGTTCTGGGGTGCGCTGATCGCGGCGCCGCTACTCGCGGGGGTAATCGGCTTCGCGGTCGAGACGGTTCTGGTGCGCCGCCTCTACAGCCGCAAAGATCCGATCTATACGCTGCTGCTCACCTTCGGCCTCGCGCTGATCATCCAGGATATGATCCGCACGATCTGGGGCGCGCAGGGCAAGCCGCTGGCGATTCCGGGATTTCTCAATCATCCTCTAAGTAACACATATTTCTTCCTTACCGGCTATCGGTTGTTCGTCGTCGCGGTGGCGTTGATCGGCACGGGCGCATTGTTCGCGGTCCTGCGCTTCACCCGCATCGGCATCCGCATCCGCGCCGGCAATGCCGATCTTGAAACGATTTCAGCCCTTGGCGTGAACATATATCTGCTGCGCACGGCGAATTTCATCATCGGCATCGTCTTCGCCGGCGTCGCCGGGATTCTTGCCGCCGGTCAGCTTGGATTGAACCCCACCATGGGCGATGCGCTGATCATGCCGGCCTTCGTCGCGATCGTTGTCGGCGGCGTGGGTTCGCTGGTCGGCTCTCTCCTCGGCGGGCTGATCATCGGCCTCGCCTCCGGCATCACCACGGCGTTCTTCCCGGCGGCGAGCGAGGTGGTGATCTACGTCATCATGGGCATCATGCTGGTGGTGCGGCCGCGCGGCCTGCTCGGGCAGGAGGGGCTGTTCGAATGACCATGGAAATCGCAAGCGCCCGTACCGCTGTCGCGAAACCGCCTGCGCCAGGCTTGATATCGCGCCGCGTCCTCGGCAATGTCGCTCTCGGTCTGGTTTTGCTCGCCGTGCCGTTTTGGCTGCCGCTGGTCGGGGGGTACACCGATCTCGCCTCGCGCGTGCTGATCTATGCACTCGCGGCCATGGGGCTGAACCTGCTGCTCGGCTTCACCGGCGGCTTGTCGTTCGGCCACGCGGCCTATTTCGGCCTCGGGGCCTATGGCGTCGGGCTGATGCTGAAATACGAAACCCACAGCATTCTCCTCGCCCTTCTGGTCGGCACCCTGGTTGGCGGCATCGCGGCCACGCTGCTTGGCCCGATCGCGGTGCGCCGGCGCGGCATCTATTTTGCGATGATCACCATCGCCATCGGCCAGATGTTCTACTTCCTGGCGGTACGCTGGAATTCGCTGACCGGCGGCGAGGATGGCCTGACCGGATTTTCGCGCCATCCTATCAAGCTTCCGGGCCTGACCGTGCCGATGGGGTCGGTCGGTTTCTTCTACCTCGTGCTGGTCTGCTTCGGAGCCTGCGCGCTGCTGTTGTGGACTGTGCTGAATTCACCTCTTGGCCATACGTTCGTCGGAATCAGGGAAAATTATAAGCGGCTGATCTTTCTCGGCGTGAGGACCAAGCGATATCTGGCGATTTCCTTCGCGATTTCCGGGTTCGTGGTGGCGCTGGCCGGCGGGCTGAACGCGCTGCTCGACAATTTCACGTCGCCGAACACACTGAACTACACGTTGTCGGGCGATTTTCTGATCATCGCGGTGCTTGGCGGGATGCGCAATTTCTGGGGACCGTTGGCCGGCGCCGTCATCTTCATTCTGGTCCGCGATTATGTCAGTTCGATCACCGATAACTGGATGACGGTGATCGGCCTCATCTTCGTCCTTTCGGTGCTCTTTTTTCCGCTCGGCATTCTCGGCTTCTTCAACCGGAAATCCGCGTCATGAGTTTCCTCGTCCTCGACTCGGTCGGTCGCCGATTCGGTGCGTTGCGCGCACTGTCGGATATTTCGCTCAGCGTCGAGTCCGGCGAATTGCGTGCGATCATCGGGCCGAACGGCGCGGGCAAGACCACGTTGTTCAACCTGATCAGCGGCTTTTTCCCGCCCACCGAAGGTAATATCACCTTCGAGGGTGCGCCGATCACTGCGGTCAATCCGACCGAACTGGTCCATCGCGGTATCATCCGCACCTTCCAGATCACCGAGATTTTTCTGTCGCTTACCGTCTATGAGAATCTGCGCATCGCGGTCGAAACCGCGATGGGCCTCAATCTGCGCCCGTGGATTTCCCGTGCGCAACGCGCGGCGGTGGCGGAGCGCATCGCGGAACTGGCCGCCATCGTCAGGATTGAGTCAAAGCTTCATCGTGTGGCGGGCGAATTGTCGCATGGCGATCAGCGTGTGGTGGAAATCGGCATCGTGCTGGCCAAATCACCGAAACTTCTGCTGCTCGACGAGCCGACGGCGGGCATGGGTGACGAGGAAACCCGCCACATGACCGATCTGATCCGCCGGCTGAACAAGGAACAGCACATCACCATGCTGTTCGTCGAACACGACATGGCGATCGTCTTCGGTATCGCCGATCGGATCACCGTGCTCGATAACGGAAAAATGCTCGCCGAGGGCAATGCGGCCGAAATCGCCGCCAATCCGCGCGTGCAATCGGCCTATCTTGGCGATGCAGGTTTGGGGAACGCCGCATGAGCGCCGTGTTGCAGGCCGAGGGGCTACAGACCTATTACGGAAAAAGCCACATCCTGCATGGAGTTTCGCTCACTGTGGGGCAGGGCGAGCTGATCGCGTTGCTGGGCCGCAACGGCGCGGGCAAGACCACCACCATGCGCAGCATCATGGGCTTGACCGCGCCGCGTGAAGGCATGGTGCGCCTGTTTGGCCGGGACACCACGGGTATCGCGCCCTATCGCGTCGCCGGCATGGGGGTCGGGTATGTGCCTGAAGGCCGCAAGATTTTCGGCCACCTCACGGTTCACGAAAATCTGCTGGTTCCGCCGCAAACCAAGGGGCCATGGACCATCCCGGCGGTCTATCAACTGTTCCCCCGTCTCGAAGAACGCCGCACCAGCAAGGGCGGCCGGTTGTCCGGCGGCGAACAGGAAATGCTGTCGATCGCGCGCGCCCTGTTGCTGAACCCGAAATTCCTGATTCTCGACGAACCCTCCCAGGGCCTGGCTCCGGTTATCGTGCAGGAGGTGATGCTCACCGTCGGGCGGATGAAAAGCGAAGGCATGTCGATCCTTCTGGTCGAGCAGAACGCGTTCCTCGCGTTGAAACTCGCGGACCGGGCTTATGTGCTGTCGGACGGCGAGGTCGTCTATGACGGCTCTGCCGCCGAACTCGCCGCCGACACCACGCGCATGGAAAATCTCGCGGGGGTCAGCCACATTTAAGCCGGATTGGCGGATCGTCGCGACTGATCTAGTGATGGCGGAAACGTCATGAGGTCTGCCATGCCCTCCGCGATCATCCAAACCGAACCAACCGCATCCAATCTGGACGCGGCGAAGGTGATGATTGCCGGCGTGGCCAGCATGATCCTCACGGTGGGGCTCGCGCGCTTCCTCTACACGCCGCTTCTGCCGGTCATGCAGGCGCAAGCCCATCTCTCCACCGTCGCGGGCGGCTGGCTCGCGACCATCAACTACGCGGGCTACATGACGGGTACGCTGCTCGCGGCCTCGGTCGGCGGTCTGCGCACGAAGTTCCACCTTTATCGTGCGCTGCTCCTGGTTGCCCTGGTCGGCACCGCCGGCATGGGTCTGACCACGAATTTGGCCCTCTGGGCAGTGCTGCGCTTCATCGCGGGGATGTCCAGCGTTGCCGGGCTTCTGCTCGGCTCCGGCCTCGTACTCAACTGGCTGCTGCGCCACGGGCGGCGACTAGAACTCGGCGTGCATTTCGGTGGTGTCGGGCTTGGCATCGCGGTTTCCGGCCTGCTCGCGATCGCGATGGCCGGATGGCTCGACTGGGCGGATCAATGGCTGGTCGCCGGTGCGTTCGGCGTGCTGTTTCTCATTCCTGCCTGGGTCTGGCTGCCTGCGCCGCCCGCGCATGACGGCATTCACCGCCCGGCAATGGTCGATCGGCCGCCGTCCCATCGCTGGATGACCCTGTTCACCCTGGCCTATTTTTGCGCGGGGGTGGGGTATGTGGTCAGCGCGACCTTCATCGTCGCGATTGCCGCGCATCAGCCGCAACTGCGCGGTTTCGGCAATCTCGTCTGGGTCGTCGTCGGCTTGGCGGCGATGCCGTCCTGTCCGCTCTGGGACCGCATGGCGCGGCGCACCGGCGATATTCCGGCGCTGCTCGCGGCATTCGCGATGCTGATCGTCGCGATCATGCTGTCGGCCACCAACAAGGGTCTCGCCGCTTCGATGGTGAGCGCCGCGCTCTATGGCGCCTCGTTCAACGGCATCACCAGCATGACGCTGAGCATCATCGGCCGGCTCTATCCGAGCAATCCGGCAAAGGCGATGGCGCGGCTGACCATCAGCTTCGGTGCGGCGCAGATCATCGCTCCCGCCGTCTCGGGCTATATCGCGGCATTCACCGGCAGCTATCGCGGCGCCCTGTTCATGGCCGCCGCGACCATGGCCGCGGGGATGGTATTTCTCGCAGCGATACGCCGAGAGTAGTGCGTGATCGGTTCAAGTCGATCACGCACTACTCATATATTTTGGGCGAGCAAGTTGGCCGGTTCTGGTTGAACCATTCCGTTCAACCAGAACCGGCCAACTTGCTCTAACGCGCCCGCTGCACCTGCTTCACGTCGCGCACCGCCCCGTTTGCCGCACTCGTGGTCAGTGCCGCGTAGGCTTGCAGGGCGGGCGAGACCATGCGGTCGCGTGCGGCCGGCTGCCACGCCTGCGTGCCTTTCGCGTCCATCGCCGCGCGCCGTTCCGTCAGGGTTGCATCGTCTAACAAAACATCGATTTTGCGTGCGGGAATATCGATCGCGATGATGTCGCCGTCCTCGATCAGGCCGATCGCGCCGCCCTCGGCGGCTTCCGGCGAGATATGACCGATCGAAAGCCCCGACGTGCCGCCGGAAAACCGTCCGTCGGTGATCAGCGCGCAGGCTTTGCCAAGGCCCTTCGATTTCAGATAGCTCGTCGGATACAGCATCTCCTGCATTCCCGGCCCGCCCTTCGGCCCTTCATAGCGGATCACCACCACATCGCCGGGCTTGACCGCATCGCCGAGAATCCCCGCCACCGCATCGTCCTGGCTTTCGAAAATCCGGGCCGGGCCCTTGAAATTCAGGTTCGCGGCATCGACGCCGGCGGTCTTCACGATCGCCCCGTCAAGCGCGATATTGCCATACAGAACCGCAAGTCCGCCATCCTTGCTGAAGGCGTGTTCGGCGTCGCGAATGACGCCATGTTGCCGATCGAGATCGAGGCTCTCGTAGCGCCGGTCCTGGCTGAACGCCTGGGTCGTACGCACGCCGCCTGGCGCCGCGCTGTAAAGCGTTTTCGCCTGCTCGCGGCCTTGGACCACGTCCCATCGATCGATCGCTTCGCCCAGGGTCTTTTCATGCACCGTCGCGCAGCCGCGGTGGATCAGCCCGGCGCGATCGAGTGCGCCGAGAATCCCCATGATCCCACCCGCGCGATGCACATCCTCCATATGGACATCCGCTACTGAAGGCGAAACCTTGCACAAATTCGGCACCCGGCGCGACAGACGGTCGATGTCCTTCATGGTGAAATCGAGTTCCGCCTCGCGTGCGGCGGCTAGCAGATGCAGCACCGTGTTGGTCGAACCGCCCATCGCGATGTCGAGCGACATGGCGTTTTCGAAGGCGGCGAAACTGGCGATGGCGCGCGGCAGCACCGAGGCGTCGTCCTGCTCGTAATGGCGCCGCGCGAGATCGACGATCTGCCAGCCGGCTTCGACGAAAAGTTTCCGCCGATCGGCATGGGTGGCGAGCAGCGAGCCGTTGCCGGGCAGCGCCAGACCCAAAGCCTCGGTCAGGCAGTTCATCGAATTGGCGGTGAACATGCCCGAGCACGATCCGCAGGTGGGGCAGGCGGAGCGTTCCATCACCGCCGCCTGTTCGTCGGTCTGGGTCGGGTCGGCGGCGGCGACCATGGCGGTGATCAGATCGACCGCCTGGGTCTTCCCGCCGGCGACGTATTTGCCCGCTTCCATCGGGCCGCCGGAGACGAAAATCGCCGGAATGTTCAGGCGCAGCGCCGCCATCAGCATCCCCGGCGTGATCTTGTCGCAGTTGGAAATGCAGACCAGCGCATCGGCGCAATGGGCGTTGACCATGTATTCGACGGAATCGGCGATCAACTCGCGCGAGGGCAGCGAATACAGCATGCCGCCGTGGCCCATGGCGATGCCGTCATCCACCGCGATCGTGTTGAACTCCTTGGCCACCCCGCCCGCCGCCTCGATCTCGCGCGCGACCAATTGCCCGAGATCCTTCAGATGCACATGGCCGGGCACGAACTGGGTGAAGGAATTGGCGATGGCGATGATCGGCTTGCCGAAATCTCCATCGCCCATGCCGGTCGCGCGCCACAATGCGCGGGCGCCGGCCATGTTGCGGCCATGGGTGGAAGTACGGGAACGATATTGTGGCATTTTTCGAGTTTCCGGTCGAATATTTCAATTTTCTTATAGTCTGGCGTTCTCTGCTCCGCTACCCCGCCTGAATCAGGGCAAATACGCGCAGCGCGGATGCCAAGGCCTGATCGGCGCCGCGCCCGGCATCGATCGAGGCGATCAGGTCCGGCAACGTCACGTCGCGGCGCTCGGCGATCGCCGCAAGGGCCGCCCAGAACGCGGGCTCCAGAGCGATGCTGGTCCGATGACCCGAAAGCGAAATGCTGCGTTTTTCCAGCACTAGAGCAATATGGCATTTGATGGAATCGCGCAGCGATCCATCAAAGCCATGAAATTGCTCGCCAAACATGAGTAGAGCATGATGATACCTAAAATCATCATGCTCTACTCGCGGCGAGACAGGGAGTAGAGCAGGGCGGGCAGAAATACGAAGGTCGCAATCAGCACGGCGGCAAGGCTCAGCAAGAGCACATCCCCCATGCTCGCGGTGCCGCGGTCATGCGAGGCCGCGAGCGAGCCGAACGCGGTCCCGGTGGTCAGCGCCGAAAACAGCACGGCCCGCGCGGTGGCCGAGCCGAGCAGATGCTTCATCCCATCGCGCCAGTTCATCACGAAATAGACGTTGAACGACACGCCGACCCCGAGCAGCAGCGGCAGCGCGATGATATTGGCGTAGTTGAGCGACAATCCGGCAAGCTGGGCGAACAAGGCGGTCAGGAAGGCGGACAGCGCCAGGGTGATCACCACCAGCGCCGAATCCCGCGCCGAACGCAGCACGATCATCAGGATGATCGCGATGGCGACGGCGGCGAGCGAGGCCGCTTCGCGGAACGCGCCGAGAATGGTTTTCGCAGTGGCCACCGTCGTTGCCGCCGGCCCGGTGACCACCGGCACCACCCGATGCACAGCGTCGACGAATTTCCACAACCCCGGCGAGGTTTGCGCCGCCGCCGTCGGAATCACCTGTAGCCGCACCTGGCCGTCCGGCAGGAACCAGTCGCGTTTGACGTCCTGCGGCAGATTGCCGGCGGTGATCCGCTGGGCGGACAGTGCGTCGTTCAGCCGTGCCAATTCACCGGGCAGATATTTGGTCAGCGCCGCGTTCATCGCCATCAGCACTGCATCCGGCGCGGATTGGAGCTTGCCCAGCGCCTGGCCGATTCCGAGCAGCGGCGACTCCTTGGGCAGTTTGTCGGTCACCTTGGCGATTTCCGCCGCCGCCTTGGCAGCGGCGGTGCGCAGCCGGGCGGGCGTCAATGCCGGCGGCGGTTCGTCCAGCAGCGACGGGGCGAGAATCTGCTGTGTCTGCTGGATCATTCCGAGCTTCGCCTCCTGATGCTCGGGAATGAAAGTGGCTCCCGAGATCACCTGCGACACTTCGGGCAGCTTGCCGAACCGCGCCGCGAGGTTTCGTGCCGCCGGCAGATCCTTCGCCAGTACATCGACATAGAACGGATTGGTCACCGATTTGCCGAGCAGCGTCTTCAATGTGCGCATCGCCTCGGTATTCGGGTTCTGGGTATCGAGCGGATTGGCGTCGAACCGCAGCGTGCCGACCGAGACGATCCCGGCGAGCGCCAGAATGGCGAACAGCGCAAGGACTGGCCGTCCGTGCCGTTTCAGCGCGGCGTCGCCCCAATCGCCGAGCGGGAATCCGATGCGCTCGGGCTCGCCGCGCGGCCAGGTCAGAGCGAGCAGCGCAGGCAGAAACGTGACGGTGCAGAAGAACGCGATGATCATGCCGATACCGGCGATCAGCCCCAACTCGGCGACGCCGACGAAACTGGTCGGCACGAAGGCGAGAAAGCCGCAGGCGGTCGCGATCGAGGCCAGCGCGATCTGCATGCCGGCCTCCGCCGCCGCGCCGATCAGGGCGAGTGCGGGATCGTCGATCCGGCGCCGTACGTCGCGCATGCGCACGCAGAACTGAATCGCGAAATCTACCGCGAGCCCCACGAACAATATCGCGAACGCGACCGAAATCAGATTGAGCGTGCCGATCGCGATGCCCGCGAAACTGATGGTCAGTGCAAGGCCGGCGAGCAAAGTCGCCAGGATCGGCAGGATCATCCGCCAGGACCGCACCGCGAGCAGCAGCCACAGGGTGATCAGTACGACGCTGACCACCAGCCCGAGCACCATGCCCTGCTTGAGGCTCGCGAATTGCTCGTCCGAAAGCGGGATCTGGCCGGTATAGCTCACCGAGGCGTCGCCGGATTTCACTTCGGGCAGCGATGCCGCGATTCGCCGCAGCGCCGCGGTCGCGGCACCGCCCGGCTCCAGGCTGCCATGGTCGAGCACCGGATGGATCAGCACGAAGCGCACATCGCCCTGTTCCTTGGTGACGCCCGGCGTGATCAGCGACTGCCACGACAATGGCCTTGGATGGCCGGCGGCCGCGGCATCGAGTGCCGCTTCGAAGCTCTTGAGCTGGTCGGTATAGGGGGTCAGGTTCGCCTGTCCGGCGCCGACCCCCACCGCCATCAGATCCAGCGCCTTGAACAGCCCGGCCGCCGATGGATCGGCCGAAAGCTGGCCAAGAAACGGCTGCGCCGAAACGATGGCGTTGAGCAGGCCGGCCAGTTGCGCCTGCGGCAGGAGCAGCAATCCGTCCCGCCGGTAGAACCGTCCGGTGCCGGGGCGCTTGACATCCTTGAAATGCACCTTGTCCGCCGCCACGCGTTCGGCCAGCACTTTCGCGGTCGCCGCGGCGCCTTCCGGGGTGCGGTCGCGCACCACCGCGACGATCAGGTTGCCGAATTGCGGAAACGCTTTGTCGAACTTGATCTGTTCCTGCCGCCAGGGCAGGGAACTCGCGAACAGATGATCGGTATTGGTGTCGATGCCGAGATGTGCGGCGGCATAGGCGAGCCCCAGTCCGATCGCCACGAGATAGGCGACGATCACCGCCATCGCGTTGCGGCGGCTCCGCGCCACCATCGTCATGATCAATCTGCGCATCGACCCATCCGTGAGCGTTTCGGCGAACACATAGACCGGATTTGTCGATCTGAAACCGCCGCCCCGCGATACCGGCTCCGCGGCCGCGAATTTAAGCCGTGACCGGCCTAGGGTGTGTACCCAGCGCAGCTCACACCGCCATTGGGTACACACCCTAATCCGATCGCGGTCCGATTTAACTTTGAATCAGACGCGCCGGCGCCGCAAGCCCGTGACGCCGCAGTGCGGCCGCGGCACCCGGATGGATCTCGACCGGGATATCGCCTTCGATCCATGAGCCATGGAACAGCGTGGCACCCGGCAGGTCGCGGATCAGCGCGGCACGATGGGCAAGCGCCGCATCGGTCAGCCGCCCGGCCAGCATATCCGGCAGATCGGCCCGGCAGATCGCGATCGCGCCGGAGCCGATCGTCGCAACCGGAGCGCTTTGGTCGGGCAGGCTCGTGGCCGGAATCACCGCCGCCGCCAGTCCCGGTACGATTCGGCCTATCGCGGCCTGCTCTGCTCTGGTGAACCCGATCATGGTGAAGCCGCCTCGCTTCGCCGCCGCGCGGATCGCCGGCAGGGGCGTCACCCCGAAGAATGCGCAGGCATCGAGCCGCTTTTCGCGCAGCAGATCGGTCTGTTCGGCATAGAGTCCGGTGATCGCGAGGCGCGGTGAAATCCCCGCGGCGGCGAGCATGGCGGGAATCAGAACCGATCCGGCGCCGCCAGCAGGGCCGATGCCAATACGCGCGCCGGTGAGATCGCCAAGGTGCCGGACCTTGCCGTCGAGCGGCGCAAAAATCTGCAATGTCGTCTCGAAGATGGGAAACAGGGCGCGAAATCCGCGCAACGGCACATTTCCGGTCCATGCCGCGTGGCCGCTCCAGGCCTGGGCCGCGACCGCGAGCGTGGTCATGCCGAGCTGTGCCGCGTTCTGTTCGGCTAAAAGGATATTCGCGGCACTGCCGCCGGATGCGTGGTAGGATACGGCAATCCGCGTGCCTTTCTGCGCCGCCATGCCCCAGGCCGGCCCGAACAGCGCGAAACCGCCGCCGGGCTCGCCGGTCGCCATGGTCAGCGCCGCCGGCATCAGGGGCAAGGCCGGATTTGCCCGCGCAACGCCGATCGTGGCGCCGCCCGCGATCAATCCAAGCGCCGACCGCCGGCCAATGAAGTCGCGGCGCGCTCGTGCTCCCAGCGCCATGGTTGCTTCCCTTCGGTTCCCGGTGATTTTTTCCGCCTCTATTGGGGCTAAATCAGGGCAATTCGATTCGCTCCAGGCCCGATCAGATCGAGCGCCTGGCGGGCGGCGCGCAAGGCATGGCGTCCCTTCATCGGTGCCGCGACGAACCGGTTCAGGGCGGCGGTCAGGGTATGCGCTTGCGCGGGCAGGATCGTGGCCATCACGTCGGCCGCGCACAGGGTTTTGACGACGTGCGCCGAAATGATGAAGCGGTCCCGGCCATGGTCGAACACCGCCCGGTACTGCCGGTCCAGGCTGGCGCGGTCATCGTCCTGACCATGGGCCGAGGCATCGGCGGCCGCATCGACAAATCCGGCGTTGCGGCCGATGAAGCAGGCCAACTGCAACAATATCGACGGCCACAGCGCGGGCGTTTCGCCGGCGACCCGCCATCCCGCCTCGGCGAAGGTGATCGCGTGGGTGAAGTCGAGCCAGTTGACGGATTGCGCCGGCGCCACGTCGGTGCGGTCGAACAACGATGCATTCGCGTGCAGCATCATCCAGGCCGCCTCGCCGACCAGCGCCTCGAAAATTTGCTCCGGCGGGTGGCGCGCGCCCCAGCCGGCGACGATCGGCAGGACCCGGCGAACCGATTTGCCGCGCAGGGACGCGCCAGCCAGCGCCGGCGTGTCGGTCCGGGCGCGGCCCCAGGCGTCCAGCACGGTCTGGTAGGTGGCGAACTCCGGCAACAGATCTTCGCGGGTCGCGCGGATCAGGCTGCGAACCAGCAGCGCCAGCAAGGGCGCCGCGCCGCCGGGCCCCAGGGTGTCGATCAGATCGACCGTCTTGATCGTGTAGATGAGGGAATGGCCGAAATCGGCGTAGTGGTTCAGGGCGGCGCGCGCGAGGATCGGGCGCAGATCATCCGCGGCCAATCCGGCGCGGGGCGCGGCGCGGATCAGATGGATCGCGGCGGCTTCGTTCTCCGTCTCGATCGCGTCGAGAAACGCGGCCGGGTTCCAGGATCGGCTTTTGGGGTCCGCGTCGTCCGCAAACGGGTGCAAACCCTGCCCGAAGGCGTCGTCCGCGATGTGGCCGAGGATTTCACCCAGGGCGACGAGCCGTTCCGCCGGCGTCGTTTCCGGCCGCGCGGCAAGGGCGAGCCAGTCGGGGGTGACGGCGATGGCGTGAGTGGTTCCGTCTTCGAGACGCTCGTGTGCCCAGGCGACGGCATGGCGGACCAGATCGAGATGGTCTCCGCCGGCCGCGAGATAGCGGGCGGCTTCCCGGAGAATGCGTCCCTGCCGGCGGGTGCGCAGGGCGGTTTCGAGATCGTCCAGAATCCGTCTCCGGCTCGCGTTCCGATCGGGCGGCGTCAAATCGATCTGGACCTGTCCGTCCCGAACGCGCACCGGGTAATGCCGCAAACGGTCCTCGCCGACCAGCGTCCGGCCCGAGGCGAGATCGAATTTCCAGTGGTGCCAATGGCAGGTCAGCGTGCAGCCGTCGAGCGCGCCTTCGGCGAGCGGGTAGCCCTCGTGCGGACAGCGGTTATCGACCGCGAAGATCGCGCCGTCCGCTGCGATCAGCAGGATTTGGCCGCCGTCATGCCTGACGATTGTTTTGCCGCTCCGATCGAGCCGTTCGAGCGTGATCGCGTCGAGCCATTGCATCGTGTTCTCCCGAGTGCTTCTTCCAGGCTAGAGCAAGATGTGCGCGCGCTGCAATCCGGCAATCAGGGCGGCGCGGATGCCGGGTTCCAGCGCCGAATGGCCGGCATCCGGCACGATGGTCAGCCTGGCGGCCGGCCAGGCGGCGGCGAGATCGAAGGCGGTTCGCGGCGGGCAGATCATGTCGTAGCGGCCCTGGACGATCTCGGCCGGCACCCGCTTCAGCGGCTCCATATGTGCGAGCAGCCCGCCTTCTGGCAGAAACAGGCCATGCACGAAATAATGCGCCTCGATCCGCGCCAGCCCGATCGCGGTGCGGTCCTGAGCGAAAGCCGCCACGGTCTCGAAGCTCGGCAGCAAAGTCGAGCACGAGCCTTCATAGACCGACCATGCGCGCGCTGCCGGGACGTGGATGTCCGGGTTCGGGTCGCAGAGCCGCTTCAGATAGTTTGCCAGAAGATCGCGGCGCTCGGCTTCGGGCAGGAAATTGACCAAAGCGGCATGAGCGTCGGGGAAAAACTGGGCGAGTCCGTGCAGGAACCAGTCCACTTCGCCGGGACGGCCGAGAAAAATGCCGCGCAACACCATCCCGGCCACCCGCTCGGGATATGTCTGACCATAGGCCAGCGCAAGCGTGGACCCCCAGGAGCCGCCGAACAGGATGAACCGCTCGATGCCGAGAAATCCGCGTAGCGTCTCGATGTCGTGCACCAGATGCGCTGTGGTATTCGCCGCCAGCCCGCCGAGCGGGGTGGACCGCCCGGCGCCGCGCTGATCGAAAATCACCACGCGCCAGATCGCGGGATCGAAGAACCGCCGATGCACCGCGCCTGCCCCGGCGCCCGGCCCGCCATGCAGGAACAGCACTGGCTTGCCGCGCGGGTTGCCGACCTGCTCCCAATAGATCACATGCCCGTCGCCGACCGGCAGATAGCCGCTCTCGTATGGGCCGATTTCCGGGAACAGGTCGCCGCGCGGCATGGTCAGACGGGCCCGAACGCGGCGATCACCCGTGCCACCTGATCGTTGTCGAGATCGGGATGGATCGGCAGGGCGAGAATGCGCGTCGCCACATCCTCCGCTACTGGCAGCACCGCGCCGTCATGCGCGGCCGCATAGGCCGGCTGATGGTGCAACGGTTTCGGGTAATAGATCGCGGTGGGCACGCCCTCGGCACGCAGCCGAGCCTGCGTTGCGTCGCGCTCGGCTGCGTTCTCGAACAGCACGGCGTAGATCGCCCAGGCACCGGCGCTGTCAGCCACCCGCGCCGGGATTGTCGCATAATCGCCAAGGCCGGCATCATAGGCGCGGGCGATCGCCTCGCGCCGCGCCAGTTCGGCTTCGAACACATCGAGCTTGGCGAGCAGAACCGCCGCCTGCAACGTATCCAGCCGTCCGTTCATGCCGATGCGTTGAACATCATAGCGGCTCGCGCCTTCGCCATGGGTGCGCAGGGACCGATATAGCGCGGCACGCTCCGCATCCTCGGTGAACAATGCGCCGCCATCGCCATAGGCGCCGAGCGGTTTCGATGGGAAGAAGCTGGTCGCCGTCGCATGCGCTTCATGCCCGAGCCGCGTGCCATGCAGCGACGCGCCGAACGCCTGCGCGCAATCGTCCAGTGTGAACAACCCATGACGCTCGGCGATCGCGCGCAATTCGGGCCACGGCGCGGGCTGGCCGAACAGATCGACGCCGATCACCGCGCGCGGCCGCAGTTTTCCGCCGCGTGCGGTCTCGGCGATCCGCGCCTCCAGATGCGCCGGATCGATCTGGAATGTCGCCGGGTTGATATCGACGAACACCGGCGTCGCCCCCAGCAGCAGCGGCACCTCGGCGGTCGCGGTATAGGTGAAACCCGGCAGAAATACCGCATCGCCCGGCCCGACCCCCTCGGCCATCAGCGCGATCTGCAACGCATCGGTCCCCGAACTCACGGTCACGCAATGGGCGGCGCGGCAGAACGCGGCGAGCCGGGCTTCCAGCTCCGCCACCTCGGGGCCGAGAATGAACTGGCCATGCGCCAGAACCGCATCGATCCGGGCGCGCAGCGACGGCCCCAGCCGCGCCTGCTGCGCCTTCAGGTCGAGAAAAGGAATCGGGTTTGCTGAGACATCCATGGATGCGACCTAGCCTGTCGGCCCCGATGCGGCGAGAGGGGTTGGATTGCGGAATTCCGGCACCAGGCGCGCGAGAGCGGCCAGCGCCGCCGGCACTTCGCCTCGATCGACATAGCCCTGGATTTCATCGAGCGCGCGGCCGATGAACGCCGAGTCCGCAACGCGCGGAGCGGCCATCAGCAGGCCGGGAAACCCGGTCTCGATCGGCCGTTCCGCGCCATGGAACAACTCCTCGAACAGTTTTTCACCCGGTCTCAATCCGGTGAAGCGGATCGGAATATCGGCATCGGGCCGCAGCCCGGCGAGGCGGATCATCTGTCGCGCCAGATCCACGATTTTCACCGGCTCGCCCATGTCGAGCACGAAAATCCCGCCTTGCGTGACCGGCAGGTCGGCATCGGAATCGCCGACCACCGATGCCTGCAGCACCAGGGATACCGCCTCGCGCACGGTCATGAAATAGCGCCGCATGTCGGGATGGGTCACGGTCAGCGGCCCGCCGCGCGCGAGCTGGCGGCGGAACAGCGGCACCACCGAGCCGGTCGAGCCGAGCACATTGCCGAACCGCACCGTCACGATGCGCATCCCCCCGTCGCGCCGCGCCGCGATGTCCCATCCTTGCGCATAGATTTCGGCGAGCCGCTTGGACGCGCCCATGACCGAGGACGGGTTGACCGCCTTATCGGTCGAAATCAGCACCATCAGCGCGGTGCCGGAGACGCGCGCGGCGTCGGCCACGTTGCGGGTGCCGATCGCGTTGGTCGCCATCCCTTCCAGCGGGTTCGCCTCGACGATCGGCACGTGTTTCAGCGCCGCGGCGTGGAATACCAGTTCGGGCCGCAGCCGCGCACAGATCGCCTCGATCCGCGTCCGGTCGCGGACATCCGCGATGATCGCCTCGCGGGGCAAAGACGGCACGGTTTCCGACAGTTCCAGGTCGATTTTCCACAGCGCGTATTCGCTGGAATCAAGAAGAATGATGCTCTCCGGCCCGAAACCGGCGACTTGCCGGGCAAGTTCCGATCCGATCGAACCGCCCGCGCCGGTGACCAGAACCCGCCGTCCCTGGATCAGCCGTGCCATGCCCTCGCGGTCCAGCGCCACTTGCGGCCGGTTCAGCAGATCCTCGATGGCGATCGGCCGCAGCGCCAGATCGGCGATGCCCTCCGTCGCGGCGAGCGATGTCGGTGCCAGCACGGTCGGGCTCGGCGCGCGGGCGACACGGATACCGCGCGTCTCGGCTTCCGCAAGGATGGCGCGCAGCCCCGAACCGATGATTTCGCCGCTGGCGACGATCAGCACCGACGGAGTCTGCTCCGACTCCGCAAGTCGGTCGAGCGCGGCGCCGAGTTCGCCCACCGTGCCCAGGATCGACACGTTATGAATACGCCGTCCGATCTCCCGCGCCGATACCGAAAGCAGTCCAAGCACGCGGTAGCGCCGCTTCGAATCCCGCCCCAACGCTGCCAGGAACAATTCCGCGCCTTCGCCATCGCCGAGTAGAAGCGCGGTTTCGGCATCGTCGGCGGGCGTCTCGCGCGGTGCCCGCGCGATCCGGTACAACAGGCGCGGCGCGGTCAGCCCAAGCCCGAAGGTGAGGGCCAGCAGCACCGGAAAACTCGCCGACGGCAGCGCCGCCCCGACCCCGACCAGAAGCAGCACGATCAGCAGCGCCGCGAGCGCCGCGATGGCGCCGATCGCGGTCAGGTCGGGCAGGCTGGTGAAGCGCCAATGCTGGCGCGCGAGGCCGAACGGCACGCCGATCAGCCAGATCGCGCCGGTGCCCGCCAGCGGCAACAAAGCGGGTGCGGGCGCCGGATGGGCGGGGACGGCCAGCCAGCACGCCGCGATCACGGCGAGCGCGGCGAGCACGCCGTCAAGCAGGAAATTCACCGCGATGCGAAACTGGCTGCGCCCGAACGTCATGACGGCACGGTTCTTACGCGAAATCGCGCGAAAGGTCATGAGTGCACCGCAATATCGATTTTGGTTGCACCTTATTTCCGTTCAGTGTAACCGACCGTCCGCGACGGTATAACCTTTGTAGGGACAGAGCAAAATGACGGTTTCGACCATGGGGGTGAAGCTCGATGACCAGGTGCGCGCGCGCCTGCGCGTCGCCGCCGAACGCCAAGGTCGCACCACGCATTGGCTGGTCAAGCAGGTGATTCTGTCCGGGCTGGAGCGCCTGGAACGTGGCGAGACGATCGACGGCGCTGCTCCCGATGCCGAGATGGATTTGCCGCCGGCCGAGGAAGCCGCCCCGAGCGTTCCGTTTCTCGATTTCGCCCAGGATGTCCAGCCGCAGACGGTGCTGCGCGCGGCGATCACCAGCGCCTATCGCAGGCCGGAGACCGAATGCATCCCGGCGCTGATCGAGAACGCGGCGCTACCCGAGGCGCTGTCGCGACAGGCACGCAAGACCGCGACTGACCTCATCGCGAAGCTGCGGGCGCGGCGCAGCGGCGGGCTGGTGGAAACCCTGCTTCAGGAATATGCCCTGTCGAGCCAGGAAGGCGTTGCGCTGATGTGCCTCGCCGAGGCGCTGCTGCGCATCCCCGACGCGGCCACCCGCGACAGCCTGATCCGCGACAAGATCGGCCAGGGCGACTGGCAGCGCCATGTCGGCGAAAGCCCCTCGCTGTTCGTCAACGCGGCGACCTGGGGGTTGTTGCTCACCGGCAAGCTGACCGCGACGGCAAGCGAAAAAGGCCTGTCCTCGGCGCTGACGAAATTGATCGCGCGCGGCGGCGAACCGCTGGTGCGGCGCGGCGTGCACATCGCGATGCGGCTGATGGGCGAGCAGTTCGTCATGGGCCAGACCATCGCGGAAGCGCTCGCCAATGCCCGTAAACTGGAAACGCGCGGATTCCGCTATTCCTACGACATGCTGGGCGAAGCCGCGATCACCGAAGCGGACGCGGCACGCTACTATCGCGACTACGAACAGGCGATCCACGCGATCGGCACCGCCGGACGCGGCAAAGGAATTTACGAAGGCCCAGGAATTTCCATCAAACTCTCGGCCCTGCATCCGCGCTATGCACGCGCTCAGCGGTCGCGAGTGATGACGGAACTCGCGCCGCGCCTCACCGCGCTGGCCCTGCTCGCGCGCGGCTACGATATCGGCATCAATATCGACGCCGAGGAAGCCGACCGGCTGGAGCTTTCGCTCGATTTGCTGGAAGGCTTGTGCTTCGAGCCGGCGCTCGCTGGCTGGAACGGGATCGGCTTCGTCGTCCAGGCCTATCAGAAGCGTGCGTCCTTCGTGATCGACTTTTTGATCGATCTCGCACGGCGCAGCCGGCACCGGCTGATGGTGCGGCTGGTCAAGGGCGCCTATTGGGATTCCGAAATCAAGCGCGCCCAGCTCGACGGGCTCGAAGGGTTTCCGGTGTTCACCCGGAAGGTGCACACCGACATTTCCTACCTTGCCTGCGCGCGCAAGATGCTCGTGGCACCCGCCGAGATTTTTCCGCAATTCGCCACGCACAACGCCCTTACGCTCGCCGCGATTCACGCCATGGCGGGGGCGAATTTCTATGTCGGGCAATATGAGTTCCAGTGCCTGCACGGCATGGGCGAACCGCTATATGAGGAGGTTGTCGGGGCGCAGCACCTCAACCGGCCGTGCCGGATCTATGCGCCGGTTGGCACCCATGAGACGCTGCTCGCCTATCTGGTCCGGCGCCTTCTGGAAAACGGAGCCAACACGTCGTTCGTCAACAAACTCGCCGATCATCGCGTATCGGTCGACGAACTGCTCGCCGATCCGGTCGATGAAGCCCGCAAGAACGCACCGATCGGTGCGCCGCATCCGAAAATCGCGGAACCGGCGGCGATCTTCGGCGATGCGCGGCGCAATTCGGCTGGGCTCGATCTCTCCAACGAGCAGCGCCTCGCCTCGCTCGCTTCGGCCCTGCTCGCGGGGATCGAGCAGGAGCGACGCGCCGCCCCCGATATCGCATCCGGCGAAACTGATGGTGCTGGGCGGATCATCCAGAATCCGGCGATGCGGCAGGATGGTGTCGGCACCGTGATCGAGGCGAGTGCCGTGGCGATCGAGGCGGCGCTGGCGGCGGCGAGCGAGGCCGCACCGATCTGGCAGGCAGCACAGCCGGAAGATCGCGCCGCCGTGCTGGAGCGCGCCGCCGACCTGCTCGAAGCGCGGATGCCGAAGCTCATCGGCCTGATCGTGCGTGAAGCCGGCAAGACGCTTCCGGCCGCGATCGGCGAGGTCCGCGAAGCGGTCGATTTCCTGCGCTACGACGCTGCAACCCTGCGTACCGGTTTCAATAACGATACGCACCGCCCGCTCGGCATGGTCGCAGCGATCAGTCCGTGGAACTTCCCGCTCGCCATTTTCATGGGTCAGGTCGCGGCGGCATTGGCCGCCGGCAATGTCGTGCTCGCCAAACCGGCGGAGGAAACCCCGCTGATCGCCGCCGAAGCGGTGCGTCTGCTGCGCGAGGCCGGCGTGCCGCGCGGTGCGATCCAGCTTCTGCCCGGCGACGGCGATGTGGGCGCGGCGTTGGTGAACGATCCGCGCGTGCGCGGCGTGATCTTCACCGGCTCGACCGAGGTGGCGCGACTGATCCAGACAAGCCTTGCCGAGCGGCTCGACCCGCGCGGGATGCCGGTGCCGCTGATCGCCGAAACCGGCGGGCAGAACGCGATGCTTGTCGATTCCTCCGCCTTGCTCGAACAGGCGGTAGGCGACATCGTCGCCTCCGCCTTCGACTCCGCCGGACAACGCTGTTCGGCGCTGCGCATTCTGCTGGTGCAGGACGACATCGCCGATCCGCTGCTGGCGATGCTCAAAGGTGCGATGGCGGAATTCTCGATCGGCAATCCCGACCGGCTGGAAACCGATATCGGTCCGGTGATTTCCGAGGCCGCGCGCGCGACCATCACGGCCCATATTGCGCGCATGACCGAACGCGGTTGCCCGATTTTCGCACCGGCTCTGCCGGCCGCCTGCGCGGACGGATACTTCGTTGCCCCGACGCTGATCGAAATCGACGATCCCGCTCAACTGGAACGCGAAGTGTTCGGTCCGGTGCTTCACGTGGTGCGCTACCGCCGCGCCGAGCGGGACCGGATGATCGAGGCGGTCAACGCGCGCGGCTACGCACTCACCTTCGGCATCCATAGCCGGATCGACGAGACCATCGCGCAGGTGACCGATCGCATCGAGGCAGGAAATATCTACGTCAATCGCAATATCATCGGTGCCGTGGTCGGCGTTCAGCCGTTCGGTGGCCATAGCCTGTCGGGCACCGGGCCGAAGGCCGGCGGGCCGCTCTATCTGCGCCGCCTGCTCGCCGCGCGCCCCCGGAGCAGCGGGCTGCCAGCCGGGGCTACCCCGCGCGCCGCGATGGATGAGTTTGTCACCTGGCTCGATCGGTACGGATTCGATTCGGCACATGCCAAGCGCTATGCGGCAACCACCCCGCTCAACGTATCGGTCGATCTGCCGGGGCCGGTTGGCGAGCATAATTGGTATCGTTTGAAGCCGCGCGGGCGGGTTCTGTGCCGGGCAGCGACGCAAGCGGGATTGCTGCGCCAGATTGCAGCCGCGATCGCGACCGGCAATCGCGCACTCGTCTGGTGTGCCGAACCCTTCGAGAATCTTGCCAATTTGCCCGATCTGGTCAGGAAATTGATTGCACCGGTCAAAAATCCGCTTGACGTGGAGGCCGATGTCGCCTTGTTCGAAGGCGACGGCGCCGCGCTGCGCGCGTTCCAGGCAGCTTTTGCGGCGCGGCCGGGGCCGGTGATCGCGGTTCACGCCGTACCGTCGGATGGGCTGTCGGATTGGGACTATCCGCTGGAGTTCCTGCTCACCGAGCAGTCGCTCAGCATTAATACGGCGGCGGCGGGCGGCAATGCGAGCTTAATGACGATTGGTTAGTAAACAGGACAACAAGGGAGAACGACGATGATCAAAAAATTCATGATCGGTGGCGCATCGGCCATCGCCATACTGGCATCAGGTTGCATCGCGCAGGCGGCCCCGCCGATCCGCATCGGCGTGCAGGCGCCGATCACCGGCACCTATGCCGATGAAGGCCAGGGTATCGAAAAGGCGGTGAAATTGCTCGCCGAACAGCAGAACGCGAAGGGCGGACTGCTTGGCCGGAAAATCGAAATAAAGGTCTGCGACGACGAGGGTAAGGCAGCGCAGGCCGCGATCTGCGCGAGGCAACTGGCGGACGCTCACGTGGTCGCCGTGGTCGGCTCCTACACCAGCGGTGCGGCACTCGCCGCACAGCCGATCTACGCGCGGGCGAACATCATCCAGACCTCTGACGGCACCTCCAACAAGCTGATCGCGCGAGGCTACAAAACCTGGTTCGGCAATGCCGCGCCCAACAGCGCCGAGGCCAAGTTCACCGCGCATTACATGGTCGATGTGCGGCACTTCAAGCGCATTGCCGTGCTGACCGATCATTCGAGCTTCGCGACCGGCCTCGCCGATTCGGTGGTGAAGGACGTGAAGGCAGATCACGGCAAAATCATCGACAAAGCCTTCATCAATGCCGGCTCGCAGAATTTTACCCCGGTCCTGACCAAGCTGAAATCGCTGCACCCGGATGCGATTTATTTCTCCGGCTACTATTCCGATGGCGGGCTGATCCGCGCGCAGATGGTGCAACTCGGCATCAAGGCGGCTTTCGTCGGTGGCGATGCGAACCAGAACGTCGCTTTCGGCAAGATCGCCGGTGCGGCGGCGAAAGGTGCTGTCATCATCAATGTTCCCGCGCCGCAGGATCTGCCCTATCCGGTGGCTAAGCAATTCGTCGCTGCCTATCAGGCGAAATATCACGCCTTGCCGCCTTCGGTGTTCACCCTGACCAATGCGGACGGGATGCGCGCGGTGATGCAGGCGATCGAGGCAATCCATAGCGTGAAACCGGCGAAACTCGAAAACTATCTGCACCACCTGAAAAATTTCCAGGGCCTGACCGGAACCTTCGCGTGGAACGGACGCGGCAAGCGGATCGGCAGCCCGTTCACCGCCTTCGAGGTCGGGGCGGATGGCGGCTACACGATCGTCTATCCGGCGCCGAGCGCGGGATAACGCGGAGACACCCGCCATGGGCACATTCATCCAGCAGGTCATCAACGGGCTGACGGTCGGCGGCATCTACGCGCTGATCGCACTCGGCTACACCATGGTTTATGGCGTGCTGCGGCTGATCAATTTCGCCCATGGCGATCTCTGCATTCTTGGCGCTTTCGTCGGGCTGACGATGCTGAGCGGCGCACTCGGCGGCGGCCATCCCGGCCCGGCGTTAGTGCTACTCGCCTTCGTGGTCGCGGTGATCGCGATTTCGGTGGCGGGCGTCGCCCTTGAATTCGTCGCCTACCGGCCGCTGCGCAAGGCGGACCGGCTGGCAGCGGTGGTCTCCGCACTCGGTGCCTCGATGCTGATCGAAAACGGCATCATGCTGATCTGGGGGCCCGAGGTGCGGGTATTTCCCTCTGGCTTGCTGCCGGCGACGACCTGGCACGTCGCCGGCGCGTCGATCAGCTTCGTCGAGGTGATGATCATTATCGTCTCGGTCGTCCTGATGGCGGCGCTTTATGGTTTCGTAAACCATACCCGCTTCGGCACCGCGATCCGCGCCGCCGCGATCGATCAGGATGCGGCACGGCTGATGGGCATCAACGTCAACCGTGTGATTTCCAGCGTGTTCGTCATCGGCCCGGCGTTGGGTGCCGTCGGTGGATTGTTCATCGGCCTCTATTACCGCGAGGCGTATTTCACCATGGGCTGGACCTATGGGCTGAACGCCTTCATCGCCGCGATCATCGGCGGAATCGGCAACATTCCCGGTGCGATGCTGGGCGGCGTTCTGCTTGGCCTGTTCAACGCCTTTGCCGCCGGCTATGTTTCAAGCTCCTGGCAGAACGCGATCACGTTCGCTTTGCTGATCGCAATTCTGCTGATCCGGCCTTCGGGACTTCTGGGCGAGCGGGTGGCGGAGAAGGTATGATGCGGCGCACGCTACCGACGGCCGCGATCGGTGCCGTTCTCTGGGCGGGATGCCTCGCCCTGCCGATCTTTCTCGACAGCGCCTGGATCTCGATCGCGGCGATTTTCGCGATCTATGCGATCGTCGCCCTTTCGCAGGACGTGGTGCTTGGCCGCGCGGGTCTCTACGATATGGGTCATGCGGTCTATTTCGGCATCGGCGCCTACGCAACCGCCGTGCTGAATGTCGGTTTCGGCTGGCCAATCCTGGCGACCCTGCCGGTCGCGATCGTCGGCGCCGCATTAGTTGGCGCCGTCTTCGCGGCCCCGATCATCCGCCTGCGCGGCGACTATCTTCTGGTCGCGACGATCGGGCTCAATGCCATCTTCGTCCTTGCCATGCGCAACGATCTTGGTGGGCTCACCGGCGGGTCGGACGGCATCCCCGGTCTCGGCGTGCCGTCTTTGTTCGGATTGCAGATTGAGAGCCAGAGCGCGCTGTTCTGGTTCGATTGGGTTCTGCTCGGCGTCGTTCTCCTGGTGATGCGCAATCTCGACCGTTGCGAACTTGGCCGCGCGCTGCGTTATCTGAAACAGGACCAACTCGCGGCGAGCACGCTTGGCGTCGATGCGCGGCGTACCAAAATCCTCGCCTTCGCGCTGGGCGCCGGCCTTGCCGGTCTCGCCGGCACGCTGTTCGCCGTTCAGATTTCAACGGTCAGCCCATCATCCTTCGTGTTCACCGAATCCGTCACTCTGTTCGCGATCGTGATCGTCGGCGGCCAGGGTTCGATCCCCGGCGTTTTGCTCGGCACCGCGCTGATGTTCGTCGTGCCGCAGATTTTCCGGGAATTCGCGCAGTACCGCTATTTCATCTTCGGTATCGCGATGATCGCGGTGATGGTGCTGCGGCCGCAAGGGTTATGGCCGCGCGCGAGGCTGGCCCGATGAGCGCACTCCTCGAACTCGCCGGCATCGGTATCAGTTTTGGCGGGTTGCGCGCCGTCGACGATCTGAGTTTCACGGTTGGGGAAGGCCAGATCGTGGCATTGATCGGGCCGAACGGCGCCGGCAAGACCACGGTGTTCAACATGATCACCGGCGTCTACCGGCCGAATGGCGGAAAAATCCTCTGGTACAATCATGACATTACCGGATTTGCTCCGCATCGTATCGCCCGTCTCGGTATCATGCGCACCTTTCAGACGATCCGGTTGTTTTCGGACATGTCGGTGTTCGAGAATGTCCGCGCCGGCTGCCATTTGCGCACGCGCCAGCATTGGTGGCAGGGGCTTGCCGGCCTGCCGTCGCAACGCCGCGAGGAAGCTGAGATCGCGGATCGCACTTCGGATATTCTGAAGCGGCTCGACCTCGAAACGGTGGCCGACGAACGCGCGATCGCTCTGCCGTACGGCGTGCAACGCCGGGTCGAACTCGCGCGCACGCTGATCGCCAACCCGAAGCTGGTGATCCTCGATGAGCCCGCGGCCGGGCTGAACGATCGGGAATCTGCGAAACTCAACGAAACCATCTTCGGTATCCGTGATTCCGGAATTACCGTTCTGCTGGTCGAGCACGACATGAACGTGGTGATGAACGTGACCGACCACATCGTGGTGATCAATTTCGGTCGCAAGATCGCCGAAGGAAACGCCGCTACCATTCGCAACAACCAACAGGTGATCGAGGCCTATCTCGGGCGCGACGATGACGAGACGGAGGAGGCGGCATGAGCTTGCTCGAAATCGCCGATCTTCGCGTCAACTATGGAGAGATCGAAGCGCTGAAAGGGGTTTCGCTTGCCGTCGCGCAAGGCGAGATCGTCGCTATCCTCGGCGCCAACGGCGCAGGCAAGACAACGCTGATGCGAACGATTTCCGGCCTGCTCGCGCCGCGTGGCGGGACGATACGCTTCGATGGCGCTGAGATCACAAAGCTCGGCGCGGATCGCATCGTTCAGCGCGGTATCGCGCAATCGCCGGAAGGGCGGCGCGTGTTCGGCACGCTGACGGTTCTGGAAAATCTCAGGCTCGGCGGCTTCACGCGGCCGCGCGGCGAAATTATGGGATCGCTGGATTTCGTGCTCGGGCTGTTTCCGCGCCTCGCCGAGCGGCGCGCGCAATTCGCGGGCACGCTTTCCGGGGGCGAGCAGCAGATGGTCGCGATCGGTCGCGCCTTGATGGCAAAGCCGCGTTTGCTGCTGCTCGACGAACCAAGTCTTGGCCTCGCACCGATCATCGTGCAGGCGATTTTCCGCAGCCTGCGCGAAATCGCGCGCACCGGGGTCACGATCCTTCTCGTCGAGCAGAACGCGCGCATGGCCCTGAAACTCGCCGATCGCGGTTACGTGCTGGAAGTCGGGCGGATCGTGCTCGCCGACGAGGCTAAGCGGTTGCTCGCCTCGCCGGACATCCAGGCGGCCTATCTAGGCGGCGAGAGCAGCGCGCACCGCGTCTAACGCGGCGTTGGCGCGCTCCGCGTCGGGGCCGCCGGCCTGGGCCATGTCGGGGCGGCCGCCGCCGCCTTTGCCGCCCACCGCTTCGGCGGCGGCGCGCACCAGAGTTACCGCATTGTGCCTGCCGGTCAGGTCGTCGGATACGCCGACGACGATGCTCGCCTTGCCATCGGCGGTCGAAACCAGGGCCGCGACGCCGGAGCCGATCGATTTCAGGATGGAATCTGCAAGCGATTTCAGATCGCGCGGCGCAACCTCGCCGAGATTGCGCGCGGCGAGCTTCACCCCGCCGACATCCTCGATCTCCGAAGCGGCACCGCCGGTCGCGAGCTTGCGCTGCAACTCGCTGATCTGACGTTCCATCCGCTTGCGGTCTTCGAGAAGAGCGGCGATGCGTGCTGGCAGTTCGGCGGGTGCGGCTTTCACCACGGCGCTGGCTTCGGCAAGCAGATCGGCGTCGGCTTCGATCGCGGCAAGAGCCGCTTCGCCGGTGACCGCCTCGATGCGCCGGATGCCGGCGGCGACGCCGGATTCGGCCAGAATACGAAACGCACCGATATCGCCGGTGCGCCCAACATGCGTGCCGCCGCAAAGCTCGATCGAGTAGGCGGTCTTGTTAGCATCGCCAGCACCCATCGAGACCACGCGCACCTCGTCGCCGTATTTTTCGCCGAACAGCGCCATGGCGCCGCGCTTCACCGCCTCATCGGGCGTCATCAGCCGTGTCTCGACCGTGCTGTTCTCGCGGATGCGCGCATTGACCGCGCGCTCCACCACGCGCAACTCGGCCGGTGTGACAGGCCGGGGCTGGGAAATATCGAAGCGCAGCCGGTCCGGTGCGTTCAGGCTGCCTTTCTGGGTCACGTGCGGGCCGAGCGTGCGGCGCAACGCCTCGTGCAAGAGATGCGTCGCGGAATGATGCCCGCGAATGGCGGCGCGGCGGGCGTTATCGACCTCGGCGTGAACCGTCTGACCGAGCGTCAGGTCGCCGGTTTCGACTTTGCCGAAATGCACGATCAGATCGCCGGCCTTCTTCTGGGTATCTCTAACAACGACACGTAGTCCGTCGGCGCTGAGCGTGCCGGTATCGCCGACCTGGCCGCCGCTTTCGGCGTAGAACGGTGTCTGGTTCAGGACGATCGCAACGTCCTGACCCACCTTGGCCGAATTCGCCGGTGCGCCATCGACGACGATGCCGATAACCGCCGCATCACTGTCTTCGCTGGTGTAGCCGAGGAATTCCGAGCTGCCCAGCCGGTCCTTCAGTTCGAACCAGACCGATTCTGTCGCAGCATCGCCAGTGCCGGCCCAGGCGGCGCGGGCACGGGCGCGCTGTTCCGCCATTGCCGCCTCGAACCCCTGGCGATCCAGGCCGCGCCCCTGCTCGCGCAGCGCGTCTTCAGTCAGGTCGAGCGGAAAGCCGAACGTGTCGTAAAGCTTGAAGGCAACCGCGCCGTCCAGCGGCTGCGCCTCGCCCAGTCGCGCCACCTCGTCATCGAGGAGCGACAGTCCGCGCTCCAGCATCACCGCGAATTTCTGTTCTTCCAGCTTCAAGGTTTCGACGATCAGCGGTTCTGCGCGCGGCAGTTCGGGATACGCCACGCCCATCTGGCGGGTGAGCGCCGGGACCAGCCGATAGATGAACGGCTCGCGCATCCCGAGCCGGTGGGCGTGGCGCATCGCCCGGCGCATGATCCGGCGCAGCACATAGCCCCGGCCTTCATTGGAGGGCAGCACGCCATCGGCGATCAGAAACGCCGTGCTGCGGAGATGATCGGCGATCACCCGGTGGCTGATTTTGTGCGGGCCGTCCGGGTCGGTGTGCGATGCTTCGGCGGAAGCCACGACAAGGGCGCGTAGCGTATCGGTATCGTAATTGTCGTGCTTGCCTTGTAGAATGGCGGCGAAGCGCTCCAGCCCCATGCCGGTGTCGATCGACGGGCGGGGCAGGGCGGTGCGAACGCCGCCTTCGGCCTCCAGATACTGCATGAACACGAGGTTCCAGATTTCGATGAACCTGTCGCCATCCTCGTCAGGACTGCCCGGCGGTCCGCCGGCGATCGACGGTCCGTGGTCGTAGAAAATCTCGGAAGATGGGCCGCACGGTCCGGTATCGCCCATACGCCAGAAATTGTCGTCGGTCGCGATGCGGATGATTTTCTGTTCCGGCAATCCGGCGATCCTGCGCCACAATTCGGCGGCCTGTTCGTCGTCGTGATAGACGGTGACCAGGAGCCGGTCTTTCGGCAGGCCGAAATCGCGCGTCAGCAGGGTCCAGGCGTGTTCGATCGCGACATCCTTGAAGTAATCGCCGAACGAGAAATTGCCGAGCATTTCGAAAAACGTGTGGTGCCGCGCGGTATACCCTACATTGTCGAGATCGTTATGCTTGCCGCCGGCGCGCACGCATTTCTGCGCCGACGCCGCGCGCACATAGGATCGCTTCTCTTGCCCGGTAAACAGGTTCTTGAACGGAACCATGCCCGAGTTGACGAACAGCAGCGTCGGGTCGTTGCGCGGCACCAACGGCGCACTGGGCACCACCTCATGCCCGGCGTTGCGGAAATAATCGAGAAACGTGTCGCGGATATCGTTGCTGGAGGTCATGGAGCGGCGAAAAGTCCCTGAAAAACCGAGGCTGCGAAGGGCATACCGCAGGGGATGCGGAATGTCATCTCGGGGGGCGGCGCAACACAGTCCGCCCCGCCCGATCGCCAGATCGGGCAGGGTGGGCGGGTGGATGAGCCGAGGTGCGGCCAGGGCCGGGCGATCAGGGTGGGGCGCGCGCCAGGGTGCGGTAAAGCAAGGGTTGGGCGGCGCGTCCGGGTTGGACTGGCGCGTGAATGGATGGCGGAACCCGCCGGGCGGGCGCCGATCCGGCGCCGGCGGTTTCCGGCGGTTCGGGCGGAGTTGCGCAAGGTTCCGGCGATCCGAGGGATCGCTGGAAACGCAACGGAGGGGCGGCGGGTCTGGCCGGCTTCACGATGCGCAGGCAGGGCGGCAGGCGAAGGCCGACGGCGCGGCACAGGGGACGAAGCAGGCGGCCGAAGCGGGGATCGGCTTCGATCATGACGGCGACCGCCGGATCGCTGAAGAAAAAGCGAAGCTGCGATGCGGCCACCCTGGCTTCCGGCACCGGAGCGAGCAGCCAGCCGAAGCGGCGCGGCAGGCTGAGCGGCACGGGCTTCGGCGATGGTATCTCGGGTGATGCGGGCGCGGGTTGGGGTTCCCGCTTCTGTGCCGCGCGGCGCTGAAGCGGGGTGACACGGCGGGGCGCGTTCGCCAGCGCCTTGAAGCGGACGGCGATATGGCGCAGGCGGGTCCAGAGCAGGATGGTCAGCAGCGGCGATGCGAACGCGCCCTTGACGCCCCAGGTGGCGACGGCCTGGCAGAGATACTCGATGATGCCGGCGAAGCGGGCGGAGGGTGTGGCCGCGTTCATGACCGGAACAAGACCATGAACCCAGGGGGGTGGGCAAGGGCGATTGTATTTTACGAGGCGGCGGCTCGAACGGTTCGCAGGTGCTCGACCGCCACGTCCACATGATGCCGGGTGAAAATTCTGGCCTTGCGTTCGGCCGCGCCCTCGGGGCCTGGCCAGGACGCCATGGCGGCCATCATGGCATTCACGTCCAAGGCCACGCCCGATTGGCGGTTGAGCCAGTCGACCGTCGCGAGAAGTTCGAGGCCATGAGGGGACTGGAAGCCGTCGATGATTTCGGTGGCTTCATCGAGGGCGGGCCGATAGGGGCTGGCTTTGGGCGAGGTGAGATAGGCGCCGATCCTGTCCTGCCGATCATGCCTGAAGCGGATCGGATCGAAGGGCCGCGCGTCCGCGACCCGCCGTTCGCACGTCAGATAGCTGCCATCCAGACTGTCCAGCAGGTGCCGGAGCCGGTCCGAATAAGGGCCATAGCGATTGGCGGCAAAGTCGTCGGCGATCGGGTTGGGCAGGTTCAGGCGCCGGATGGCGCCGGTCAGGAACCAAGCCAGCTTCTGGGCTTCGAGGATCGAGCAATCGAAGCCCAGGATCTCATAGCGGCGGATCATCTCCGCCATCAATGCGCGCGCGGGCGTCAGTTTCTCGACACCGTGGCGCCTGACGACATTCTGATAGGCGCCAGTCGGCTCATAGACGGCGATCTCGCAATCGAGATCGCCCAGCGCATTGGCGATCAGGGGTTTGACATCGCCCCAATCGAGTCCGCCATTGCCGGCGCCCAGCGGTGGGATCGCGATGGAACGGATACCCCGTGCCTCGATCTCTTCCCTGAGTGCAACGAGACCTTGCCTGATCCATTCGAGACGGGACGGATGGCGCCAATGTTTTTTTGTCGCGAAATTGATGATGAAGCGCGGGCCGAGCATGTCATGCCGTTCGGTGACGAACAGGCCGCCAGGGGCGAGTTGGCCCGCCTTGCTGGCGGTTTCGTAGGCCCGGAAGTTCTCGGGGTAATTCTCCTTGAACATCAGTGCGATGCCCTTGCCGCTGACGCCGACCGTGTTGACGGTGTTGACCAGCGCATCGACATCGGCGGCGAGCAGATTGCCCTGGGTGTAGCGGATCATGAGAAATACCACTCCGGACGAACAACCACCTTGAGCGCCAGACCCACGGCGCGGACCTGTGTCTCGATCGTGTGTCTTACCGTTTCCGAAACGCAGCCGATGCCCAGAAGCGCGTTCGGCGGAACGTGCCGGTGGGCGAGAGCTTCGGCCTGATAGCGCTCCTTCTTGTCTGGATAGCGATCGTCGCGGGCAAAATCGTGCCGGCGGAGGATATCCCAGTCGATCATCGCGGCCAGATCGGCGGGCTTGCCGCTCCAGGTGGCCGTCGCCGTATAGGCGTGGCGATCGGTGAACAGCATGGGCACTCCATTATCGCTCATGGTCCGACAGGACGAGACCAGAATCGCTATATCCTTATCCGGGCGGTGGACAATACCATTATATCCCGTCTTGATGTTCAGCAGCATCGGTGATTTCGGGGTGAAATAGAAGGGAACATAATCGGCCAGCGTACCGCCCGGAGGGATCGGTACCGGGCGGCGGGCGCGTGCGCCGATCAAATCCGGGTTGCCGATCGCCACGAAATTCGGATCAGAGGCGGCGCCGTTGGTGCAATGAAGGCCGTTCGCCAACAGCCATGGCAGATTGGCGACATGGGTGATGCGGAACAGGAGGCCGCGCTCGGGGGTCAGGTCAAGCGCCATCGCTCAGCCATGCGTCGTGCGGGGCCGGGGCCGTTGCCCGTCATATCAGCAGTTTAATCGGCAGCGCGACGATCGAGGAAAACCTCTGCGCCACGAAATCGAAGCTGATCTGGCATTCGATGCCGCAGCGGCCGATATGCTCAAGCCATGTCTTGCCGATGGCTTCGGTGTCCGGGTGTTTCATGTTTCTCAGCAGGGAACCGGTCGCAAAAATCCGGGACTTGAGCTGGTACCCGTTGGCGACTTCTTCGGTGATGTAATTCACCATCCGCTCCCATTGCGACTTGTACCGGGGCTGGTGCATCGACTCGCCGAATTCGAACAGGATGTTATCGCCAAGGAACGGGTGCGACCGAATTCCAATGACCGCATTGGCGTTTTTCATAAAGGCGATATTCTCGTCCAGCCCGTCCATATGAACGAGCCATTTGTCGTCCTTGTAGCAAAGATAGTCGAAGCCCATGAGTTCCCCGATCGCCCACGGAGCGGCTTTCGGGATTTTGGCCTGGGTGGCGGAGGCGACGGGATCGTCGCTGATGGCGAGATCGATGAACACCGGCGTCCAGCCGGCGGCGGCGGTTTCTTCCAGAATCTCATAATTGTTCGAGATGAAAAAATGGGGATAGCGTGGATCGACCGGCGTCGGATTGGCGGTCTTGGCGCTGGAGGGGCCGCAGAATATCGAATAGATTGCAAGATTATCCATCGTTCCCCCGCTGCGGCTAAACCTGACCGAAGCCGGGCGCATTGTATGGACGCGGGCGGCGCCGGGCAAGCCGCGCCGGCGACGGCGGGCGGCGCCATGGATTGCTTCGGCCGCGTTGCGGCCTCGCAATGACAGGAGCGAAAATATTATTCGGCGGCTTCGGCGGCCTCGGTTTCGGAAGGATCGACCATCAGCGCCTTTTCCACCACCAGAGCCTGATCGCGGATGCGCGCCTCGATCGCGGCGGCGACATCCGGGTGCTCGCGCAGGAACTGCTTGGCGTTCTCGCGGCCCTGGCCGACGCGCTGGCTGTCGTAGCTGAACCACGCGCCGGATTTCTCGACGATGCCCGCCTTCACCCCGAGATCGATCAGCTCGCCGACCTTGGAAATCCCCTCGCCATACATGATGTCGAACTCGACCTGGCGGAACGGCGGCGCCAGCTTGTTCTTGACCACCTTCACCCGAGTCTGGTTGCCGGTGACCTCCTCGCGGTCCTTGATCGCGCCGATCCGGCGGATTTCCATGCGGATCGAGGCGTAGAATTTCAGCGCATTGCCGCCCGTCGTGGTTTCCGGGTTGCCGAACATCACGCCGATTTTCAGGCGGATCTGATTGAGGAAGATCATCATGGTTTTCGAGCGCGAGATCGATCCGGTCAGCTTGCGCAGTGCCTGGCTCATCAGCCTTGCGTGCAGGCCGACATGGCTGTCGCCCATTTCGCCTTCGAGTTCGGCGCGCGGCACCAGTGCGGCAACGCTGTCGATCACCAGCACGTCGATCGCGCCCGAGCGCACCAGCGTATCGGCGATTTCCAGCCCCTGTTCGCCGGTATCCGGCTGGGAAATCAGCAGGTTGTCGACATCGACGCCCAGCTTGCGGGCATAGATCGGGTCGAGCGCGTGCTCCGCGTCGATGAAGGCGCAGGTGCCGCCGCGTTTCTGCGCCTCGGCGATCGCGTGCAGCGCCAAGGTGGTCTTGCCCGAGGATTCCGGCCCGTAAATCTCGATCACCCGGCCGCGCGGAAACCCGCCGATGCCCAAAGCGAGGTCGAGCCCGAGCGAGCCCGACGGGATGGTGTCGACTTCCTCGCTGCCGGGCCGCGCACCCATGCGCATGATCGAGCCCTTGCCGAAAGCACGCTCGATCTGCGCGAGGGCGGCGTCGAGAGCCTTGTTCTTTTCCATCGTGAAACTCCTCAAGCGTGTATTATTAGCCGGGACGCAACCTAAAGGCGAAATCACTTTAGCGACGGCCGAGCGACTCGTCGAGCATGAGTTTCGCATGAAGAGAACAGAACAGCAACGCGATTGGAAAGGATTTATTAATAATTCGTTCCCACTCTGTTCGCATTTTTACGAACTCACCCCAAACCGCCAGATCGTGGTTGACCGAAATTCCACCCCCGGATCGAGTCGCGTCGAGGGAAATTGGGGCTGGTTCGGCGAATCAGGAAAATGCTGGGTTTCGAACGCGAAACCGTCGCCCTGCCGATAGAGCGCGCCGCCCGAGCCGATGATGGTGCCGTCCAGCTTGTTGCCGGTGTAGAACTGCACGCCGGGTTCGGTGGTTTCGATCGCCAAGGTTCGCCCCGAGACCGGATCATGCGCCCGCGCCGCGAGTCCGAGCGCACCCTCCGGCTTGTCCAGCACATAGCAATGGTCGTAACCGCCGGCGAGGGCGAGCTGCTCGAAGCCGGCGCGGATGTCGGCCCCGATCCGCTTGCCGGCGCGAAAATCCATCGGCGTGCCGTCCACCTTCTCGATCGCGCCGGTTGGAATCTGTCCAGCGTCGGTAGGAAGGTAACGGCCCGCGTAAATCGTCGCGACATGATCGAGCGCCGATCCCGCGCCATTGCCGGCGAGGTTGAAATAGCAATGGCTGGTCGGATTGAGCACGGTCGCGCGTCCTTCGACCCGCGCCGCATAGTCGATCCGCAGCGCATTCGCCTCGTCCAGCGTGTAGGTAACTTCCAGAGTAAGGGTGCCCGGAAACCCGTTATCGCCGTCCGCGCTGACAAGGCGCAGGGTCGCGGCATTCGGCCCGGCAGAAACCACATCCCAGATCCGGTGGCTGAAATTGGGTGTCGCCCCCCCTTCGTTGCGCTTCCCGCGATCCTTCGGATCGCCGGAACCTTGCACAACTCCGCCCGCCATGCCGCCATGCAGCGTGTTCGGGCCATTATTGGCCGCGAGATGGCAGGGCTCGCCATCCAGAATGAAGCGCGCGCCGGCGATCCGATTGGCATAGCGTCCCACCAGCGCGCCGAAATACGGGCTGCGCGTCTCGTAATCGGCGATATTCCGGCAGCCGAGCGCCACATTGGCGAAACTGCCCGCCCGATCGGGCACCGAAATCTCGGTGAGCGTCCCGCCATAATCGAGGAAACGGACGACCATCCCGCTCGCGTTACGCAGGGTGTATTGGCGCACGAGCGCGCCTGCGCTGGTCTCGCCATAGGACGCGGCGTCGATATCAGACATCAAAAACTCCTAACCAACTGGAATTACGGCAGATCGATCGAGAATCGCGGCCAGGTCGATCCCGTCGGGCAAGGCCCCGAACGCCAGGCCGGGGCGCGCGATTCGCGCGCGGATGAAGGCTTCGGCAACCGGCGCCGGGGCGTGGCGGAGCAGCAGGGCGGCGGCGAAGGCAAGGGCGGCATGTTCGACGATCCGCCGCGCCTCGGTCTCGATGGCATGGGGTTTCGCCAGCGCGTCGCCGATGCCGGAGATCAGCGCGTCGAGCGCCGTATCCACCCCGCGCGCCGGGGCCAGTTCCACCATCAAAACGTCGGCCGCACCCTGGGTTCGGGTCAGCGCGCGCAGCACGTCGAGGCAGATGACGTTGCCCGCCCCCTCCCACACGCCGTTCAGCGGCGCCTCGCGATACAGCCGGGCGATCGGGTGATCCTCGATGAAGCCGTTGCCGCCATGGCACTCCAGCGCCTCGGCGACCAGAGCGGGGGCGCGCTTGCAGTTCCAGTATTTGGCGACCGGCACGATCACCCGCGCCAGCGCCGCCTCGGCCGCGTCATGCGGCGCGGCATCGACGGCGGCGGCGGCGCGCATCGCGAGCCACAAAGCCGCCTCCGCCTCCAGCGCCAGGTCGGCGAGCACCGCGCGCATCATCGGCTGGTCGATCAGCGCTTTCTGGAACGCATGGCGGCGGCTTGCGTGGAACATCGCGAGGCTGGTTGCGTGACGCATCAGGGATGCCCCGCCGATCGCGCATTCCAGCCGGGTCAGATGCGCCATCTCGATGATCGTGGCGATGCCGCGCCCATCCTCGCCCACCATTTCGGCGTCGAGATCGTGGAACTCGACCTCGGAGGACGCGTTCGAGCGGTTGCCGCATTTCTCCTTGAGCCGCTGGATTTCCACACCGTTGCGCGATCCGTCGTCGCGCCAGCCCTGGGCCAGAAAACAGCTCACTCCGGCATCGGTGCGCGCCAAAGTGAGAAACAGATCGCTGGTCGGCACCGAGAAAAACCATTTATGGCCGGTCAGCGCCCAGCGCCCGTTGCCCGAACGGCGCGCCGTCGTCTGGGTCTGGCGCAGATCGGAGCCGCCCTGCTTCTCGGTCATCGCCATGCCGACGCTCAGCGCCGATTTTGCGCCCGGCGGCAACGGGCGCGGATCGTAATCGGCTGAAAGAATCCCGTCCCGATAGCGGCCGAGCAACTCCGGCGCATGGCGCAGCGCACCGAACGAGGCGAAGGTCATCGCCTCCGGGCAGCACACGCCCGGCTCGCCCTGACCCCAGAGATAAGCGATACCGGCACGGACTACCTGCGCGCCAGAAGTTTGTGCCGTCCAGCCAAGCGAATGATATTCCGACCCCCGGATCAGCCCCATCAGTTCATGCCAGGCCGGATGGTATGCAACCTCGTCGATCCGGTTGCCGAAACGGTCGAACGCCCGCAATTCCGGGACATAGCGATTGGCGTCACGCGCGAGGTCGCGCAGTCGCGCCGAGCCGATCACCGCGCCGCATGCGGCAAATTTCTGCTCCGCCCAACCGGCGCCGAGCGCCGAAATCGCCTCGCTGAAGGCGCGATCTTCGGTATAGGCATTGTAGTCCGGCGGTTCGCCCGCCTGATTATAGACGTCGTGCGTACTGACCATATCGTCAATGTAGTCACCCATTGCCGATTTGTCTCGCCGGCTTGAACCAGCGAGGCGCGCGGCCTATACGCGGGGGCGGTGCGGGTGTAGCTCAACGGTAGAGTCCCAGCCTTCCAAGCTGGTTGTGCGGGTTCGATTCCCGTCACCCGCTCCAAGGCTCCGTGCAGGTCCCATGGTTTCGCGGTCGCACTTGACAGCGGAGCCCGCGCGTTGTGCAAGGCGGGCGGATGCGCGCGCGCGCCGTCGGCGACCTGTCTCCGCAGGGGTGTAGCTCAATTGGCTAGAGCGCCGGTCTCCAAAACCGGAGGCTGGGGGTTCGAGACCCTCCACCCCTGCCAGAAACCTGTCGCGCCGGGCGCGGGCGCGCGTGATGCGGAAACCGTGAAGTTATCGATGGAGCATGTCGAAATTGGCGTTCAATCCGGCGAAATTCCTGAGCGACGTGCGCAGCGAGGCGGCCAAGACGACCTGGCCCTCGCGCAAGGAAACATTGGTCACCACGGGTGTCGTCCTCGCGATGGTCGCGCTGACGATCGTGTTTTTTCTGGTGGTGGATCAGGTGATCGGCCTCGGTATGCGAGTGCTGTTCGGCCTCGGGGGTTGAGATAGAATAATGGCTAAGCGCTGGTATGTCCTGCACGTCTATTCGGGGTTCGAGAAGAAAATCGCGGCCCAGATCACCGAAACCGCCGCGCAGAAAGGGCTGTCGGATCAGATCGAGCAGGTGATGGTGCCCACCGAGGAGGTGGTCGAGATCCGCCGCGCGCAGAAGGTCAACGCGGAACGCAAATTCTTCCCCGGCTACGTGCTGGTGAAAATGGAAATGACCGACGATGCTTGGCATCTGGTCCGCGACATCCCGAAAGTCACCGGTTTCCTTGGTACCAAGATCCGCCCCACCCCGATTTCCGACGCCGAGGCCGAGCGCATGATGCGCCAGGTCCAGGAAGGCACCGAGCATCGCCGCCCGGCGGTGGTGTTCGAGATCGGCGAGCAGGTGCGCGTGGCCGATGGCCCGTTCACCAGCTTCAACGGCGTGGTCGAGGATGTGGACGAGGAAAAGGGCAGGGTGAAGGTCTCGGTCTCGATTTTCGGCCGCTCCACCCCGGTCGAACTCGAATACGGGCAGGTCGAGAAGGTCTGATCCGGTCATGGCGCCCGGCATCGAAACGATCCGGGTCGCCGCCAACGGTCTCGAATTCGCGGTCGATACGTGCGGCGACGGGCGGAAGCTCGCTCTCTGCCTGCACGGTTTCCCGGAAAGCCGGTTTTCCTGGCGCTATCAACTGCCGATACTGGCATCGCTCGGCTACACCGCCTGGGCGCCCGATCTGCGCGGCTATGGCGAGAGCGCGCGGCCGAAGGGCGTCGCCGCCTACCGGATTTCCGAACTGCTCAAGGATGTCGCCGGCCTGATCGACGCGGCGCGCGCCCGCGGCATCGACGGCGAAATCGTGCTGATCGGCCATGACTGGGGCGGCGCGCTGGGCTGGTTCTTCGTGCTCAACGCGGTGCGCCCGATCGACCGGTTCATCGTGATGAATCTGCCGCACCCCTACCTGTTTGGGCGCGGGCTGCGCACCTGGCGGCAATTGCGCCGCTCCTGGTATATTTTCTTCTTCCAGTTGCCGGTTCTGCCTGAACGCCTGCTCGCCGCCGACCATGCGGCGCGGATCGCCCGCGCGTTTCGCGGCATGGCGGTGGATAAATCCCGTTTCCCGGATGCGGTGCTCGATGTCTATCGGCGCAACGCGCTTATCCCCGGTGCACTGACCGCGATGATCAACTGGTATCGCGCCAATTTCCGCAATCCGTTCCGCAATCTTGCTTCAGCCAGGCACCTCGCGGTGCCGACCCTGATGCTGTGGGGCGAGCGCGATTCGGCGCTGGGGCGCGAACTGACCATCGGCACCGAGGCATTGGTCGAGAATTTCACCCTCCGCTACCTGCCCAACGTGTCGCATTGGGTGCAGCAGGAGGCGCCGGAGGCGGTCAACGCGATGATCGCGGCGTGGCTTACCGGGAAGCCCGTGCCGGAGTATTCGCCCTAAAATCAAGCGGTTTCGAGGAGAACGCCCTTGCTGGTGCCCTCAAGTGCAATCACGCCGGTATCGAGCAGCGTCAGCGTGCCCGCGCACGCGACGATGGTGCCGAGGTCGGGCTTCGGCTCGATCTCCGTAATGATCCAGCGGATCAGGGTGCGCGCCTCCATCGGCACGGCACGGCGGAAGCGGAAGCTGAATTCCAGCCCGACCGTGGGACCGAACTGGGCAAAATGCGTTGCGTTCAGGCCCATCATCCGCGCCGTGGTTTCCGTGCCGCTCGCGATCAGCCTGCCGAACCGCGACGCCGCGGCGTGCGCCGTGTCGTGATGCATCGGGTTGAGATCGCCCGCCATGCGCGCGAATCTCTGCGACGATTCGGTGTCGAACACGTGCTCGGCCTCGAAAACTGCATCGAGCTTCACCATTTCATTCATGGCTAGTGTCCCGATTCGGAAGTTCGTTATCGTCATACCCGGCACCATACGAACTTCCGAATCGAAAGGACACTAGCAAGTGTATGATTCTAGTGTGGTTTATGGTTCTGAAGTTCCTAAAAGCGGCCGCCGCGTGTGTGTAGGAACTTCAGAACCACCACACTAGTGTCCCGATTCGGAAGTTCGTTATCGTCATACCTGGCACCATACGAACTTCCGAATCGAAAGGACACTAGCAAGTGTATGATTCTAGTGTGGTTTATGGTTCTGAAGTTCCTAAAAGCGGCCGCCGCGTGTGTGTAGGAACTTCAGAACCACCACACTAGTTGATTTCCTTGTCACGTCTTCTTGTCCGGCGCGCCACGCCGTGGCACTCACCCGGCCAATGGCGCATCGGAAGGTGCCATAAGGGCAGGATTGCGTCCATTCATTCGGCGGTTCATGCCGGTTGGGGTTTCTGTTTTCAGGGGGATACATTGCCGATCAAGCCTTTGCGCAAAGCGGTCCTGCCGGTCGCCGGCCTCGGCACGCGGTTCCTGCCGGCCACCAAGGCGATCCCGAAGGAAATGCTGCCGGTGGTGGACAAGCCGCTGATCCAATACGCGATCGACGAGGCGCGGGCGGCGGGAATCGAGCAGTTCTGCATGGTCACCGGCCGAGGCAAGACCGCGCTGATCGACCATTTCGACGTCGCTTTCGAACTGGAAGCCACCCTCGCCGAACGCGGCAAGGACCAGGAACTCGGCATGCTGCGCTCCGAGGCGATGGAGCCGGGCTCGATCGTCACGGTGCGCCAGCAGGTGCCGCTCGGCCTCGGCCACGCGATCTGGTGCGCCCGCGCCTTTATCGGCGACGATCCGTTCGCGATTCTGCTGCCCGACGATCTGGTGCTGAGCGACACGTCCTGCCTGAAACAACTGGCCGACGCCTATCGCGAGACCGGTGGCAATGTCGTCGCGGTCGAGGAAGTGCCGATGGAACAGGTTCATCGCTACGGCGTGCTCAAAATGGGCGAAACTCATGGCAACCTCGTGGAGGTGCTCGGCCTGGTCGAAAAGCCCAAGCGCGAGGCCGCCCCCTCCAACCTGTCGATCATCGGCCGCTACGTGCTGCGCCCGGAAGTGATTCAGCACCTCGCGCGGATGGAGCGCGGCGCCGGCAACGAGGTGCAACTCACCGACGCGATGGCGAAAATGATCGGCCACGCGCCATTTTTCGGCCTGAAATTCGAAGGCCGCCGCTTCGATTGCGGCGACAAGGCCGGCTATCTGGAGGCGCAGCTCGCCTTCGGCCTGGCCCGCCCCGATCTCGGCCCCGCGATCCGCAGCTTTCTGAAGGCATATATCGATGCATGACGGCACACGCTTCGCCCATCCGTTCCCCGCAAGCTCGCTGCGCGAATACGATATTCGCGGCATCGTCGGCGAAAGCCTGCACAAGGCGGATGCCTTCGCGATCGGGCGAACCTTCGGCTCGATCGTCGCGCGCAACGGCGGCGTGCGGGTCGCGGTCGGGCGCGACGGCAGGCTTTCCTCACCGGAGCTTTCCACAATACTGATCGAGGGGCTGATGGCCAGCGGCATGGCGGTGACCGATATCGGCTGCGGGCCGACGCCGCTGCTCTATTTCGCCGCGACCACCGAAGCGACCGACGGCGCGGTGATGGTGACCGGCAGCCACAACCCGGCCAGCTATAACGGCTTCAAGATGATGCTCGGCCGCAAACCGTTTTTCGGCGCGCAGATCCAGGAGCTCGGCCGGCTCGCCGCTTCGGGCGACGTGGTGCCCGAAGCCGGGGGTTCGGTTGCCGAAAAGGATGTCAGCGACGCCTATATCGCCCGGCTGTTGCAGGATTGGGATGGCGGCGATCGCATGCTCAACGTGGTGTGGGATTCCGGCAATGGAGCGGCCGGCGATATTCTGCGCCGGCTGGTGAAATCCTTGCCGGGCAAGCATACCGTCCTGAATGGGGAGATCGACGGGCGCTTTCCCGCGCATCATCCCGACCCGACCGTTCCCAAGAATCTCGAACAACTGGTCGCCGCCGTGCGCAAGCAGGGGGCGGATATCGGCATCGCCTTCGACGGCGATGCGGACCGGATCGGCATCGTCGACGACACCGGCGAAATTCTGTTCGGCGACCAGTTCCTCATCCTGCTCGCGCGCGACGTGCTTGCGGCCAATCCGGGCGCGACCATCATCGCCGATGTGAAGGCGAGCCAGGTGCTGTTCGACCAGATCGCCGCCGCCGGCGGCAAACCGCTGATGTGGAAGACCGGGCACTCGCTCATCAAGTCGAAAATGGCCGAAACCGGCGCGCCGCTCGCCGGTGAGATGTCCGGCCATATCTTCTTCGCCGATCGCTGGTACGGGTTCGACGACGCGCTCTATGCCGCCATCCGGGTGCTGAACGCGGTGATCGGCAGCGGCAAGACGGTGTCCGCCTTCCGCAAGAGCCTGCCGCAGGTGATCAACACGCCGGAGCTTCGCTTCGATTGCCCGGAAGACCGCAAATTCGCGGTGGTGTCGGAGGTCGCCGAGCGGCTGCGCGCCGACGGCGCCAAAGTCTCGGAAACCGACGGCGTGCGCGTCTCGACCGAGGATGGCTGGTGGCTGCTGCGCGCCTCGAATACCCAGGCGGTACTGGTCGCCCGCGCCGAAGCCTCGTCCGATGCCGGCCTCACGCGGCTGAAGGCGACGCTCGCCTCGCAACTCGCCGCCTCCGGCCTTGCACCCGATTTCTCGGGCGCCAACGCGGGTCATTGAAAGGGGCTAAATCCGCGGATGATGGCAGGCGGTCAGCCTGCCGTCAGGGAGCGGCGCTAACGGCGGCTTGGTCGTCGTGCAGATTTCGGTCGCGAATCCGCACCGAGGATGAAACGGGCAGCCCGATGGCGGGTTGGACGGACTCGGCGGGTCGCCGGCCAGAACGATCCGCCGCTTCTCGCGCGCCCGCGCCGGATCGGCGACCGGAACCGCGGAAATCAGCGCCTGGGTATAAGGATGCGCGGGCGAGGCAAGTACCGCCTCGGCCGGACCGAGTTCGACGATCGCGCCGAGATACATCACCGCGACCCGATCGGCGATCTGCCGCACCACGCCGAGATCGTGCGCGATGAACAGGAACGCGAGGCCGCGCGCGCGCTTCAGATCGGCGAGCAGATTGACGATCTGCGCCTGCACCGAAACGTCGAGTGCGGAAACCGGCTCGTCGGCGACGATCAGCTTCGGAGCCAGCGCCAAAGCGCGGGCGATGCCGACCCGCTGGCGCTGGCCGCCGGAAAATTCATGCGGAAACCGATCGAGCTGTTCGGGCCGCAGCCCGACATCGGCGAACAGCGAGGCGACCATATCGCGGATTTCGCCGCTTCTGCCCCGGCCATGCACGATCAGCGGTTCGGCGACGATATCGCGCACTCGCCGGCGCGGATTGAGCGACGCATAAGGGTCCTGGAAAATCATCTGCAATCCGGCGCGGGTTTCGCGCAGGGCTCTGCCGCTCTGCCGCGTGATATCGCGCCCGTCAAATTCGATTTTTCCGCCGCTCGCTTCAAGCAGCCGCGTCACGCAGCGCCCGAGCGTCGATTTGCCGCAGCCGGATTCGCCGACCAGACCAAGCGTCTCTCCCGGTGCGATGGTGAACGACACATCGTCCACCGCGCGCACCACGGTTCTGCCGCGCCGCGACAGCGCGCCGCCGCTGACATAATGTTTGGACAATCCTTCGACGCACAGCAGGGGAGTGTTCATGCCGCAAGCGCCTGGTCACGCGCACCGGCGCGCTCGGCGGCGGGAATGATGCAGGCGGCGCGGTGCCCGGCCTCGCCGATCAGCGGCGGACGCACCGCGCATTCGGCGCGCGCGAAGCCGCAACGCGGCGCGAAGGCGCAGCCCTTTGGTCGCCGGTCCAGTGCTGGCGGCAGGCCGGGGATCGTCGCCAGCCGCGCGCGGCGCGCGCCGCCGAGTTCCGGCATCGACCCAAGCAGCCCCCAGGTATAGGGATGGCGCGGATCGGCGAACAACGCCGCGGTCGAAGCCGTCTCGATGATCCGCCCGGAATACATCACCGCGACCCGGTCCGCGGTCTCGGCGACGACGCCGAGATTATGGGTGATGAGTATCACCGCCGAACCGAAATCGTCCCGCAACCTGCGGATCAGATCGAGAATCTGCGCCTGCACCGTCACATCGAGCGCGGTGGTCGGCTCGTCGGCGAGCAGCAGCGCCGGATTGCACGACAGCGCCATGGCGATCACCGCGCGCTGGCGCTGCCCGCCGGACAATTCCTGCGGATAACGCCCCGCCGCGCGCGCCGGATCGGGCAGGCCGACCGCGTCGAGCAGTTCCACCGCGCGCGCCCGCGCTCCATGGCGCGACAGCCCGGTATGGATGCGGATCTGCTCCATGATCTGCGCGCCGATGGTGTGAACCGGCGTCAGCGCCGTCATCGGGTCCTGAAAGATCATCGCGATCGCGCCGCCTCGCAGCCGCCGCAGCACATCGGGGCTTTGGCCAACCAGTTCCGCGCCCCTGAAGCGGATCGAGCCGCTGACGATGGCGTTGGGGTCGCCGATCAGATCGAGAATCGCGAGAACCGTCAGGCTCTTGCCCGAACCCGACTCGCCGACGATGCCGAGGATTTCCCGTTCCGCGACATCGAACGACACGCCATCGACCGCGCGCGCCACCCCGTCGCGGGTGCGGAACGCCACCGCGAGATCGCGCACCGACAGCAGGCCAACAGCGCTCATCGCCGCACCCTCATGCGCGGATCGAACGCGGCATAGACGATATCCACCGCCGCGTTCGAGACGACCACGAAGACCGATGCGTAGATCACCGTCGCCATGATCATCGGCAAATCCAGCGTCTCCAGCGCCTGATAGGTGAGATAACCCACGCCCTGCAGGCCGAACACCACTTCGGTCAGTAGCGCGCCGCCGCCGACCAGAACTCCGAAATCGAGGCCGAACAGCGTCACCACGCTGACCAGCGAGCAGCGCAGCGCGTGGCGCAGCAGCACCTGCCGTTCGGACAATCCCTTGGCGCGCGCGGTGCGGATGAAATCCTCCTGCATCGTCTCGATCAGGGCGGCGCGGAGCACCCGCGCATAGAGCCCGATATACAGAATCGCCAGGGTGATCCAGGGAATCACCAGAGCCTTGAACCAGCCGAGCGGCGATCGCGAGAACGGGATATAGCCGAGCGGCGGCACCCAGGAAAACAGCCAGGTGTGATGATATGCGCCCTGAGTGATCAGGTTCGCCATGGTCCCGACCCAGAACACCGGCATCGAGATGCCGATGAGCGACAGCACCATCAGCAGCCGGTCGATCCAGCCGCCGCGAAAGGCGGCGGCGAGGGCGCCGATCAAAATCGCGAAGCCGATCCAGATCACCGCCGCTCCGCTCACCAGCGACAAGGTTACCGGCGCCGCCTTGAACACCTGCGGCACCACTTTCTCGCCGAGATTGACGAACGAGGTGAGGTTCCGCGTCACGAACAGCTTCTTCATCATCAGTGCGTATTGCACGGGCAAAGGCCGGTTCAGGCCAAACTGTTTTTCGACCCGTGCGATGGTCTGCGGCGACGCATCCTTGCCAGCGATGCGCGCGGCCGGATTGGCGCCGGGGGTCGCGAAGAAAATCAGGAACACCAGAACCGAAATGCCGAACAGCACCGCGATCATGTGCGCCAGCCGGCGAAGAACCGTGCCCGCCATCGGTCAGTTTCTCAGCTTCGCGCGCGGATCGAGCGCATCGCGCAATCCGTCGCCGAGAATATTCAGCGCGAGCACGGTGATGACGATGGCCAGCCCCGGTGCGATGGCGACGATCGGGCGGGTGTAGATCAGGCTTTCGCCGTTATGGATGATGGTGCCCCAGCTCGCGGCCGGCGGCTGCACCCCGATCGACAGAAACGACAGTGCCGCCTCGGTCAGCATGTCGAGTGCCACGATCAGCGGTGCGAACACGACCAGCGATGAAATGACATTGGGCAGGATGTCGAACCACAAAATGCGCCATGACGGCGCGCCGATCCCGATCGCGGCAAGCACGTATTCGCTCTGCCGCAGCCCGAGCACGAGGCCGCGCACCGGCCGCGCGACATAGGGCACGTAGATCACCCCGATAATGGTGATCGGCAAGGCAAGGCTGGACGCATCGAGCCGGATCGGGCCGATATCGATGCCGTGCGCGATCAGCACGACCGACAGCGAAATCGCCAGCAGGAATACCGGAAACGCCCAGAGCGCGTCGAGCAGCCAGGAAATCGCCCGGTCAGTCCAGCCGCCGAAAAAACCGGCGAGAATGCCGGTAAGCGCCGCGAGCACAAGGCAGATCACGGCGGCGGCGAAGGAAACCAGCAGCGAATTTCGCCCGCCATAGAGCATGCGCGCGGCCACGTCGCGTCCCTGTCCGTCCGCACCGAGCATATACGGGCCGAGTTTCCAGCTCGGGCCGATCGGCTCGACGCCGAGCCGTAACGGATTATGCGCCGCCCCCAGAACCTCGACCATTTTGCCGTGCCGCAAAACGGTGCCGGAAAGATTCGATTCGAACGGATTGGTATGGGCGATATCGCGCGCATAGAGGGGAGCCGCTGCGCAGAGCAGAATGATCACGATCAGCGTCGCGAGCGCTGTCATCGCGGCACCGTCGCGCCGCAATTTGCGCATCGCCGTCGCCCAGTAACCCGGCGCGGGCGGGGCGATATCGTCGATCCGTAATTCGGTTGCCTGGCTCATTTGATCACCGCGAGCTGGGGTAAAAAGAAATACTCGCCGCTGAACCGGAAATGCCTGAGCCGCGCCGAGACGAAATCGAGCCGGTTCACCGAAAGCAGGCTGGCGACCACCGCCCGCCTGGTGATCTGGCGATCGACATGCGCCCAGATCGCGTCGCCCGCACGGGGATGTTTCAGCGAAATGAGCTCTGCGTGCGCCATCTCCGCATCGATCGCGGGGTCGCAGAAACCCGAGATGTTGATCGAATTGTCCGAACCTTTCTTGAACGATTTACAGGAAAACAGCACGTTCAGAAAATCCGATGGCGCGGGATAATCCTGCGCCCAGTCGGTTATCGAAATCTGCACGTTGTTATTGGAATTCTGGATATAGGTGAACTGGAGATCGGGCGAGATCGGCTTGACGCTCGCCTTGAAGCCCAGCCTGTTCAGCACGCCCTGAAGATAGACGCCGAGTTGCCGGTACGGCGATTGAATCTGGGTCACCACCGTCACCTTCTGGCCGATCATGCCGGATTTCTGCATGTAATGGCGGGCGCGCTTCCAATCGGGGGCCGACCAGTCCGCCCCAGGATTGCGGGTGAACGGACAATAGGGGACATAGCCCGGCATCTGCGGCGGCAGGATCTGGCAGGACGGGGTCGCGAGCGCATTGCCGCCGGACAGTTTCACAGCCGATTCCCGGTTCACTGCGTAATTCACCGCGAGCCGTGCATATTTGTTGTTGAACGGCGGAATGTTCACGTTCATCGGCGCATAGAAAAACCAGTTCACCGGCGTGATATGGATCTGCTTGGTGTAGTGGGTCGCCATCTGGTTCAGCCGGTCGGCCGGGGCGTTTTCATACATCCAGTCATATTGGCCGTTTTCCACCGCGGTCACCTGCGCCTCGGCGGACAGCCCGAACCGGTAGAGAATGCGGTTCGGAAATCCCTTCGGCTGGGCGATCGCGCTCCATTGATGAAAATGAGGATTGCGCACCATCACGATTCCGTTAGACGGATCGTAGCTTTTCACCATATAGGCGCCAGTTCCCGGAATCGGCATCGTTCCCATGTCGCGATCCGGCGTGTCGGCCGGCAGAATCGAGCCGAAGGGAACCGCGAGCTGGTCAAGAAACTCGGCATCGGGGTGGCGCAAATGAAATGTCACGGTGTTCGTCGCGGGATCGGCGATCAGGCCGGGCAGGGTGCAATGGCCGGGATGGGCAAGGCAGCGCCGCCCGCCGACGATCACGTCATACCAGGTGCCGGCATTCGGACTGTTCACCTTGAACAGCCGGCGGAACGAATGCACGACCGCCTGCACGGTCACCGGCGCGCCGTTGGAAAATTCAATGCCATGGCGCAGATGAAACACGTAGGTCGTGCCATGATCGGTCGGTTTCGGCAGGTTGGTCGCAAGATCGGGCACGACCTCGATCGAACCGGGACCGCCCACCTTCGCGAAGGTGACCAGCCCGTCATACATTGCCTGGTAGATTTCCGCATAACGCAGCGTGTAGTTGATCTGCGGATCGAACGACCCCGAGGCCGCTGTGGTTACGAGGCGCAGCGTTCCGCCGTATTCCGGGGTGTTGGTGGCGGCGCGCGCCGTGGCGAGGCTCGCGCCGAGGAGTAGAAATATCGCGAGGATTCGCCTCATCGCGCCGGCAGCAGCCCGACGATGCGCTCCGCCTCGCGAACGATCGGCTCCGCGATCGCCGCCGCCCGCGCGGCACCATCCTGCAGGATTCGCTCGATCGTGCCAGGGTCGGCGGCGAGCCGTGCGGCCTCCGCGCCGATCGGCGTGATCTTTGCGACGATCAGCTCGGTCAACCTCTCCTTGAACGTGCCGAAACCCTGGCCGCCATGGTCGCGCAGCACGTCGGCCACACGAGCGTCAGCCAAAGCCGCGTAGATGCCGACCAGATTGCGCGCCTCCGGCCGGCCGTCCAGATTCTCGGCGGACTCCGGCAAGGGCTCGGGATCGGTCTTGGCGCGGCGGATCTTCTGCGCGATCGTATCGGCGTCGTCGGTCAGGTTGATCCGGCTCTGATCGGACGCATCGGATTTCGACATCTTCTTCGTCCCGTCCCGCAAACTCATGATCCGCGCGGTCGTGCCGATGATACGCGGTGTGATCGTCGGAAAGAACGCGATGCCGTAATCGTGATTGAATTTCTGCGCGATATCGTTGGCAAGTTCCAGATGCTGGCTCTGATCCTCGCCCACCGGCACTTCGGTCGCGTGATAGGTCAGAATATCGGCGGCCATCAGGTTCGGGTAGACGAACAGCCCGGTCGAGACGTTTTCCCGATCCTTGCCCGCCTTGTCCTTGAACTGGGTCATCCGGCCGAGCCAGCCGAACCGGGCGACGCAATTGAAAATCCAGGCGAGCCGCGCATGAGCGTGAACCGCCGATTGATGAAACAAAATACTGTGAACCGGGTCGATGCCGCAAGCAATGAGAAGGGCTGCGTTAGTGCGGGTCTGCGCGCGCAAGGCGTCCGGCTCCTGCCAGACCGTGATCGCATGAAGATCGACCAGGCAATAGATGCTCTCGTTGCCCTCCTGCAACGCCGCCCAGTTCTGAATGGCGCCGAGATAATTGCCGAGATGCGCGATGCCGGTAGGCTGGATGCCCGAAAAAATGCGTGCCATGGTCCTCTATCAGCCGGCTTGCGCGGCCGGGTCAAGCGGGGGCGGGCGGCGCAGCAGGATGCGCAGTTCGTCCACCCGAAATGCCCCGATCGCCAGCCCGACCAGCGCGAAGATCGCGGTTCCGCCGGCAACCAGCAGAACCAGGCCGAGCGGCGCGGGCCATCCCATGACACCCGCCCCGCGCAACAGCAAAAGCCCGGCGGCCATCACGGCGCATGCGATCGCGATTCGCGCGATCCGGCCGGTCAATCGCGCATCGGCGATGAAATCGCCGCGTTTCGCCAGCAGAAACGCCAGCATCCCCACATTGAACCAGGCGGCGATGCTGGTGGACAGCGCAATGCCCACCTGCTGGAGCGGATGCATCAGGGCGAGATTGAACCCGAGATTGATCGCGACCGCGCCGATGCCGATTTTCACCGGCGTTTTCGTATCGCCCCGCGCGAAAAAACCCGGCGTGAACAGCTTCACCAGCACGAAAGCCGGCAGACCGACGGCATAGGCTGCCAATGCCGCCGCACTGCGTGCCGCATCGGCGCCGGAAAAAGCGCCATGGGCGAACAGGGTCCGCATGATCGGCAGGCCGATCGCGCCGAGTGCCGCCGCACCCGGCAGGGTGAGCAGCAGCCCGAACTCGATCGCGCGGTTGAGCGTGCCACGCGCGGCCTCGGTCTCGCCGCGCCGGAACTGCCGCGACAGGCTGGGCAGAAGCGCCGTCGCCAGTGCCGCGCCGATCACGCCGAGCGGCAGCTGGTTCACCCGGTCGGCATAGTACAGAACCGAAACCGTGCCGTTCGGCAGCAGCGAGGCGATGATGGTATCGACCGTCAGATTGATCTGCGTCACCCCGGCGCCGATCAGTCCGGGGCCGAGCCGGCGCAGCACGATCCGCGCCCCCGGCGTCAGGCGCGGGCGGTGCAGCCGCAGCGGCACGCCGGCGCGCGCCATCGCCCGGCCGAGCAGAGCGAATTGCACGATCCCCGAAAGCGCGACGCCATAGGCCAACGCCTCCGGCACGCGCTGGCCCGCGCGGTGCAGAACGAACAATGCCCCGATGATACAGATATTGAACAGAATCGGCGCGGCTGAGGCCGTCGTGAATCGACCGCGCGCGTTCAGCACCCCGGCGAACAAGGCGCACAGGCAGATCAGCCAGAGATAGGGAAAGGTGATGCGCGACAGCCGCACCGCCAGCGCGAATTTCGCGGGTTCCGCACGAAATCCCGGCGCCAGCGCATCGAGCAGGACCGGCATGAACACCATGCCGAGCAGCATCAGCGCGAACAGCCCGATCACCATGATCGAGGCGATCTCCTCGGCAAGGCGCCGCGCCGGGACGTCGCCTTCATGCGCGAGCGTGCCGGCATAGGCTGGAATGAACGCCGCGCTGAACGCCCCCTCGCCGAACAGGCGGCGAAACAGGTTGGGCAGGCGAAGGGCGACGAAAAACGCATCCGCCGCCGGACCGGCGCCGAGCATCGCCGCGATCAATATGTCGCGCAGGAAGCCGAGAACCCGGCTCCCCATCGTCCAGGCGCCAACGGTCAGCGCATTGCGGATCATCGGCCTGCTCTAGCCCGACGCACGCGCGGTTTCCAGCCGCTCGATTGGCGGCCGCGATTCTGCTAGGGAGCCGCCATGGACACGATCTATCGCGGCGATCTTTCGACCCAGGCCGGGCGCCGCAACGCGTGGCTCGACGCGCTGTTCGTCGATCATGCGGTGCTGCGTCTCGGCTGGACCAATTTCGCCACGGTCGCACCGGGGGCTTTGTATCGCTCGAACCATCCGGTGCCGTTCCAACTCGCGCGGTTCACCCGCAAGGCGGGGCTGCGCACGGTCATCAACCTGCGCGGTCAATGTCGCAACGGGTCCGATGCGCTGTCGCGCGACGCGGCATCCCGGCTCGGGCTCGATTTCTTCGACATGGCGCTGGACTCGCGCGGCGCCCCGCAGCGCGACCGTATTCTCCGGCTCGCCGAAATCTATCGCACCATGAACCGCCCGGCACTGATTCACTGCAAATCCGGGGCCGATCGCGCCGGCATCGCCGCCGCGCTGTTCATCCTGGTCGAAGGCGGAACCGTCGCCGAGGCGCGGCGCCAGCTCAGCCTGCGGTTCGGCCATATCAGGCAGTCGAACACCGGCATTCTCGATGCGTTTCTCGACGCCTACGAAAAAGACGGCGAGGGTCGCAAGGCGTTTCTCGACTGGGTCGCCCAGGATTACGACGAACAGGCCCTGCGCGCGCGGTTTTCGTCGTGGTCGTTCGCGCGCTTCGTCAACGACAGGCTGCTTGCGCGCGAGTAATGATTACGCTTCCGGCGGCACCGCGCTGATCGGAATTTCCCTGGGCTCGATCGGCGGTTGATCGCCGATTCCGGCCGCGGCGGCAGGAAAATCGCCGTCGTTCTGGTCTTCGGCCGTTTCGCGGCGTCCATTGATGTGGCCGTTCTGCCCCTGTGCGTGGCCGCCGTGCTGGCCGCCATGAACACCTTGAGCCTGATTCATCGCGGTGATGATGCGGAAATAGTGCTCGGCATACTGGAAATAGCTTTCCGCCAGCACCCGGTCGCCACCACTCGAAGCATCGCGGCCCATTTGCTGGTATTTGTCGAACAGTTGCTGCGCCGTGCCGCGCACGCGCTGCTCCGGTCCATTGCTGTCGAATACGTGATTGCGATTGAGTGGCGCGCCACTCTGGAAGTTGCGGAAATTACCGCCACCGCCCCGGTTGTTGCGCCCGCGCATACGTTTGATATTCATCGAAATCGGTCATCCTGTTAAAGTGCGGCCAGGAACGCGGCGGGTCATAAACCCTCCCAATCGTCCCGAACAAGTCGCTAATGGCACAAGAAGGCATGCGCATTTAAGCGGAATCTACCCATGTGCCGCCCTTGGTTTTGCAAGGGAGTGCAGGTGAATTGTCAGGATTTATCCAAACGGGAGGACTTAATCCATAACCTTGACCCGCTTTCGGTAAATAGCGCCGAATGGCCGATTCACCAAATGGTTTTTTTGTCATTCTATGTGGTTCTGGTCATGACGATTGCGCGGGGCACACCTGCGAGATCTGCGTGGCCATCGGTTTCAAGCGCGCAGGTACGGGCTAACGCGGCAATCTCGTCATACTGACCTGCCCCGGATTCGACGATCGCGATTCCGCCCGGCGCCATCTGGCCGGGTAGTGCCGCGATGATCCGCCGATAGGCGTCAAGCCCGTCCGGTCCGCCGTCGAGCGCCAATACCGGCTCATGCCTGGTCACTTCGGGCATCAGCGAGGCGATGTCATTGCTGCGAATATAAGGCGGGTTCGCCAGGATGAGATCGAACTGTCCAGCGAGCGCGTCGCCCCAGTCGCCGGCGAAGAACGCGGTCCGATCGGCAAGGCCGAGACGGGCGGCATTATCGCGAGCGAGCGAGGTGGCGGCCGGCACGCGATCGACGCCGATTCCGAAGGCGCCGGGAAATTCGACGAGAGCGGCGAGCAGAAGCGCGCCGGTGCCGGTGCCGAGATCAAGAATCCGGCGCACCCGCACCCGGTCGGGGCAATGGCGCAGCGCTGCCTCGATCAGGGTTTCGGTATCCGGGCGTGGAATCAGGGTTGCGGGCGAAACCGCGAGATCGAGGCTCCAGAACTCGCGATGCCCGGTGATATAGGCCAGTGGTTCGCGGGCCGCCCGCCGCGCCGCGAACGCCAAACCCGCACCATCCGGCACCGCATCGCGGCTCCAGAGCGCGCCGACGTCGCACCCCAGCGCATGAGCCAGAATCAGCCGCGCCTCGCGCCGTGCGCCGGGAATGCCGGCAGCCTCCAGCATCGCCGCGATTCGCGCGATCGCTTCGCCGAGGGGAATCATGTCGTCGCGGCGAGGCGGGCCGCCTGATCTTCCTCGGTCAGCGCATCGATGATCTCGTCGAATTCGCCCTGCATCACCCGGTCGAGCTTGTAGAGCGTGAGATTGATGCGATGGTCGGTCACCCGGCCTTGCGGAAAATTATAGGTACGAATCCGTTCCGAACGATCGCCGGTGCCGACCTGTGATTTCCGGTCGGCCGCCCGGTCGGCGGCATTGCGCGCGCGCGATTGCTCGTAAAGCCGGGCACGCAAAATCTTCATCGCCTTCGCGCGGTTCTTGTGCTGGCTGCGTTCTTCCTGCATCGCCACGACGATTCCCGTCGGAATATGCGTGATGCGCACGGCGCTTTCGGTTTTGTTCACGTGCTGGCCGCCGGCGCCCGACGCGCGATAGACGTCGATCCTGAGATCAGAGTCGGCGATATCGACATCGACCTCTTCGGCTTCGGGCAGCACCGCGACGGTGATGGTCGAGGTGTGAATTCGGCCTTGCGCCTCGGTGGCCGGTACGCGTTGCACCCGGTGCACGCCGCTCTCGTATTTCAGCCGCGCGAAAACCGAGCGTCCATTGATCTCGGCGATGCCTTCCTTCAGGCCGCCCAGTTCGGTTTCGGTATAGTCGAGACTCTCGAAGCGCCAGCCGCGCTGATCGGCATAACGCCGATAGGCGCCGAACAACTCGGCGGCGAACAATGCCGCCTCGTCGCCGCCGGCGGCGGGGCGGATTTCCAGAATTGCGGCACGATCGTCGGCTTCATCGCGCGGCAGGAGGGCGAGGCTGATTTCGCGCTCCAGAACCGGAAGCCGCTCGCGCAATTCGGCGAGTTCCGCATCGGCGAGTTCTCGCAATTCGGGGTCGGCGCGTGCCGCCTCCGCTTCCGCACGGGCACGTTCGGCCTCTCGAAAGGCGATGACCCTCTCTTCGAGCGTTTCGATTTCGGCGAGTTCGCGCGAGGCCGCGACGAAGGCTTCCCCGCTGAGCCCGGAGGCGAGCATCGCGCGCAATTCGGCGGCGCGTTCGACGATCCGGTCGAGTTTGCCGGCCAGACTCATCGCAACAGGGCGGCGAGATCGCCGATCGCGACCTCGCGCTGCGTGCCGTCATCGAGAAATTTCACCGCAACCGCATCGCGCGCCAGCTCATCTTCGCCGATGATGATGGCGGCACGGGCATGAATGCGATTTGCCCGCTCCATCCGGCGTTTGACATTGCCGCGATAGGCCATTTCGGCGGCGATGCCGGCATTGCGCAGGCGGTTCAGAATGCCGAGGGCTGCCGGATATTGCGCCTCACCCATCGGGATGACCGCGATCATGCTGGCTGCTTCAGGCACATCGGCGAGCAGCATGGCGAGGCGTTCGATGCCCGCGCCCCAGCCGATTCCGGGAATCGACGGTCCGCCCATCTGTTCCATCAGCCCGTCGTAACGGCCGCCGCCGAGCACGGTTCCCTGGGCCCCGAGTTCGGTGGTCACGAATTCAAACGCCGTGTGATTGTAATAGTCGAATCCCCGCACGATGCGGGGATTTTCGACGAAAGGGATGCCGAACTGCGCGAGGGCGGACTTCACGCCGTCATAGAACGCCGCCGATTCGGCGTTCAGATGGTCATAGATCACGGGTGCGGCAGCGAGCAGGGCGATGTCGCCGGAATCCTTGGAATCGAGGATGCGCAGCGGATTTCTGGCAAGCCGGGTCCGGCTGTCCGCCGAAAGATCAGCCTCATAACGTGACAAATAATCCACTAACGCTGTGCGATAGGCGTCGCGGCTCGCTTTGTCGCCCAGCGTGTTGATATTGAGAACGGTACCGTCGGCGATGCCGAGCTCGCGCAGAATCTGCCAGCCGCAGGCGATGGCTTCGGCATCGGCCAGCGGTTCGGCGGCGCCGATGATCTCGAAATCGATCTGGTGGAACTGGCGGTAACGGCCTTTTTGCGGCCGCTCGTAGCGGAACATCGGACCCTGAAAGAAGATTTTCTGTGGCAGGGTCTGGGTGAGACCGTTGGAGATCACCGCGCGGCAGATGCCGGCGGTCGCCTCCGGGCGCAGGGTAATGCTCTCGCCGCTCCGGTCTTCGAAAGTATACATCTCCTTGGTCACGACATCGGAGGTTTCGCCCAGCGTACGGGCGAAGACAGCAGTGGATTCGAAAATCGGCGTCGCCCATTCCGATGCACCATACAGCGCGGTGACGCGGCGCGCGGTATCCACCACGCGGAAATGCCGCCGTGCATCGTCGCCGATCAGGTCGCGGGTGCCGCGCACGGGTTGCAGGGCTTTCATGGTTGACCAGCAATTATCAAGGCAGTGTTACAGAACGAACGAAGTCAACGTGTTGACGTAATTCACCGATCACGCTGCCGCCGGGAAGATCGGCCAGAACAACCTGTAACCCGCACTTGCGAGCGTGTTTGAACGCGGGGATACAATCCGTATCGGCAGTAAAAACGATCAAACGATCAACCGTGCGGGCATCTCCGTACGTCGCGATATCGAGACCGATCCGCATATCCACACCTTTTTGTTCGAAATCCGGCTTGAAATCGGCATCTTTCAGGGTTGCGGGAGCTACCGGTACGGTTTTCGGTACGAATCCGCGAAACTTCAGAATACCCCGCCGGACCGCAAAGAGATTGCGTTCCGCGAGATCGTCGAGCCATGCGCCACTATCTTTGAATTCCTTGAATTCGCCGCTAACGGGAAGCTTCACTTTCCCGTTAAAGGGAGGACAATCGTAATATAAAACCCGCAAAACCTCTTCGGCATCAAAAGCATTCATTCCCTGGCTAATTACGGCAGCTTGAGCCAATCTTTCGATGTAGTCGGGGTTATACGTCTTGCCGGCTTTGCGCACGATCACGCGCGTATATCCGCCATCCATTAGGATCGCTACTTTTTTCATGACGCGCACCCATTAAAAACCCCGCGCTTTTGGCGCGGGGCGCAGAAGACAAGCCCGCCTACGGGCGTATCGGAATAATCACATAATTATGTGATTCAGCAAAAAAGTCAATCTTATTCCGCCGCCTGCTTTTCCCGTGCCGCCTGTTCCTGGATCTGCGCCGCGCGCGTCTCGACCAGGGAAACCACGTGGTCGATCATCGCATCGCCTTCGATCGTGTGGTCGGTCTTGCCGGCGGCATAGATCATGTGCCGCCCGTTGCCGCCGCCGGTCACGCCGAGATCGGTCATCAGCGCCTCGCCCGGCCCGTTCACCACGCAGCCGATGATCGAGAGGGTGATCGGCGTTTCGATATGGGCGAGCCGGTCTTCCAACTTGGCGACCGTGTCGATCACGTTGAACCCCTGGCGCGCGCAGGACGGGCAGGAAATGATCCGCACGCCGCGATGGCGAATGCCAAGGGATTTCAGGATGTCCCAGCCAACCATCACCTCTTCCTCGGGCTCCGCCGAGAGCGAGACCCGCATGGTGTCGCCAATCCCGGCCCACAGCAGCGAGCCCAGCCCGATCGAGGATTTCACCGTCCCGGTGCGCCGCCCGCCCGCCTCGGTGATGCCGATATGCAGCGGATGGTCGCACACCTCGGCAAGCTGCTGATACGCCGCGACCGCGAGAAACACGTCCGACGCCTTCACGCTGATCTTGAACTCGTGAAAATCGTGATCCTGCAGAATCTTCGCGTGTTCGAGGGCGGATTCGACCAGCGCGTCGGGGTTCGGCTCGCCGTATTTTTCCAGCAGATGCCGCTCCAGCGACCCGGCATTGACGCCGATGCGCATCGAACAGCCATGATCGCGCGCGGCCTTGATCACCTCGCGCACCCGTTCGGCGCTGCCGATATTGCCGGGGTTGATGCGCAGGCAGGCGGCACCGGCCTTCGCTGCCTCGATCGCGCGCTTGTAGTGAAAATGAATGTCGGCCACCACCGGCACGTTCACCTGCCGCACGATGTCGGCCAGCGCCGCGGTGCTCGCCTCGTCCGGGCAGGAGACCCGCACGATATCGACCCCGGCGCGTTCGGCGCGATGGATCTGTGCCACCGTCGCCGCCACATCATCGGTCGGCGTGTTGGTCATGGTCTGCACCGTCACCGGCGCGTCGCCGCCGACTTTCACCGCACCGACGCTGATCTGGCGGGATTTGCGGCGGTCGATCTGCTGATATTCGCGATAATTCATGGGTTGGCTTTCGAAGAACGGGAATTTCCGAAATAAGGAAGTAATCTCAATGAGATGCGGCGGAGGCGCCGGAGGTTGCGGGGTTGGGCGCGGATTGCGGCACCGTGCCTGCACCTGAACCTGTCGGGGTCGCGGTTTGTGCCGATCCCTTGGTGAGCGGAATATTGCGCAACACCGCGCCGGCGGCGCCGAGCGGATTGCCCGAAATCCCGTTTTGCACCAGCACCGTGCCGCCGGCATTGCCGGTGGTGAGGGTCAGGCCCGGCTCGTCCGGCACCGGCCAGGACTGGCCGGCCTTCAGCACGCGGCTGAACAGGATCGTGCCGCCGGTGCCACGCACCTGCACCCAGCTATCGGCGGTAGCGCTGATCACCAGCGGATTGGCGGCAGCCGCCGTGCTGCCGGCGGATGAAGCGCCATTCGGCGTGCCGGCATTCGGCGTGCCGGCATTCGCGGTCGAATTCGGGGCGGTCTGAGGGGTCTGGCTGGTCGGCTGCGTCGTTGTGCTGTTGGATGCGGTTACGACCGGCCCAGCACTTCCCGAACCTGGTGAACTCGACATACTGGATGCCGAACCGGCAGCGCTGGCGGGAGCAGTCACGGCCGGCGCGGATTTGGCGGGTTTCGGCTTGGCCGGTGGTGGCGGTTTCGGCACGGCCAGCGGCGCCAGCTTCGCCGGCACGGCGGGCACCATCTGGGCCATGCGCAACTCGTGCTCGGAATGCCGATACCACAGGAAATAGGCGCCGACCGCGATCACCACGGCGAGAAACACGATCGCGCCGGGCGGTACCGCACGGTCCGGCACGGGTTCGGGAAAGCTGAGCACCGGCTGCTTCGCGCGGCTCATGCCCTCGGCGCGAAACCGGCGTAGAATTTCCTCGGGGTCCAGCCCCATCGCTTCGGCGTAGGAGCGGATGAATCCGGCGGCGTAGGCGGGGGCGGGCAGGGCGGCGAGATCGCCCGCCTCGATCGCTTCCAGAAAGGGCAGGCGAATTTTCAGGCGGCGGGCCAGATCGGTCAGCGTCCACCCAAGCCGCTCGCGCACGGCGCGCAATTCCGCGCCGACCCGTGCGGGACCGTGCAGGTCGGAGTCATGGAAATCCGGGGTATTCACACCAGTGTCTCGGTCGCCATCCATATCATTCATCGCGGGTCATCGACGTCTGGAAGCCGAAACCTCCCCTGCGGCGGCATGATCGCATCCAAGCCGCGCCAAAAGGAAACGCCATGCCCGAGGCGTATGCCGCATCCTTCATTACGGCGCCAGTCTACCCGGTTCCATTCAGATCGGCAAACCGTGCTCGCGCGCCCAGGCGGTGAGGGGGTCGCGCAGGCTCCCGCCGGCAGCCCCCGCGCGGCGCAGCTCGCGCAGCACCGGACGCAGAATGGCCAGATCGGTCGCGGCCAGCAAGGCCTTGACCGGCAGGATCGATGCGCCGGACATCGAGAGGGTGTTGACCCCGATCGCCGCGAAGGCGAGCGCATCCAGGGGCCGCCCGGCAGCCTCGCCGCAGATCGAAAACCCCACCTCTTCCTCGGCGCAGGCGGCGGCGAGCCCCTCGATCAGTTCGAGCACCGGGGCCGACAGCACGTCGTAGCGGTTGGCGAGCCGTGGGGTTCCGCGATCGGCGGCGAACAGGAACTGCATCAGATCGTTGGTGCCGAGCGAGATGAAATCGGCCTCCGCCAGCAGGCCGGGCAACTGGAACAGCAGCGCCGGCACCTCCAGCATGGTGCCCACCTCGATCTCGCATGGCCCTTCGTTCAGCCGTGCCGCTTCGGCCTCCAGCAGGTCGCGCGCGGCGCGAAACTCGGCCACGGTCGCCACCATCGGAAACATCACCGAAAGCCGGTATCCCGCGGCGCCCATCAGCAGCGCGCGCAACTGCCGGCGGAGAATCGCCGGCCGGTCGAGCCCGACGCGCAGGCTGCGCCAGCCCATCGCCGGGTTTTCCACCGCATCCTCGGCCTCGCCGGGCAGCAGCTTGTCGGCGCCGAGATCGAGGGTGCGGAATACCACACGCTGATCCCCCGCGCGTTCGATCACCCGGCGATATTCGGCGGCCTGAGCGGCAATGCCGGGAACCCGCGCCGCCGCCAGGGCGGCGATTTCGGTCCGGTACAGCCCGATCCCCTCGGCGCCGGTGCGCGCGAGCTGATCGAGCTCGAAGGCCAGCCCGACATTGAGCATCAGGGTCAGCTGCGTGCCGTCCAGCGTCTCGGCCGGACGGTCGCGATAGGCGGCAAGTTCCGCCGCGCGGCTGGAGCGGCTGGCCAGCGCCCGGTCGTAGAGCGCGGTGACCTCGGGGTCGGGACGCAGGATCAGCGCGCCGGACTCCGCGTCGAGCAGAGCCGGATCGCCTGGGCGCGCCGCCTCGGTCGCGCCGGCCTCGACCGCGAGTGCCGGAATTTCCAGAGCCCGCGCCAGAATCGCGGCATGGCCGCCCGCGCTTGCCTCCTCGATCGCGACCCCGGCGATGCCGCGCCGGTGCCAGTCGAGCAGTTCCGCCGGCCCGAGCCGGCGCGCGACCAGGATCATCCCGCTCGCATCGTCGGGCTTCGGCGTCCCGGCGCCGAGGGCGGTCAGCATGCGCTCGACCATGTCCTCGATATCGGCGAGGCGCTCGCGCAGATACGGGTCGGCGATCTTGCGCATCCGCCCGCGCAATTCGGCGCCGACCTGATCCACCGCCGCCTCGGCGGTCAACCCGTCGGCGATGCCGGCGCGCACCCGGTCCAGCCAGCCGGTGCCCTGCGAGATCAGCCGGTAGGCATCGAGCACCTCGCGGGTCGCGTGGCCGCTTGGCAAATGCTCGGACATCAGCGCATCGAGGCTCGATTCCGCATCGGCCATCGCCTGTTCGAGCCGTTCCAGCTCGGCGCCGGGATCGTCGGCCAGCACGTGGCGCGGCCCGATGGAACGGCCGAACGGCAGGGCGGCCCCGCGCACGATGCCGGGCGCCAGCGGATGGCCGGCATAGCGGCGCGACAGCGAATCGCCGAACCCGCTCGCCGGGATCTCGCCGGCGCCCAGCCCGCTCAGGATTTCGCCGAGCAGCATGGCGATGGTCGAGATCGTCTCGGCTTCGAGCCCGGAATAGGCGCGCGGCTCGGTGTTCTGCACCGCGATCACCCCGAGCGTGCGTCCGGCCCGGCGCACCGGCACCGCCAGCATCGATGCGTAGCGATCCTCCCCGGTCTCCGGCCGATAGGCGAATTCGGGATGGTTCTGCGCATCCGCCAGATTGAGAAGCTCACCCTTCGCAGCCGCAAGCCCGATGATCCCTTCGCCCATGCGCAGCCGCGTCCGCCCCACCGCTTCGAGGCGCAGCCCATGGGTCGCCACCAGTTCGAGCATTTCGCCGGGCCGCGCGACGTAGATCGAGCAGACCTCGACGGCGAGTTCCGCGGCGACCAGCTCGGTGAGTTCGGCGAGGCTGGAATCGCCTGCGCTCAGTCGTTCGCGCAGCTTGGCGAACAGCCGCCGCGACGCCGCGAACGGCTCGCCCCGGCGCTTGGCCCCGCCGTTACGCCGCCGCGCTTGCGGCATCCGGCACGCATGCCCCGGACCGCGCCGCATGAGCGGCCTCGGCCTGGGCGATCAGCTCCGCGATGATCACGGCGACCGGCTGGATCGCGGTCACCATGCCGACCGACTGCCCCGCCATCACCGAGCCCTGCTCGACATCGCCGTCGATCACCGCGCGGCGCAGCGCGCCGGCCCAGAAATGTTCGATCGAAAGCTGCGCCGCTTCGCGGTCGAACTCGCCCGCCTGAAAACGCCGGAGCGTTTCGGCCTGATGGGCGAGGAATCTGCGGGTGCCGTCATTGGCCAGCCCGCGCACCGGAATCACCGGAAATTGCGCGTCGAGCTGCACCGAGGGCACCGCGTCGCGCGCATTGGCGCGGATGAACGCCTGCTTGAACCTCGGATGGGCGATGCTCTCGGTCGCGGCGGCGAAGCGGGTGCCGAGCTGCGCGCCCGAAGCGCCCATTTCCAGGAAGGCCAGGATCGCCTCGCCGCGCCCGATGCCGCCGGCGACGAAGACCGGCACCTCACGCACCGTAGGCAAAATCTCCTGCGCCAGAACCGCGAGGGATACCGGGCCGATATGCCCGCCGGCCTCGGAGCCCTCGATCACCAGCGCGTCGGCGCCGATCCTGATCAGCCGCTTCGCGAGCACCAGCGCCGGCGCGAAGCCGATCAGCCGGGCCCCGCCATCCTTCACCGCGCGCACCGCCGATGCCGTGGGCACGCCGCCCGCGAGCACCACGTGGCTCACCTTGTGGGCGACGCACACACCGATCAGTTCGTCGAGCTGCGGATGCATGGTGATCAGATTGACGCCGAACGGCTTGTCGGTCAGCGCCTGGGTCGCGGCGATCTCGGCATCGAGCAGCGCCGGGGTCATCGAGCCGCAGGCGATCACTCCGAACCCGCCGGCGTTGGAAATCGCCGAAACCAGATGCCGCTCGCTCACCCAGCTCATCGCCCCGCCCATGATGGCGGTTCTGGTGCCGAGGAAGGCGCAGCCGCGCGCCCAGAGATGGTCGAGAACCGACATCTTCGCCGCTTGCGCTGGCCGGCTCACGCGACGTCCAGCCCATAGGCGGTATGCAGCGCGCGCACCGCAAGCTCGGTATATTCCGCGGCGATCAGCACGCTCACCTTGATCTCGCTGGTCGAAATCACCTGAATATTGATCCCCCGTCCTGCGAGCGCCTTGAACATGGTGCCCGCCACGCCGGCATGGCTGCGCATTCCGACCCCTACCACCGAGATTTTCGCGACATCGGAATCCGCCGCGAGGTCGGCATAGCCGATCTCGCCGCGCATCGCCTCCAGCACCGCCCGCGCGCGCGGCAATTCGGTCTTGTTGAGGGTGAAGGTCATGTCGGTCGTGCCGTCCTCCGAGACGTTCTGCACGATCATGTCGACATTGATGCCATTCTCCGCGAGCGGCCCGAACACGGCGGCGGCCACGCCGGGCCGGTCCGGCACGCGGCGGACGGTGAGTTTCGCCTCGTCCCGCGAATAGGCGATGCCGGCGACGATTTCCTGTTCCACGATTTCATCCTCATCGACGACCAGCGTTCCCGGCGTATCGGTAAAGCTGGACAGAACCTGCACGCGCACCCGCTCCTTCATCGCGAGTTCGACCGAGCGCGTCTGTAGCACCTTGGCACCGACCGAGGCGAGTTCCAACATCTCCTCGTAGGTGATGTGCGAAAGCTTGCGTGCTTTCGACACCAGCCTGGGGTCGGTGGTGTAGACGCCATCGACATCGGTGTAGATATCGCACCGATCGGCGCGGATCGCCGCGGCGACCGCGACCGCCGAGGTGTCCGATCCGCCGCGCCCGAGCGTGGTGATCCGCTTGTCCGGCCCGAGCCCCTGAAACCCGGCGATCACCGGCACCTGTCCGGCCTGCATCCGGCGGATCAGCTCGGCACCGTCGATCGCCATGATGCGCGCCTTGCCGTGCTGGCCGTCGGTCGAGACCGGGATCTGCCAGCCGGTCCAGGACCGCGCCTCGACCCCCAGCGTCTGCAGGGCGATGGCGAACAGCCCCACCGTCACCTGCTCGCCGGTCGCCACCACCGCATCGTATTCCCGCGCGTCGTACAGCGGCGACAGCTCATGGCACCAGTCGACGAGTTGGTTGGTCGCCCCCGCCATGGCCGATACCACCACCGCGACCTCGTCGCCCGCCTCGACCGCGCGCATCACCCGCGCCGCCGCGTTGCGAATCCGCTCCAGATCGGCGACCGAGGTGCCGCCGAATTTCATCACGATGCGCGCCATGGGGAGTCCGTTCGTTGCCGCGTATTGGTGAATATCGCCTGTGGGGCGCTTGCCCGCGCGCCCCGGCGCGTTCACATAGCGTCACGCAAGGAGCAGGGCAATGCAGGATCGCGAAGCCGCCTCGGCGGGACAAGCGCGCGCGGATCGCGGCGAGGTGGAAAAATTCAACGCGCTGGCGCAACGCTGGTGGGACCGGCGCGGGCCGATGCGCCCGCTCCACGCGATGAACCCGGCGCGCACCGCGTGGATCGTGAACCGGCTGCGCGATCGTTTCGGCACGACAAAAATACGGGTGCTGGATGTCGGCTGCGGCGCCGGGCTGCTCGCCGAAAGCCTCGCCCGCGCCGGCTGCGCCGTGACCGGGATCGACGCGGCTTCGGACGCGATCGAGGCGGCGCGCGCTCACGCGGCCGGGCAAGGGCTCGCCATCGACTATCGCACGGCGGAATCCGACGATCTTCTGGCCGAAGCGAAAAAATTTCCGGTGATCACCGCGCTCGAAGTGATCGAGCACGTGCCCGATCCCCAGGGTTTTCTCGCCACCTTGGCCGGCTTGCTCGAGCCGGGCGGCCTCCTGTTCGTCTCGACCCTGAACCGCACCCCGCAATCCTATGCCGTTGCCAAGCTAGGCGCCGAATACCTGCTCCGCCTGCTGCCGGTCGGCACCCATGACTGGCGCAAATTCATCACTCCGGCGGAACTCGGCGTGCTGTGCCGATCATCCGGGCTGCGCCTCGCCGATGTCGCGGGATTGGTTCCGGCCCCGCTCGCCGGCGGCTTCCGCGCCAGCCGCAACACCAGCGTCAACTACATCGCGATGGCTCAGGCGGCCTAAACGTCACGACGCCAATTGCAAATCCTGATCGCCGGCAGGTCGCGATACCGACCGGCTCGAAAGCGCATCCAGGCGCCTCCCGCGCCAATTTTTCCGATTCCGAATCGGGACACTAGTCAAGCCCCTCATGCCGGCCGGGGCTGGCCGAAGGCGATGGCCGAAATAGGTCAGGCAGTCGGAGTGCCTCTGAACAAACCCTCACGCAACGGAGCCGGCAGCTTCCTCGATCAGTGCAATGATATCGTCAGCATGCGAGGCCAGGGACGCATGGCTCGCTTGCAACGTGATCGTCTTCTTAGGGTTCATACGCTCCGCCATCCACTTTTCGCTTTCCGGCGGGATCATGCGGTCGTTCGCCGAGATTTGGTACCAGCTCGGTTTTACTTTCCACGCCGGCGGTCCCGACTTGTCATCAAAACAGCGGGCCGCGATCGGTTTTTGCGACAGCGCCATCACCAGTGCCTCCGTTTCATTGAGGTCCTGGCAGAAACTTTCACGAAATTTGTTGGGGGTGATCCAGAGAAACCCGTCCTTGTCAGGACGGATATTGCCGCCCGAAGGAGACGCTTGCCGTCCGAAAATGCTCCCGAGGCTGTCTCCTTCGTCGGGGGCAAATGCCGCCACATAGACGAGGCCAACAACATTCGGCCCGTGGCCTGCACCCGTGATGACGGCACCACCGTAGGAATGGCCGACCAGCAGGGTCGGGCCGTCCTGCGCCGCGGCAAGCTTGCTTGTGCGGTCGATATCGTCGGCCAGCGATGTGAGCGGATTTTGCACCGCACAGACCCGATAGCCTTTGGCATGCAGCGGCGGAATGACATGACGCCAGTGGGAGCCGTCGCCCCATGCGCCGTGCACCAACAGGATAGTCTGCTTGCCAGTCATCAGCGTCCTCCTGAGTTAAGAACCAGAAAAGAATTATTGAGTAATTTCAGAGGGTTAGGATTCTGTCGGTTTACCGTGACAGACGGAAGCACGATCTCGTGGATTGAGATTACTCGGCGGCAGTATCGTCGGAACGGACTGCGTTACGCAAGTGATTTGACGGATGGCGACTGGGAACTGATCGAGCAATTCATGCCGCTACCCGCGCGGCTTGGTGTGGTGGCTGCGGCGGCAAAATCAATGAAATACCACCCCAACAACGGCCTGACCGCCGATAAGAGAAACAAGATTTCAGGTCGCTGATATGAACCTGACGGATGGCGGGGTGGGCCGGAAAATTTTAGACATGCACCCACCCGGATCGGAACTTCGGCGGCAATTTAATCCGTTGCGATCCCGTCCCCAGGCCGCACTGATGTCATCGCGAGGCGCGCAGCGACGACGCGATCCATCCTGTCACGCGAGTATTTTGGCGACCTCCGCGACCGAGGCTTCGAGCGCGCCCGGCTCGAACGGTGAAATCAGCCCCGCGCCTGACACCAAGTCCAGAAACGGCGCCGAGCCGCCGCGCCGGCACAGCGCGATATAATCCTCCAGCGCGACCTGATAATTCTTGCGCGACCGCACCCAGAATTGCAGCGCGCAGCACTGCGCCAGCGCATAGTCGATCATGTAGAACGGCAGAAGATATAAATGCAGCACGCGCTGCCACGCGCCGCCCTTGGCGCCATGGTCGAGATCGCCATAGTGACGCCACGGCAGATAGCGTTTTTCCAGAGTCTGCCATATCGCATGACGTTCGGCGGGCGTCGCTTCCGGCTTCGCATAAACCTCATGCTGGAAATGATCGAAGCACGCGATATGAGGTAGCCGATACATCGTCTGAATCAGATGCATCCGTCGATACCGTTCCGCCGCGTCGGCACCCACCAGCAGATCCGCGTGCGGATGGGTCAGCAGCTCGAAACTCATCGAGTGGATTTCAGCACTTTCCATGCCCGGCCAGAGATAGTCGATACCCGGCAGATCGCGGCTGGAAAAACCCTGGAACGCGTGGCCCATTTCATGGGTCAGCACGTCGATATCGCCGCTGGTACCGACGAAATTCGCGAAAATGAACGGCATCCCGACGGTCGGAAAATCGGTACAGAACCCGCCATTGCCCTTGCCGGGGCGGTTTTTCAGATCGAGAAACCCGCCCTGGTTCATCGCGCGGTAGAACCCCGCGATTTCGGGGTCCATCCGGTCATACATCGCCTGACCGGCGGCAACCAGTTCGTCATGGCCGCCGAGCGGCGTTGGATTGCCCAAGGGATCGACGATTGCCTCGTCCCAGAAATGGAGTTCGTCCCAGCCGAAATCCTTCCGTCGCTGCTCCAGCAATTCCGAGACCAGCGGCGTGACATCCGCGGCGATCGCGTCGCGATAGCGCGCGACATCCTCCGGTCCGTAATCGAGCCGGCGCATCCGCCGATAGCCGAGTTCGACGAAATTCCGATAACCCAGTTTGCGCGCCATGCCATGGCGCAATTTCACCAGATCGTCGTAAATCCGGTCCAATTCGGCGCCGTTCGCGGTGAAGAACCGGTCGATTTTCAGCTCGGCCTCATGCCGCGTCGCGCGGTTCAGTTGCTCGCGATACGGCGCCATGCCTTCGAGATTGACGATCTTGCCGTCGATCTCAATTTTCGCGGACGCGGTCAGTTCGGTATAGCGCGCGCTGAGCTTGGCTTCCCGCTCCAGGTCGGCGGCGATTTCGGGCCGGAACGTCGAGACATCGACCTCCCAGAGTGCAAGCGCGTGAGCACCCACGGCATCGAGGATCGCGGTCCGGTCCTGATGGCCGAGCAGGCGCTTCTTGAAGCCGGTCTCGTGATCCTTCGCGGCGGGGAGCAGCGCATCGCGATAGTCGCGCGCCCGCACCGCGTCCGCATCCGCCGTGTTCTGCTGAAACCGCAGCCCGACCAGGTTGTCCCACGTCGCAATCTGCCGCCTGACCCGATCGAATTGCGCAGCGGCTTCGGCGATTTCGCCATCGTCGAGCAGGGCGTTGAGGGCGGTGTAATCCCGCGCCAGCGACTCCCGGTCGGGTGTCGGTGCGGCAATATCGGCGAATCGGATCGGGGTTTGCGTGTCCATCCCCGTTCAAACCAAGTCTCGTGCCGCCGCGCAAGCTCAGCCGGCGCGGCCGAACATCCGCTCCAGATCGCCCCGCGTCAGCTTCAGCACGGTGGGGCGCCCATGCGGGCAGGTCTGGGCGCGCGGCGTCGCCTCCATCTGGCGCAGCAAAGCCGCCATTTCCGCGATTTCGAGCCGCCGCCCGGCGCGGATCGAACGATGGCACGCCATCCGCGCGAGCACCGCGTCCAGCCGGGCGGACAGCGCGGTCGCCTCACCGGATTCGGCCATTGTGTCGGCGATGTCGCGCAGCAACCCCGCCGGATCGGCCGGGCCAAGCGCCGCCGGAATCGCGCGAATCAGCACCGCACCCGGTCCAAAACCCTCGATGTCCAGCCCAAGTTCGGCAAGCGCGCTTGCCGATCCGAGAAGCCGCGCGGCATCGTCGGCCGGCAGATCGACCGGCACCGGGGCCAGCAGCCCCTGGCGCGCGATCCCGCCCGCATCGCGTTCGGCACGCAGCCTCTCCTCGGTCAGCCTCTCATGCGCCGCGTGCTGATCGACCAGAACCAGCGATCCATCGCCCGCGAGCGCCAGGATATAGGTGTCCAGAATCTGCCCAATCGGCGCGCCAAGCGGATACTCCGACGGCTCTTCGGGCAGTTCCTGCCGGCGCATCACCGGTTTCAGGTCGAGCCCGAACCCGATCTCCGCCTCGGCGAAGCCGTGCGCCTGCTGGGCCGGCGCCGCCGCATAGGACCAGGACGGTGCCGGGCCGCGCGGCGCGAGCCGGAGCGCCGGCGCCTGCGCGAGATCGGCCGGGGCCGCGAGTGCGCGCTGGATCGCGCCGATCACCAGGCTGCGCACCCCGTCCGGCTCGGCGAAGCGCAGTTCGGCCTTGGCCGGATGCACGTTCACGTCGAGCCGGTCATGCCCGAGATCGAGCCAGAGTGCCGCCACCGGATGCCGGCCCTGCGGGATCACCTCGCGATAGGCGATGCGCAACGCCATCCGCAGCAACGGGTCGCGCACCGGCCTGCCATTGACCACGAAATTCTGATGCCGCGCCGTCGCCCTGGTCAGGCTGGCCGGGCCGATGAACCCCGACAGCGCCACCCCCTCGCGCACCGCCTGGATCGGGAGCAGTGCGTCCATCTCGCCGCGCCCGTAAAGGGCGGCGACCCGCGCGCGCCGGTCCTGTGCGGGCAGGTCGAAGCTAACCACGCCGTCGATGCTCAGCGCGAACGCCACCTCGGGCGCGGCGAGCGCCAGATGCCGCACCGCCTCGACGCAGGCGGCGGTTTCGGCGGCGGTGGAACGCAGGAATTTGCGCCGCGCCGGAGTGGCATAGAACAAATCCTCGACGATCGCCCGCGTCCCGAACGGGGCGGCAACGGGCGCCACCTCGCCCACCGCCCCACCGGCCACAGTGATCCGCGCCGCGACATCCTGCCCGCGCGGCCGCGAGATCAGGGTCAGCCGCGCCGCCGCGCCGATCGAGGGCAGCGCCTCGCCGCGAAACCCCAGGGTCGCAATGCGGATCAGCGCCTCGTCGGCGAGTTTCGAGGTGGCGTGCCGCTCGATCGCCAAAGCCAGTTCGATCTCAGGAATGCCGTTGCCGTCGTCGGTCACCTCGATCCGCGCGATCCCGCCGCCCGCAATCGCCACCGCAATGCGTCGCGCGCCGGCATCGAGCGCGTTCTCGACCAGTTCCTTCACCGCCGCCGCCGGGCGCTCGATCACCTCGCCGGCGGCGATGCGGTTGACCGTCTCCGGCGCGAGTCGTCTGATGGGCATGATGGAGTGTAGCGCCTTGCGCCGCGCTCTGTCCAAGCGTTCGGCAACGCCACTATAGACAAAATTGTCATTTCGTGACAGGCCGAAAGCCGAACCGGAGGGAATGATGCGCATAACAGTCAAAGGCAAGGTCGCGGTCCTGACCGGTGCCGCCAGCGGCATCGGCGCCGCGCTCGCCCGACAACTCGCCGCGCGCGGCGCGTCGCTCGCGCTGATCGACCGCGACCAGGACGGATTGGAACGGGTCGCCGCCGAAGCCCGGTTGTTCGGCGCCACGGTTTCCACCCATGTCGCCGACCTCGCCGACCCCGCCGCGATCGCGGCGCTGCCCGACGCAATTGCCGCGACTCACGCGGCGCCGGCTTTGCTGATCAACAATGCCGGCGTCGCCCTGGTCGGGCGGTTCGACCAGATGGATGCGGCGGATTTCGACTGGCTGATGGACATCAATTTCTGGGCCGGCGTGCGGATGACCCGCGCCTTCCTGCCCGCCCTCCGTCGCGCGAGTGGCGCGCGGATCGTGTTTCTCTCCTCGGTGTTCGGCATCATCGCACCGCCCGGCCAATGCGCCTATGCCGCCTCGAAATTCGCGATCCGCGGCTTCGCCGAAGCGCTGCGCCACGAACTCGCCGATACGCCGATCGGCGTTACCGTGGTGCATCCCGGCGGTATCCGCACCAACATCGCCCGCTCGGCCCGGCTCGCCGCTGGCATGAACCCGGAAGAGGCGGCAGCGGGCGTGCGCGCCTTCGAGACCATGCTGAAAACCACGCCGGAGGTTGCCGCCAGCACGATTCTGCGCGGCGTCGAGCGCGGCGCGGACCGCGTACTGATCGGCTCCGACGCCTATGCGATCGACGCGCTGCAGCGGCTGATGCCGGCGCGCTACTGGCGACCGATGCAGCGCCGGCTTGGCAAACTCGGCGGGCTGGTCAAAGCTCCCGCCGAACAGAATTAAGGACACCGCCATGGCCAGCCTCGCCGCGCATCTCCTCAATCCGGTCCTGCGCTTTCAGGTCAAGCGCAGGCTCGCCAGGGCGACCGAGGCGCGGGAGCTGCGCAGGGCGTTCAACGCGTCGCTGCCCGGACCGCGCGGCGTGCGCTTCACCGCGGCGGTGGTCGGTATCGCGGGCGAATGGGCGGAGCCGGCCGCCGGAGCATCGCCGGCGTTGACCCTGCTCTATCTCCATGGCGGCGCTTATATCGCCTGCTCGTCGCGCAGCCATCGGCCGATCACCGGCGGCTTCGCCCGGCGCGGCGTACGAGTCTTCGCGCCAGATTACCGGCTCGCGCCGGAAAATCCCTATCCGGCGGCGCTGGAAGACGGGCTCGCCACCTACCAGGCGCTGCTCGACCAGGGCACCGTACCCGAGCGCCTCGCCATCGCCGGCGATTCGGCGGGCGGCGGCCTCGCGCTGGCCGTGCTGCTGAAGGCAAAGCAGGAGGGATTGCCGATGCCCGCGCGCGCCGTTCTGTTCTCGCCCTGGACCGATCTCGCCGCGACCGGCGCCAGCACGGTCGAGAACGACAAGCGCGATCCGATGATCAAGGGCAGCAAGGTGGCGGAGGGTGCGGAGATCTACCTCGCCGGCGCCGATCCGCGCGAGCCCTTCGCCTCGCCGCTCTACGGCGATCTGGCCGGATTGCCGCCTTTGATGATCCATGTCGGCGACAACGAGGTGCTGCGTGACGATTCCGTGCGGTTCGACGCAACGGCGCGCGCCGCCGGCGTCACGAGCCTGTTGCGCGTCTGGCCGGTGGTCGCCCATGTCTGGCCGATGTTCAACGCGATCCTGCCGGAGGGCCGCCAGACGCTCGACGAAAGCGCCGCGTTCATACGCGGTGCCGTCGGCGCAGCTCGTTGATGCCGAAATAGGTCAGCGCGAGCGCGGGCAGCACCGCGCCGACAATCGCCACCAACGGCCAGCCGCCGCGCAGCAGCAGGGGGCTGGCCATCGCCGAACCGGCCGCTCCGCCCAGAAAAAACGCCGCCATATAGGCGCCGTTGAGCCGCGCGCGCAGCTCCGGCGCCAGCGCGTAGATCGCCCTCTGGCCGAACACGTTGTTCGCCTGCACGCCGAAATCGAGCGCGACGCCCGCCAGCGCCAGCAGCACCACATTATGCGCCGCCGCGCCGAGCGCGGAGAGCGCGAACGAGGCCAGGATCAGCATGAGCGACACCGCGCTGCCCAGCCTGCCATGCCCGGAATCCGCCAGCCGTCCGGCCAGCGGCGCGGACAGCGCCCCCGCCGCGCCCACCAGCGCGAACACCGCGATGCCGCGCTGGGTATAGTGAAACTCGGAGGCCAGCAGCAGCGGCACGGCGGTCCAGTACAGGCTGAATGCGCCGAACGCCGCGCATTGATAAGCGGCCCGGCGGCGCAGCGTCGGCTCGGTGACATACAGCACGAACAGGCTGGCGATCAGCGACACGTAGGAATGATCCGCCTTCGGGGTCAGGCGCGGCAGCCTTGCCCGCAGCAGCAGCGCCAATCCGGCCATGCCCACCGCCGAGAGGCCGAATACCGCCCGCCAGCCGGCCGCGTAGGCGATCAGGCTCGCGAACGGGCGGGCGAGCAGAATGCCGAACACCAGGCCGCCCATGACATTGCCGACCACCCGGCCACGCACCGCATCCGGCGTGAGCGAAGCCGCCATCGGCACCAATATCTGCACCGCGCTGGAACTGATGCCGATCAGCAGGGCCGCGCCGAGAAACATCGCCCAGCCTGAAGAGACCGCCGCCGCCGCCAGCGCGACCACCGTGGCGCCCACCAGCCGCACGATCAAGGTCCGGTTTTCCAAGAGATCGCCCAACGGCACCAGGAACAGCAGCCCGGTGGCATAGCCGAGCTGGGTGAGGGTGACGAGCAGGCTCGCCGCCGGTTTCGGCAGATGCAGCGCGGGCGCGATCAGCCCGACCAGCGGCTGGGAGTAATAAAGATTTGCGGCGATTGCCCCGGTCGCGGCGGCGAACAGGGTAACCAGCCCGGCGGAGGGCGCCGCGCGCGGGTCCGCCCTATCGATCGTTGTGCATTGCAACATGGCGGGGGATATGATCCCGGCGGCCCGCCGCTTCAATCGCGGATCAGAAAATCCCGAGCAGGCGGTTCAGCAATCCCTTGGATTGCGTGGCGCTCTGATGCGGTGTCGCCCCCTTGGTCGCCGGTTCGCCAAGCGCCGCGTTTTCCTGCAGGCGGCGCTGCTCGGCCGAGGCGTTGACCACGCTGCTGGTCTGGCCCGATCCGCCGAACGACATCAGTGAATGCAGGAAATCCGGACTCCGGCTTTGCAGATTGGCCTGCCGATCGACCTCTGCGCGGATGCCCGCCGGCGGGGTCGGTCCGGCTTCCTGCAACAGGGCCTGCTGGCCGGGACCCATGCTGGTATCGGCATTGGCGAGCGCGGTCTGCGGCGCCAGCACTTCCTCGGCCTGTTGCGAAGCGGAAATCTGCTGCGGCCGCGGCGCGCCCGGCTGGGGCGCCGGCAAGGTGCCGAGTTCCGGCGGTATCGACAGCGGTGCCTCGGTCGCCACCTCATAGGCGTTGGGCGGCGTAACCTCCAGGCCGAAGGTTTTCGCCGCACCGCTGCACCCGGCGAGGCCCAGGGTCGAACCGATCGCGATCACCCCAAGCAGAACCGGGGTCGAGGCGCGCAGGGCAGGGCTGGTCGGCCGGAATTTCAGCATCATGGCGCTTCCTTATCGCCGCGCGCGGCGTCCGGCAAGGGAGATGCGCTGCCCGGATTGTCGCGCCGGACCATGCCCTCGACGATCAGCGCCGTCACCCCGCAGACGATCGCGGCATCCGCCACATTGAACACATACCAGTGCCAGGCGCCGATATGGGCATCGATGAAATCCACCACCGCGCCATAGCGGAGGCGCGAAATCACGTTGCCGATCGCCCCGCCGATGATCGCGCCGATCGCCAGGGTGGTGACCAGATGGGTCGCCCGCCAGAGCCAAACCGCCAGCGCCACGATCGCCGCCGCGGCGATCGCGATCAGCAATATCGTCGCATTATCGCCCGCCAGAATCCCGAAGGTCACGCCATGGTTCCATACCAGCGCGAAATTCAGCACCGGCAGAATCCGCACCACGCCGCGCGAAGGCAGATCGAGCCCGTACAGAATCCAGGCTTTCGATAATTGATCCGCCGCCAGCACGACGATGGCCACGACAAGGCCGGCGAAGCGGCGGCTCACCACGCTCATCGTCCCGCACCGTCATTGCGAGCGAAGCGAAGCAATCCGTCGGGAAACAAAATGGACAGTCGCGTCCACGGCATCGCTTGCGGCGCGCTGGATTGCTTCGCCCGCGTCGCGGCCTCGCAATGACGGTGGAGGGATCGCGCCACCCCGATCATTCGACGTAGTCGCAGCAGCGGCGGCACAATGTCGGATGGGCATGGTTCTCGCCAACCTCCGGTAGCACCTTCCAGCACCGTGCGCATTTGGTGCCTGGGGCGATTTCAACCCGAGGAACCGCGCGTAGCGGCGCCGAGTCGCCCGCACCCGCGGCATCCGACGAGATCAGCGTCTCAGCAGCGGAGGTAATGCAGAGTTCGGCCCAGTCGACGCTTTGCAGCGCATCCGGCGCGTCGATCGCGAGGGTGACGGTCAGCTTCGCCTGTAGGGACGATGCGATATCGCCATTGCGGCGGCTCTCCTCCAGTTGCATCGTCGCGAGCTTGCGGACCGCGCGCATCTCCGCCCATCCCGCATCCAGCCCATCATCGCGCCACTCCACCGGCACATCCGGGAAACTCTCCAAATGCACGCAGGCATCTTCGCCGAATCGCGCGCGCCACGCCTCGTCGGCGGTGAACGGCAGCACCGGCGCCAGCCATGTGGTCAGGCAGCGGTGCAAACTATCGAGCACGGTGCGGCATGCCCGCCGCGTGTCGCTCTGCCGGAGCATCCGCCCTTCGGCATCGAGCGCGACATCGCAATACAGCGCGTCCTTGCGGATGTCGAAGTAGAACGCCGAGAGATCGGTGTTGCAGAATTGGTGAATCGCCGGATACACCCCGGTCCAGTCATGGGTGTCGACTGCGCGCTTCACCATCGCGTCGAGTTCGGCGAGCCTGTGCAGCATCAACCGTTCAAGCTCCGGCATCGCGTCGCGCTCGACCCGCTCGGCGTCCGAAAAACCCTCCAGTCCTCCCAGAATCCAGCGCAGCGTATTCCTGATCCGCCGATAGAGATCGGCCTGCTGCTTCAGGATATCCTTGCCGATCCGTAAATCGTTGTGGATGTCCGAATTCATCACCCACAGGCGCAGAATATCCGCGCCATACTGACCGATCACCTCCTGCGGCGCGGTGACATTGCCAAGCGATTTCGACATTTTCCGGCCCTGCTCATCGAGCACGAATCCATCCGTCACGATCGCCTTGAACGGCGCCACCCCGCGCGTCCCCACCGCCTCTAACAAAGATGCCTGGAACCAGCCGCGATGCTGGTCCGACCCTTCGAGATACAGATCGGCCGGCCATCGCATCCCGCGCGCTTCCAGCACGAACGCATGGGTCGACCCGCTCTCGAACCAGACATCGACGATGTCGTACACCTGCTCGAAATCGTCGGGATTATAATCATTGCCAAGGAAATCCGCCGCCGGCCGCGCATACCACGCATCGGCGCCCTCGGTCGCGAAAATCGCGCGAGTCCGCGCGAACACCGCCGGGTCCCCCAGAACCTGTTTGTCGGATTTGCGCACGAAAATCGCGATCGGCACGCCCCAGGCGCGCTGGCGCGAAATGCACCAGTCCGGCCGGCTTTCCACCATCGAGCGGATGCGGTTGCGCCCGGCTTCGGGCACGAACGCGGTGTTATCGATCGCGTCCAGCGCCTTGGCGCGGATTTGTTCGGCGCCGTCCATGCGGATGAACCAGTTCGGCCGAGCCAGATAGATCAGCGGCGCCTTCGAGCGCCAGGAATGCGGATAGGAGTGCAGAAACTCCTCGCGCTTGAGCAAAGCGCCGGCGTCTTCGAGCGCCTTGCACACCGGATCGGCCGCCTTATACACATGGATGCCGGCAAACAGCGGCACATCCGGCGCATAGACGCCGTCATCCTGGACTGTCTCCGGCACATCGATCCCATGTTCGTGGCAGAGAAAAAAATCGTCCTCGCCATGCGCGGGCGCCATATGAACGAACCCGGTTCCGGCCTCCGTCGTGACGAAATCGCCAAGCAGCATAGGCACGTCGAAATCGTAGCCGCGCCCGCGCAGCGGATGCGCGCAAACCGAACCGGCAAGATCGTGTCCCTTTATCGTTCGCAACGTCGAACGCGCGATGATACCCGCATCGGCGCTAAACGCGTCGAGCAGGGCGGCCGCGACGAACAGTGTGTCGCCGACGCGCGCCAGACTTGCATCCGCGACCGCTTCGACCTTGACGAGGACGTAATCGATCTTCGGTCCCGCCGCGACCGCGCGATTGCCGGGAATCGTCCAGGGCGTCGTCGTCCAGATTACGATCGAACTGCCGGCGAAGTCGCCTAAAACCACCGGAAACCTTACCCAGATCGCGGTATCCGTCTTATCCTGATACTCGACCTCGGCCTCGGCCAGCGCGGTCTTTTCCACCGGGCTCCACAGCACCGGCCGCAACCCGCGATACAGCGCGCGATTCGCCGCGAATTTATGAATCTCCGCCGCGATCGCCGCCTCGGAGGCAAAATCCATCGTCGCATAACGGTTCGCCCAGTCGCCCTCGACCCCGAGGCGCTTGAACTCGGCCGCCTGCACCTCCAGCCAGTGCGCGGCATAGGCGCGGCACTCGGCGCGGAAATCCAGCACCGGAACCTCGTCCTTGTCCTTCCCCGCCTTGCGATATCGCGCCTCGATCATCCATTCGATCGGCAGCCCGTGGCAGTCCCAGCCGGGCACGTAATTGGCGTCGAACCCGGCCATCTGGCGCGCCCGGTTGATCACGTCCTTGTGGATCTTGTTCAGCGCGTGGCCGATATGCAGATTGCCGTTCGCATAGGGCGGCCCGTCATGCAGAATGAACGCCGTCCGCCCGGCCGAGATTTCGCGCAGCCGCTGGAACAGCCCCATCGCCTGCCAGCGCGCCAGCGCCTCGGGCTCGCGCTTGGGCAGATCGCCGCGCATCGGGAATTCGGTGCGCGGCAGAAATACGGTGGCGCGATAATCGCGTTGGGTCGTCTGGGCGTCGTTCATGATAAAAATTCCGGCGGAAGAAACTACAGGCGGGCTGACCCGGCCCCTATATCAGGGCCGGGCGGGTAATTCGCCGGGCGATCGCCCACCGGGAAGCATGATCGGTCATGGTTCCGTCTTATGGGAGTGCCGGGATGCGCCGGTCAAGCGCGGCCCTGCTCGCGCGAATGTGCGCTTGCCGCGGTCTGGATTCAGCGTCCAGATCCGGCCCCGATCGCGTATCGATGGTGAAATCGGACCCGAATTTCTCATGACCGCCGCAACCACAACCCGGCCGCGCCGCCACCCGTCGATCTTCGCTCCGCCCTGGCGCACGCCGGCCGGGCGGTTTTCCTGGCTGAAAACCGTCACGCTGGCGCTCTGCGTCGCCCCCGCGCCGTTCATCCTCTGGCAATGGGATACCGGCGATCTCGGCGGCCGTCCGGTGCATCACGCCATGTTGGAAACCGGCTTCTGGGCAATCCGCTTCCTGATCCTCTGCCTCGCCGTCACCCCGGCGCGCTCCCTGTTCGACTGGCCGCGCGTGATGATGCTGCGCCGGATGCTCGGCCTCACCGCCGCGTTCTACACCTTCGCCCATATCATCCTCTACGCCGCCGACGAAGGTTTTGCCGCGGGCTTCGTGCTCGGCCAGATGGTCACCGTGTTCTACCTGATCCTCGGCACCATCGCGACGATCGGCTTCATCGCCCTGTCGCTGACCTCGACCGACGCGGCGATCGCGCGGCTCGGCCGCAACTGGAAAAGCCTGCACCGGCTGATCTACCCGATCGCCGCCTTGTCGCTCTGGCATTTCTTCCTGACCCAGAAGATCGACATCGGCATCGCCATGGTTCCCGCCGGCCTGTTCGTCTGGCTGATGCTCTGGCGCGCCACCCCCCATGCATTCCGCCGTTCGCTCGCGGGGCTGATCGCGCTCGCGGTCGGTGCCGTGGCGATCACCGCCTTCGGCGAGGCCGGGTGGTATGTGCTGAACTCCGGCATCGACCCGTGGCGCGTGCTCGCCGCCAATCTGTCCACCGCGCGGCCGACCGCGGCCATGTTCGTCGCCGCCGACCTCGCCTTCCTGATCGTCATCGTCGCGGCCCGGCGCACCCAGCAGCGTCTCGCTCGAAGCTGACGCGCATCCTTCCGACTCACGCGCCGCCCTGCTACCACGGGGCATGTCCCGCTCCGGCCTGAGACGACTCCTGACGCTGCCGGTCGCCGCCGCGATCGCGCTGATCGGCGCCTTGGCCTGTGTGGCGTTCATCCTGCTGCATGCGGCCCCCATCACCGTCAGCGTCCCGGATCTCGGGGTCTCCGGCACGGTCGGTTTCGCCATCTTTCCGGCGCGCGCCGCCATTCTGGCGCCGGTGCTGCTCGCCGGTGCCGCATCGCTCCTCGCCGCGATCGACATCGAAACCTCACCAGCCGGACGGGTGGGGCTGATCGTCCTCGTCGCCGTCACGACCCTCGCGATCCTGGCGCGGGACGCCTACGCCACCGCCTTCTTCGCCCTGCTGGCATTGCTGATCGCGGTGCGCGTCCGCGCCGCCGAAAGTTTCGCCCTGGCCGCGATCCCCGCCATCGCGATCGGCCTCGCCATCGCCGATCCGCCGCCCGATCCATTGCTCGTTCTTGCCGGCGCGATCGCCGCGGTGGCCGCGGGCTGGCGCGCCGCGACCACGCTCGACCTCGCCAGACTCGCCCGCGCCGTCGCCCTTGGTTTCACCGGGCTGGGATTCATCGCATTCGGCCTTGGATCGGATGGGGCGGCGCGTCTCTGCCTCGCCGCCAATGCGCTGACCGCCCCGCTTCTGGCGATCGCCGCCGCGATGATCTTCGAGGCTACCGGCACGCGTTCGCTCGACTGGCTGGGCGGGCTCGCGCGCGGCATGCCGCGCTTTTCGCTGCTGCTCCTCGCCGGTCTCGGTTTCGCCGCCCCGCTGCCGCCGGGGCCGGGCTTCGCCGCTTTCCTCGCTGTGCTGCGCCCGGCGATCGCGGGAAACCCGATCGGTGCCGTGAGCGCGGTCGCTCTGGCGCTCTGGTTCGCCCTGATGGGCTTCGCCGCGATCCGTGCCTTCGGCCTCGCCTGCCTTGGCCGCCCGCGCAGCCTGCGCGCCGCCGCCGCCGAAGATGCGCCGCGCGCGACCATCACCGCGATGATAGTTCTCGCGCTGTCCGGGCTCGTCCTGGCGCTATTCGAATCAGCCGAAAATGCCTGGATTTGTCTCGTTCTGCTCGGTCTCGCCGCGCTGATCCGCCGCTTTGCGATCGTCTCCGGCCCGCTGGAGTCCGCCGAATTCGGCGGCGGCTTCGCCAAACCGCCCGCCTGGCTGCCGTTCGGCGACCCGGCGACCCAGATCACCGCCACCGGCTTCGCCGCCGCCTTCCGCACCGCACCGTGCCCCTGGACGGCAAAATTGCACGGCGCCTGGGCCCGGCTGCGCGCCACGATCGCGGCCCGATGATCCTCGCCGCCCAGTTCTTTGCCGCGCTGATCGGCCTCGCCGCGATGCTCGCGATGGCTTTCGCTCTCGAAGCGCTCGCGCGATGGATCGCGGTGCGCCGCGCCGGAATCGCGCCCGCGCCGGCGGCTCAGATCGGTCACGATCTGGTCAAACTGCTGCGCAAGCGGCGGCTGCGTCCCGCCTTCGCCTCGCCGCTCTATTCCACATGGCCGATCCTCGCTTTCGCCGCGACCGGCGCGGCGGCTTGTATCCTTCCCGGTTTTGCCGATCATCTGATCACCCAGCCCTTGGCCCGTCTGCCTCTGCTCGTCGGACTTCTCGCATTGGGACGTGCCGCCCGCGTGCTCGCCGCGCTGGAATCGGGGGGGGGCGCGCGCGGCCGCGCCGCCGCCCAGGCGGCAACCGGCGCCTGCCTCGCCGAAGCCGTCTGGCTGATCGCCATGGCGGCACTCGCCGTCACCGCCCAGAGCCTGTCGATCAGCCGGATCGGTGCCGCCGCGCCGGGCGGGCCGCAAGTGCTGGTTCCCGCCGGGTTCGCAGCCCTGATCGCCGCGCGCGGCTTCCGCGATGACGCCGCCACCGACTATGCCGGGCCGGATCGCGCGATCTTCATCGCCGAGTCCATGCTGCGCCAGGTGGTGCTGCTCGCCGCGCTGATCGATGTGGCCGTCCCCTTCGGCATGGCGGATGCTAGGCTCATCCTGTCCTGGCCGCTCGGTCTCGCCATCTGGATCGCGAAACTGGTTGTTCTGCTCCTTGCCGCGACCCTCGCCGCCGACATCGCGCCGCGCCGGACCGCACGCCTTGCCTTGCCGCTCGCGTTCGTCGCACTGGCGATGGTTTTCGCCGACAACTTCTCCTGGGCCGGCCTGCTGATCGCGATCGGTGGCATCTTCGTCGTATTCGGCGTCGTTCGCCTCTGGCGGCGCGCGCCGCCCCTCGAAGCCGCGAGCTTCACCCAGGCGGGCGCGGCGTTGATCGGCTTCGGGCTCGGCGCTGCCGAGGCCGGGTGGCTGATTCTTGCCGGCATCGTCCTCGCCCGGCTCGCCGGGTTCCTCGCCGAACGCCACAAAACCGCGTTTGGGCGCCGTTGGATCGAGGCGGGATGCATGACGGCCCTGGCCGGTCTGCCGCCGTTCGGCCTGTTCGCCGGGGATTTCGCGGTGCTGCGTGCCGCCTTTGCCGCATCCCTCCCGTTCGGCATCTGTCTCACCCTGGTTCTCGCGATCTCGGCGATCCTGCTGATGGCCCGCCTGTCGCCCGGCGCTGCGCCCCGGCAGCCGAAACATGCGCCCGCCGTGCTCGCGGCGGCGGCGCTGCTGCTCGCACTTCTCGTCGCGCTGGGGGTGGCACCTTCGCTGATCGGCGGTGCCGGATGACCGCCGATTTCGCCAAGCTGATCGACTCCGCCGCCACCGAGCCCGCATCCCCGGTCGCATTGCGCGTGCTGCCCCCCGAATCATGGGCGCGTCTCGCCGCAGGCGACGCCACCGCGCGGTTCCTCGGCCTCTGGATCGCGCGCGATCGCGTCCACGCTTTGTTCGAGCACAATGGTTCTCTACTATTTCTGGCCTCACCTCTGGTCGAAGGGCGCTATGCCGCGCTCTCACCGGGTTGGACTCTCGCCGCCTGGTTCGAGCGCCTCGCCCACGACCTCACCGGCGCGATCGCCGACAACGCCGCCGATACGCGTCCGGCGATCCGCCACGGTGTGGCGGGAACCGATGCCGCGTGGCCACGCTTTATCGAAACACCGGGTGAGGGGTTTTATCAGATCGGCCAGGGCCCGGTCTCCGGCCTGATCGCCACCCCGGCGCATCGCCGCTTCACCCTCGACGGCGCGAGGATCGCCCGGCTGGAGCACCGTCTCGGCTACGCGCATCGCGGCATCCTCGCCTTGATGCGCGGCAAGTCGCCACGCGCCGCCGCCCGCTTCGCCGCGCGCATCGCCGGCGGCGCGACGGTCGCCCACGCGCTCGCCTTCGCCCGTGCCGCCGAGGCGGCGAGCGGCACCACCGCTCCGCCGCGCGCCGAAACGTTGCGCGCGATCATGCTGAATATCGAACGGATTACCTCCGATCTCTCCGCTCTCGCCGCAACCGCCGAGGCTGCCGGCCACCTCCGGCGCGCCACCGTTCTGGGCCGCGTGCGGGCGGAGATCGCGGCGGCGCTGGCATTGGTCTTCGGCCATCGGCTGATGATGGATCTGGTGGTACCGGGCGGTCTCGCCGCTGATGCAAGACCGGACGAATTCCCGCGCCTGACCGCCGCGCTGGCAGCGGCATCGCGCGCGGTTCGCGGCATCGGCTGCGCCTCGGTGCGGCGCGATCTGCGCGGCGCGGCGCCGCTCGCGCTGGCCCGCGCCCGCTCGGCGATCAACCTCGCCGCAACCGCGCGCGACGCATTGGCCGCACTCCCCGAAGGCATCATCGCCCATCCACTGCCGGCGGCGACCGGCATGGCGATCGGCGCCGCGGCAAGTGCCACCGGCATGATCCATCATTGGGTCATGCTCGAAGCCGGCCAGATCGCCGATGTTTTCGTGATCGACCCGGCAACACGGCTGCTGCCCGCGCTGGAGGCCGCTTCGGTGGGTATGAATTTCGATGAATTTGCTTTGTTGTCAGAAATTTATGGGATTTCGTTCGGAGCAGTCGATCTATGAACCCCGATCCCGACCCGGCCACGCCCGACTCGACTGTGCGGGTTCTCGCCGAACGCCTCGCCGCCTCCGGTCAGGCGCTGCTCGGCCGCAGCCTCGCCGTCCGCCACGTCGATGCAGGCAGCTGCGGCGGCTGCGAAATCGAATTGGCGGCGGTGCGCGTGCTGCGCGACGGACTTTCGCGCTCCGGGATCACCTTTACCGACGACCCGCGGGCGGCGGATGTGCTCCTGATCACCGGCGTCGCCACGACCAACCTCGCCGAGGCCGCACAGCGCACCCTGGCGGCGATGGCGCCGCCGCGCTTCGTCGTCGCGATGGGCGATTGCGCGGTGGATGGCGGAGTGTTCAAGGGCTCGGCGCCGGTTCTCGGCGGTGCGGAACGCATCCTGCCGGTCGATCTGCTCATCGCCGGCTGCCCGCCGACGCCGCGTCAGATCATCGCCGGATTGCTCGCACTGCTCGAAGCCAACGCCGCCCCGGTCCGCAGAACGCCTCGACGGATCGAACCGAAAGCGTGATGACTATGCATCAAGCACGCTTTCGATTTGTCTTGACGATCAATTTCATGGCTTCTGGCTGGATTGCTGCGCGATTCAACCAGAAGCCATATTGATCTTATGCCTGACTGCCGCCACGAAACCCGGATCGGCGGCGTGGTCGCCGGGGTGGACGAGGTGGGGCGCGGGCCGCTCGCCGGCCCCGTGGTGGCGGCGGCGGCGATCCTGCCGGACGTGCTGCCTGCAGGACTGGCCGCGCTGATCGACGATTCCAAGAAACTCTCCGCCGCCCAGCGCGTGCGTGCTCTGGCCGCGCTGATCGATTCTGGCGCGTTCGTCGCGCTGGGCGCCGCATCGGTCGCCGAAATCGCCCGCCTCAACATCCTGCACGCGAGCCTGCTCGCGATGCGCCGGGCGGTCTCGCGGCTGAAATGCCGCCCGGATCACGTGCTGATCGACGGCCACATCGCGCCGTCGCTGCCGATGCCCTGCACCACGCTGATCGGCGGCGACGGTATTTCGCTGTCGATCGCGGCGGCTTCGATCGCGGCCAAAATCGCCAGGGACCGGCTGATGACGCGGCTGGATACCCGCTACCCCGGCTATTTCTGGGCGCGCAACGCCGGCTACGGCACGCCGGCACACCGCGCGGCGATCGCCTCGCTCGGCATCACCGTGCATCACCGGCGCGGCTTCGGTCCCTTGCTGACCGAGGGCTTGCCCAGCAAGGCGGAAGCGATCGCGGCAAGCGATGCGGTGGCCAGCAGATAGACCCCGGCGGCCAGCTTGCTGCCGGTCACCCCGATCAGCGCGGTCGCGATCATCGGCGCGGTGCCGCCGCCGAACCCCATGCCGAGATTGAACGCCAGCGAATAGCCCGACAGCCGGTAGCGGGGCGGAAACAGTCCCGAGAGCATGGCGGGCGCCGCGCCCATCACCAGCGCGAGCAGCAGCGCGAACCCGATCTGCACTGCCCAGAGGCCGGATGACGCCGCATCGCGCGCGGCGGCGAAGCCGGGCCAGGCGGTCAGCGCCAGTGCCGCGAAAGCGAGCGCGATCAGAGTCGTGCGTCCGATCAGACGATCGGTGCTCCAGCCGGCGAGGGGAATGACCAGGATGGTCAGCGCCTGGGCGATCGTGTTGATGCCGAGCGCGCGCGCCGCGTCCGTATGGCCGAAACTGGTCGCGAAGGTCGGCAGGAACACCATGGCGAGATAGAAGCTGCCGCCATAGCCGAAGGCGAACAGGGTCGCGAGGCCGAGCCCGCGCGGATTTTCGGCGAAAGCCACCCGCAGCGGAGCGATTCTCTCGTTCGGGTCGGGCCGGTAGGGGCTGTCCTCGATATGACGGCGGAGCAGGAACGCGATCGCGGCGAGCGCGCCGCCGGCGAGAAACGGGATGCGCCAGGCGCCGGCATCGAGGGCATGGGCGCCGCCGACCGCCGCGGTGAGTGCCGCGAGCCCGGCCGCCAGCAGCGAGCCGCCCATCGAGCCGATATTGGCGAAGCTGCCGGCGAAGCCCCGGCGATTTTCGGGCGCGGTCTCGACCAGATAGGTCACCGATCCGGTGAACTCGCCGCCCACCGAAACTCCCTGCAGGATGCGCACCAGGACCAGCAGAACCGGGGCCGCGACCCCGGCCTCTGCATAGGTCGGCAGCAGGCCGACCAGAACCGTGGCGCTGCCCATCATGGTCACCGAAAGCAGCAGGACGAACTGCCTGCCGATCCGATCGCCGAGATAGCCGAAAACGATGCCGCCCAGCGGGCGCATCAGAAAACCGATGGCGAATCCGGCGAACACCCCGAGCAGCGAGGCGATGCGGTCATGCGAGGGGAAGAACAGCCGGCCCAGCGTGGGGGCAAGGAAGCCGTATAGCCCGAAATCATACCATTCGAGCACGTTGCCGATCGCGCCGGCGGCGAGAGGCCGCCAGGCCAGCGCGGCCTCAGCCGTATCTCTGCTCGGGATGGCGCAGATGCCAGAGCCGCTCATGGGCGGCGACCAGGCTTTCGATGCTTTTGCGCCGATTGGTGTCGGGGTTGACGGTGCGCCGGGACAGCATCTTTTCCAGGATCACCAGCAATTGTTCCGCGACGTCGTAATCGTCCTGATCGCAGGCATGGTGAAAGGCGATGAGAATCTTGTCGGACAGGCGTCGGCTGTAGCGCGACTGCGATCGGTCCGGTTTTGCGTTGTCGGTCACTTGGTCGACAGAATCCTCATCCACCACGGTTACACCCAATCTGAAGATGAACGGTTCGTCACCTTACTGATTTTTAGTCGTTGCGCCATCCGAAAATCGTCCGAAAATAGCACCAATTGCAATCAACGCGCGATTTTCCGGCAGGCCTGAGCCGGTCAGGCCCGCCGGCGCGCAGATTTTTGGATAGATTTCCAGGTTATAAAGGCATGGTTCCAAAATTTTTACAAGTTTAGTCGCACAATGATTTTCCCGCGGGATCGGCGCGAATCGGTCGGATTTACGAAACCGAGGCCGGCGTTTCGGACGAAAACACGAAATCGGCGAAGGCATCTTCCCAGGAGCCGGTGGTCGAGGCCTTGCTGTATTCGGTCGCCCGGTTTTCGAAGAAATTCGCGTGCTCCACCGCGTTGAGCATCTCGTCGAGCCAGGGCAGCGGGTTCTTCTCGATATGGAACAGCACGTTGAGGCCGAGCTGCTGCAACCGGCGATCGGCGATGAAGCGGATATAGCGCTTGACATCGGCGGCGGTCAGCCCCTCGACCGCGCCGAACTCGAACGCCAGATCGATGAACGCATCCTCGTGATCGACGATGGTTGCGCACGACAGATAGAGTTCGCGCCGCAGCTCCTCGGTCCAGATCTCCGGGTTTTCCGAAATGAAGGTGCGGAACAGGCGGATCACCGAGATGCAGTGCAGGCTCTCGTCGCGCACCGACCAGGAGATGATCTGGCCCATCCCTTTCATTTTGTTGAAACGCGGAAAATTCAGCAGGATCGCGAAGGAGGCGAACAGTTGCAGCCCTTCGGTGAAGGCGCCGAAGGCCGCCAGCGTCTTGGCGATCTCGTGCTTACTGTCGACCCGGAAGCCGTGCATGTAGTCGTACTTGTCCTTCATTTCCTTGTATTTCATGAAGGCCGAGTATTCGAGTTCCGGCATTCCCACGGTATCGAGCAGATGCGAATAGGCGGCGATATGCACGGTCTCGATATTGGAAAACGCCGACAGCATCATCAGCACTTCGGTCGGTTTGAACACCTGCGAATAGTGCTTCATGTAGCAGTTGTTCACCTCGACATCCGCCTGGGTGAAGAAGCGGAAAATCTGGGTCAGCAGATTGCGCTCGCCGGACGTCAGATTCTTGTGCCAGTCCTTCACGTCGTCGGCCAGCGGCACTTCCTCGGGCAGCCAGTGCACCCGCTGCTGGGTCAGCCACGCCTCATAGGCCCACGGGTAGCGGAACGGCTTATAGACCGGATTTTCGGTCAGCAGGTCGTATTTTTGCGCTGTGGACGGGACGGATGACGGGGCGGAAACGATGGCGGACATACTCTTACCTCAGGCTTTGGGATCGACAGAAAGCTTAGAAATTGAAGGCAATGTTTGAAATAAATTTATTTATACGTTAAATGTATAAATCTTGGATCGCATTTATTAATGCTCAATTGAATTATTATTTTCTACCAAAATTCAACCCATATAAGTCATTGAGTGACGATTGAGCCTGACCGATATAATGATCTCCCGTAATAGTATTTGTTGTAATCGTTTGCGGGCTTACGGATCCACTTACAGCAACCGTAGCGCTTGTGACTAATGGCGGCACATGATTTGTCGAAATATGATGATTTTTCTGATAACCAAAGTCACAATAAGTTCCCATCAGCGCAAGGGGAAGGCCGGCATATAAAATTTTATTACGAATTGAGTATTTCACGGCTTTTCCATTCGACTTGCATTTTGTGGTTCCAATTAAATTTTGGAATTTCTGACTTCTCCTATCTCGCGGTCACTGACACGCCAGGCACTCCTCGTAATTGGTCGGGCTCGCCGCCGCAACCAGCGGCAGGGGCGCCGTATCGTTGGCCGCCTCGTCATGGCTGCGCCGTTCGACCTTTTCGCTCACCGTATCGGCGCGCTGGATCGACAGCGACCGGCAATAATACAGCGACTTCACCCCGCGCTTCCACGCCTGATAATGGATCTGGTGCAGATCCCGCTTATGCACGTCGGCGGGCAGAAACACGTTGACCGACTGGCTCTGGCAGATATACGGCGTCCGATCCGCCGCGTGCTCGACCACCCAGCGCTGATCCAGCTCGAACGCGGTCTTGAACACCGATTTCTCGTCGTCGGTCAGGAAATCGAGATGCTGCACCGACCCCTTGGTGACGGTGATGTTCGACCAGGTCTCGTCGTCGTCGCGGCCTTTGGCGGCCAGCAGTTGCTGCAGGTGGCGGTTGCGGACCGAGAAGCTGCCGGAGAGTGTCTTCTGCAGGAACACATTGGCGGCGATCGGCTCGATTCCGGGGCTCGCATTGCCCGCGATGATCGAGATCGAGGCGGTCGGCGCGATCGCCATCTTGTTGGAAAACCGCTCCATGATCCCGTAATCTGCGGCATCCGGGCACGGCCCGCGTTCGGCGGCCAGCTTGTGCGACGCCGCATCGGCCCCAGACCGAATATGCTTGAAAATCCGTATGTTCCACACCTTCGCCATGGCGCTCTCGAAGGGGATGTTCAGCGCCTGCAGGAAGGAATGGAACCCCATCACCCCAAGCCCCACCGAACGCTCGCGCATCGCCGCATACTTCGCCCGGCTCATGCTGTCCGGCGCGCGGTCGATGAAATCCTGCAGCACATTATCGAGGAAGCGCATCACATCCTCGATGAACTGCGGATTGTCGTGCCACTCGAACCAGGTTTCCAGATTGATCGAGGACAGGCAGCACACCGCGGTCCGCTGCGCGCCGTGCTGGTCGAGCCCGGTCGGCAGGGTGATCTCGGAGCACAGATTCGAGGTCTTCACTTCGAGTCCGGCCAGTTTATGATGCTCCGGCCGCGCGTTGTTCACATGATCGGAGAACACCAGATACGGCTCGCCGGTCTCGATCCGCGCGGTCAGCAGCCGCACCCACAGCGCGCGCGCCGACACGCTGCGCACATGCGCGTTATCCTTGGGCGAGGTGAGGGACCACATCTCGTCGCCCTCGACCGCGCGCATGAACGCGTCCGAAATCAGAATGCCATGATGCAGGTTGAGCGCCTTGCGATTCGGGTCGCCGCCGGTCGGCCGGCGGATCTCGATGAATTCCTCGATTTCCGGGTGCGAAACCGGCAGATACACCGCCGCCGAGCCGCGCCGCAGCGAGCCCTGGGAAATTGCAAGCGTCAGGCTGTCCATCACCCGGATGAACGGCACCACGCCCGAGGTCTTGCCGTTCTGGCCGACCTTTTCGCCGATCGAGCGCAGATTGCCCCAATAGGAGCCGATGCCGCCGCCCTTGCTCGCCAGCCAGACATTCTCGTTCCAGAGATCGACGATCCCCTCCAGACTGTCCGACGCCTCGTTCAGGAAGCAGGAAATCGGCAGCCCGCGCGAGGTGCCGCCATTGGAGAGCACCGGCGTCGCCGGCATGAACCACATCCGGCTGATATAGTCGTAGAGCCGCTGCGCGTGCGCCGTATCGTCGCCATAATAGGAGGCGACACGTGCGAACAGATCCTGATAGCCCTCGCCGGGCAGCAGGTAGCGGTCGTCCAGGGTCGCCCGGCCGAAATCGGTCAGCAGCGAATCGCGCGACCGGTCGACCCGCACCTGATGCCGTCCCGGCATCTGGACGATATCGTCGAGGTCGTCGAGCATCGACGGTTCGGTTCGGGTGATCGCGTTCATCGCTGCTTCGTCTCCGCTCGGGTTCGCGTCCACCATAACAACATATAGAGGGGGGCCCACGCAATGACCTACTACATCGGGTTCCATCACAAAATTCGCTTGCACCGAGTCGGGGTCAAGCCGGGATAAACAGTTCATGATTTGTTCCATTATACTCAGGGCGCAATCCCGGCAAGACGCCCCGACTCGATGACATTCATGTGGTGATTGGCCGTCGCGACAACCAGGCGAACCGCTGGTTGTCGCGTGCATGGCAATGCCACGCTCGCCGCGCCCCAGCCCCAGGGCGCGGTCACCTGTGCTGGTGGATCAGCGCATGTCCTTGCAGAAATTCTGGATCCGGGTGCAGGCGTCGCGCAGCGCCTCGGTGCTGGTCGCGTAGCTGACCCGGAAATAGCCGGGATAGACGAAGGCCGATCCGTGCACGGCGGCGACGCCGTGCTCCTCCAGCAGCGCGGTGACGAACGCCTCGTCATCGGTGATTTTGGTCCCGCCCGCGCTGGTCTTGCCGATGCAGCCATGGATCGAGGGGAATACGTAGAACGCGCCCTCGGGCTTCGCACAGGTCAGGCCGGGTGCCGCGTTCAGCATCTCGACCACCAGATCGCGCCGTTCGCGATAGGCCGCCCGCATCGTCGCGATCGCATCCTCCGGCCCGGTCAGCGCCGCGACCGCCGCCGCCTGCGACACCGACGAGGTGTTCGAGGTGGATTGGCTCTGTAGCTTGTCCATCGCCTTGATGAGTGCCACCGGCGCGCCGCAGAAGCCGATGCGCCAGCCGGTCATCGCATAGGCTTTCGAGCAGCCGTTCATCGTCACCGTGCGGTCGCGCAACCGCGGCTCGACCTCGACGATGGTGGCCGGCCTGAACCCGTCATAGACCAGTTTTTCGTAGATATCGTCGGTGAACACCCAGACATCCGGGTGGCGCAGGAGCATATCGCAGATCGGCCGCAGATCCTCCGCCGAATAGGCCGCCCCGGTCGGGTTGGACGGCGAGTTCAGGATCAGCCATTTGGTGCGCGGCGTGATCGCGGCTTCCAGATCCTCGGCGCGCAGCTTGAACCCGTTGTTCTGGCCGCAGGGAACGAAGACCGGCTTGCCCTCGGCCAGTTGCACGATGTCGGGATAGCTCACCCAGCACGGCGTCGGGATGATCGCCTCGTCGCCCGCCTCGATGGTCGCGAGCATGGCGTTGAAAATCACCTGCTTGCCACCGGTCGAGACGATGATCTCCTCCGGCTTGTAGTCGATTCCGCTGTCGCGCTTGAACTTTTCCGCGACCGCCTTCCGCAGGGTCATGGTGCCGGCGACATCGGTATATTTGGTCTCGCCCGCCTCGATCGCGGCAATCGCGGCGCGCTTGATGTGGTCGGGCGTGTCGAAATCCGGCTCGCCGGCCGAAAGGCTGATGATATCGCGTCCCGCGGCCTTGAGCTGCCGCGCCTTGGTCGAAATCGCGATGGTCTGGCTCGGGCTGATGCGGTTCAAACGCGCGGCGATCAGGTCCATTTCTGTTTCTCCCCGGAAAACGCACGTCATCTAACGTGGATTGCCCTGCTTGAACATCCTTCGAACGCCGCATCTGCCGTGCGGCCCTTGCCGAGCGGCGCGCGACGCCATATCAGACCTTGCGCGCATGGGGTGTAGCCAAGCGGTAAGGCAGCGGATTTTGATTCCGCCATGCGGAGGTTCGAATCCTCCCACCCCAGCCAGATCCGATCAGAAACGATTGCCCAGCAGCCGGTGGTAATAAAGATGCGCCGGCGGCGGCAGGCCGGGCTCGGCGTCGCGCCGGATCAGTTCGTTCTCGATCTGCCGCGCCTCCGAATGCGCGCCGGCCCGGCCCAGGCTCAGCACGCCACGATTCTCATTGCCGAACTCGCCATGGCCGCCCGGCGCATGCCGGCCAAGCCCGACCGGCCCGCCGCCGGTGCCATGCCCCGCCTGCATCGATTGCAGCGCGCCGGAAGCCTGCTGCAATGCTGTGATCGCGGCGCGTTCCGGCGGCACCGCGCCCGCGCGGTCGCCGGCCTTGAGATGCGCTTCCGCGCCTGCCATCGCCCGCTTGCCGTTGCCGAGTTCCGGCATCGCGGGCAGGCCGGCATTCGCCATCGCCTGCCGGATCGCCTGCAGGGCCATTTGCAAGCCTTGCTGTTCCTGGGCGAGCGCCTGACTGCGCGGTCCGGGTTTCTGTCCGGCGGTATTGCCCATCGGCGGCAGGCTGCGCCGTCCGGTGCGGTCCATCAGCCGGGATTCCCGGCGCATCAGGCGCGACAATGCCTGGGCGGCGTTCTGCTCCGCCCGTTGCGCCGCCGCCTGGGCCGCGCTCATCGGCGCGGCGTTCTGCAACTGGTTCAGCATGTGGCGCAGCCGGCGCATGTCGCGCCGCGCCTGCGCTTCTTCTCCGGCAGCCGCTTCATGGGCGATGCGCTGGGCCAGCCGGTCGATCGCCGACATCGACATCGGCTGCGCTTGTTGATTCCGCGCCTGTGCCTGCTGTGCCAGGGCCGAAAGATGCGCTTCGGTGGTCCGGTTCAGCCGATCGAGCAGGGCGCGCAACTGGCGCGCGGTCTCCGGCCGCCCATCCAGCGCGCGCTCGAGGGCCTGTTCCAGCGCGCGCCGCGCGGCGTCGAGCTGCTGCGCCGACCGGTATGCCGCGCCCTGTTCGGCGCGCTGCACCAGGGTCCAGAGCTGCGCCTCGGGATGCGCGGCCTTGCCGCCGCCGGCGGCGAAAGCCGCGGCGAATCGCCGGATCGCCTTGCCGGTTCCCGGCGTCACCGCCCCCGGCGGCGACTGGCCGATCGCGATGAGCGTTTTCGCCAGTGCGGGGCGCAGCGTCGGGGTCAGCGCCAGGGCACGGCGCACGTCTTCCAGCGCCTGCGCCGTGCGATTGACCAGATGCGGTGCCGGTAAGGTGAATTTCGCCTCCGCCGATCGCCCAGTCAGATTGGCCGGATTGATCGCGGCGAGCCGGCCGGACACCGCGAGCCCGGCATAGGGGCTGGCAAGCAGGTCGAGCCGCGCCGCGCCCGACAGGCGTTTGCCGCGAGCGAGCGAGGCGCTTTCCGTGCGCGCATTCGGCGCGGACACCGGAAGGTAGCGCAATGCCAGGGATTTCAGCCCGTAGCGACTCTCGGCCCGCCACGACAGATCGATCCGCCTGCCGTCCGCATCGGGATGCGGTGGGACGGTGAAACCGATGAGCGGCGGTGTGGGTGCCGTCACGTCGATGCGGAACCGTGCCGCGCGATGCCAGAACGGCCCGACAACCACGCGCGTCGAGACCAGGAGCGGCTGCGTCGCCCGGTAGCTGCCCCGGTCGAGCGTGGCGAAGCCGAGAGGTTTCCCGCCGATCCAGGCGGCGGGCGCGCCGCCGCCCGCGCCGGTCACGATCAGCGAGAGCGAGGAACCGGCCAGGGCATGAACGATCCGGTCCCGCGCGCCGATCAGGCGCGGCGCCCCGCGGGTCCAGCGCGGCGGCGTGATCCAGGCCTGCACGGACATGGCGGGGCCGGCGAACAGGCGCGGCGGGGCGAGGAGCCCGGCAAGCCGCGACCCTGCCTGCGGCCCGGCGGCGATCCAGGCGGCGATCAGCCCCAGCAGCAGCAAGGCGCGCAGCGCGAACGGATCGTGCGCCGCGAAATCGGGCGCCGGCACACCCACCTTCGCACCCGCGATCGCCCGGTCCAGCCGCGCGCGATACGCCGCCCATAACGGCGCCTCGGCACCCTCGAGCGGCGCGGGACGGTCCTCGATCGCCGCGATCGGCCGGTGCGCCAGCCCCGAATCGCGCTCGATCCGCCGGTCGATCGCGGCCGGCTCGGGCGCGCGGAAGCGCCGATACGCCTGCCAGACCGTCGCGGCCAGCCCGGCCAGCCCCAGAATGTCGACGATCCAGCCGCCCGCACCGGTCAGGGCGAGGATCAGGAACAGCACAATCACCCCGACCGGCACCATCGCCGCGATCGCCAGCGCCTCGACCCAGAGCACGATGCGCGCCCGCCTGCGCAACCGGGCGAGGCGGGAGACCATCTATCCCAGCCGGTCGGGCACGATCTCGTCGCGCCATAGATCTTCGATGCCTTGCCGCATCCTGATCACATGGGGCGTTCCACGCTCGATCAAGAGCTGCGCGGCGAAGGGCCGTCCATTATAGGTGCTGCTCATCGCCGCCCCATAGGCACCGGCATCGAGGATCGCGACCAGCGCGCCGGGTGCGAGCTCCGGCAGCGCATAATCGCCGAACCGGTCGCTGCTCTCGCACACCGGCCCGACCACCTCGGCGGGATGCGCGACGCCGGCGGCATCCACGGCACTCACCGGCACGATGCCGTGCCGCGCGTCGTACAAGGCCGGGCGCAGCAGATCGTTCATCCCGGCATCGAGCACCACGAAACGTTGTTGCGCCGTGCGCTTGACCAGGGTTACCCGTGCCAGCAGCAGCCCCGCCGGTCCCACCAGCCAGCGGCCTGGTTCGACGATCAGCTCCAACCCCCGGTTGCCCGCCACGCGCCGCACCATCGACGCGTAGGGGGGCAGCGCGAACGCAATGCCGTCGTCATAGGGAATCCCAAATCCGCCGCCGAGGTCGAGCCGGGTGACCGCAACCCCGTCGGCGCGCAGCGCATCGATCAGATCGAGCACGCGCCGGTACGCCGCCTCGAACGGCTCGGGCGAAAAAATCTGGCTGCCGATATGGGTGGAGAACCCGCAAGGCGCGATGCCGGCCAGCGCCGCGGCATGACGATAGAGCGATACCGCATCGCTATAGGCGATACCGAATTTATCGCCCGCCCGCCCGGTGCTGATCTTGTCATGCGCCCCGGCTTCGATATCGGGGTTCACCCGCAGCGAAACCGGCGTCGTCCGTCCCATCGCGGATGCGATTGCCGAAATCATGCCGAGTTCTTCCGCGCTCTCGACGTTGATCTGGCCGATCCCGGCGCCGATCGCCCGTTCGATCTCGTCAGACCGTTTGCCGACGCCCGAGAACACCATCGCTCCCGGCGCGATGCCGGCGGCTTCGGCGCGAGCGAATTCGCCTGTGCTGGTCACATCGGCGCCCGCGCCGTCCATGCGCAGGACCGACAGGATCGCCAGATGGTCGTTCGCCTTCACCGCGTAGCGGATCGCGGGCGCCAGCCCTTCGGCGGCGAAGGCGTCGCGCAAGGTCGCGAGCCGCGCGCGCAGCGTGTCGGCGCCGTAAACCCAGCACGGCGTGCCGTGCTCCGCCGCGATCGCGGCTAGCGGAACATCCTCGAAACCCAGCCCGGCCATTGCGTTCCAGGCCAGACCCGGCCTTGCAGCGATCAGCCGGTGCCATTCCCGATCGCGCGCGAGAGCGTCCATCGTCAGTTCGATGGATACTGGTGCGGATAGGTGATCGCGCTCGCCGGGCCGGGCGGCGAGGGGGCACCCGCCCGACCGCAGGACGCCAGAGCGAGACAGGCGAGCAGGGCAAGCAATAGAACCGGCCTCATGCCAGGGCCTCCAGCCACCGCGCGGCCTCGCGCGCGACATTCTCCGGCGCGGTGCCACCCTGGGCGCTGCGCGCGGCGACCGAAGCCTCGACGGTCAGCACCTCGAACACTTTTTCCGTGATGCGCGGCTCGATCTCCTGCATTGCCGCCAGCGGCAAATCCGCCAGCTCCAGCCCGCGAGCCTCGGCCGCGCTCACGATCCGGCCGGTCGCGTGATGCGCGGTGCGGAACGGCAGACCGAGTTCGCGCACCAGATAATCGGCGAGATCGGTCGCGGTCGCGTAATCCGCCCCCGCCGCCGCGCGCATCCGCGCCGGGTCCGGCTGCATGTCGCGCACCATCCCCGCCATCGCCGCGAGCACCAGTTCGGCGGCATCGGCGGCGTCGAACACCGCCTCCTTGTCCTCCTGCATGTCCTTGGCATAGGCGAGCGGCAGGCCCTTCATCACCGTGAGCAAGCCGGTCAGCGCGCCGAAAATCCGCCCGGTTTTGGCGCGGGCCAGCTCCGCCGCGTCCGGGTTGCGCTTCTGCGGCATGATCGAGGAGCCGGTGGTGAACGCGTCCGACAGCCGCACAAATCGATAGGGTGCGCTGGTCCAGATCACGATTTCCTCGGCGAAGCGCGAGAGATGCATCGCCAGGATCGACAGCGCCGCGAGAAACTCGATCGCGAAATCCCGGTCGGACACCGAATCGAGCGAGTTCGCGGTGGGCCGGTCGAAGCCGAGCGTTCGCGCGGTCATCGCCCGGTCGATCGGGAAGGTGGTGCCGGCCAGCGCGGCCGCCCCCAGCGGGCATTCGTTCAGCCGAACCCGGCAATCGGCGAGCCGGCCCCGGTCACGCGCGAGCATTTCCACATAGGCGAGCAGGTGATGCCCGAACGTCACCGGCTGCGCGGTCTGCAGATGGGTGAAACCGGGCATGATCGTCGCGGCATGTTCCGCCGCGCGCCCGGCCAGGGCGCGCATCAGATCGCGCAACTGGCCGTCCAGCGCATCGACCGCCGCGCGCACCCAGAGCCGGAAATCGGTCGCCACCTGGTCGTTGCGGCTGCGCCCGGTGTGCAGCCGCCGCCCGGCCTCGCCGATATGGCCGACCAGCCAGGCCTCGATATTGGTGTGGATGTCCTCCAGCGCCGGATCGAAGGTGAATTTCTGCTCCGCGATCGCGGCACCGATTTCGCTCAGACCCTGGCGGATCGCCGCTTCGTCGGCCTCGGAAATGATGCCCTGCTTCGCCAGCATCGCCGCATGGGCGAGGCTTCCGGCAATATCCTCGCGCCACAGCCGGTAATCGAAACCGATCGAGGCGTTGATCGCCTGCATGATCGCGGCGGGGCCTTCGGCGAACCGGCCGCCCCATTGCAGATTGGCCCATTGCAGCCGGGCGGATGCCGCGCCAGAGATGGGGGGAGGCATATCGGTTTTCGGAGTTCGGCGGTCCATGGCACTCACATTATCTCGGCGGCATTTCGCGGCAATCGGCGCGGGTCTGGCAGCGCCAGGATTAGCTTCGCTGGCCGGGTTCGGCAAATCCGCCCGTGCTTCGGACCTGCCCGACGCGGCTGGCGCGCTCGGCGAGATCATGCCGGTGCCGCCGCCGCCGTTTCACTTCATGAACGCGGGTGGGCGGCGCCTCACCCTCGCGCATTATCGCGGCGAGGGGCTGGTGGTGAATTTCTGGGCGACCTGGTGCGGCCCCTGCACCCGCGAATTGCCCACGCTCGCCGCGCTGAACAAGGTGCTGCTGCCCGACGGGATCAGGGTTCTGCCGATTTCGGTCGATTCAAGCGGCGCGCGCGCGGTCGAGCCCTATTACGCGAAGCATCATATCGAGGGGTTGCCGGTGCTGGTCGACCCTTCGTCGAGCGCGCTGGCGGCGTTTCATGTCGACGGCATTCCGCTCACCGTTCTGATCGACCGAAAGGGCGACATGGTCGCCCGGCTGGAAGGCGCGGGCGACTGGAACACGCCGGCAACCGCCGCCAAGGTCCGCCGGCTGGTCGGCGGCGCGAAACCGCCGGTCACGCAAACCTGATCCGCGCTTGGCAGAGCGTCAGCCGGCTGATAGGTCGCGTCCCAGCCGAGGAGAATTGTTGCGATGGCCGACAAGAGCGTGAAGAAAGTGGTGCTCGCCTATTCGGGCGGGCTGGATACCAGCGTCATCCTCCGCTGGCTGCAGACCGAATACAACGCCGAGGTGGTCACCTTCACCGCCGATCTCGGCCAGGGCGAGGAACTCGAACCCGCGCGCCGCAAGGCCGAATTGTTCGGCATCAAGGAGATTTTCGTCGAGGATCTCCGCGAAACCTTCACTGCCGACTTCGTGTTCCCGATGTTCCGCGCCAATGCGCTTTACGAGGGCCAGTATCTGCTCGGCACCTCGATCGCGCGACCGTTGATCGCGCAGCGCCAGATCGAAATCGCCGAAGCGGTCGGGGCCGACGCGGTGGCGCACGGCGCGACCGGCAAGGGCAACGATCAGGTGCGCTTCGAACTCGCCTATTACGCGCTCAAGCCTGACGTGAAGGTGATCGCGCCGTGGCGCGAATGGAGCCTGACCAGCCGGACCAGGCTGCTCGAATTCGCCGAGGCCCATCAAATCCCGATCAGCAAGGACAAGCGCGGCGAGGCTCCGTTTTCGGTCGACGCCAACCTGCTGCACTCCTCCTCGGAGGGCAAAATCCTCGAAGATCCGGCCCAGGAACCCGACGAGATCGTCTATCAGCGCACCATCAGCCCGGAAGCCGCGCCCGATATCGCGACCGAGATCAGCATCGATTTTGCCGAAGGCGATCCGGTCGGCCTGAACGGCGAAACCCTGTCGCCGGCAACTTTGCTCACCCGGCTGAACGCGCTCGGGCGCGACAACGGGATCGGCCGGCTCGACCTGGTGGAAAACCGTTTCGTCGGGATGAAATCGCGCGGCGTCTATGAAACCCCCGGCGGCACTATCCTGCTCGCGGCACATCGCGCGATCGAAAGCATCACCCTGGATCGCGAAGCGGCGCATCTCAAGGACAGTCTGATGCCGCGCTACGCCGAGCTGATCTATAACGGGTTCTGGTTCTCCCCGGAGCGCCGGATGCTCCAGGCTTTGATCGACACCAGCCAGCATTCGGTGGCGGGCCGCGTGCGGCTCAAACTCTACAAGGGTAACGTGATCGTCACCGGGCGGGAGAGCCCGAACTCGCTGTATTCGGCCCGCATGGTGACGTTCGAGGACGACCAGGGCGCCTACAACCAGCAGGACGCGGCCGGATTCATCAAGCTGAACGCGCTGCGCCTGCGGCTCGGCGCCGCCGTGGGCCGCCGAGGCGGAGCATTGTAGGGCTACGCCGCCTTGGTCTGCTTCGCCTTCAGCGCGGTGATCACCGCCTGAGCCAGGGGTTCGGAGGATTTCGGGTTCTGCCCGGTCAGCAGATTGCCGTCCTCCATGATGTGCGGGGTGAAATCGGGACCGACCGAGACCTGCGCGCCGAGACCGCGCAGCGTGGTTTCCAGCAGGAACGGCACCTTGTCCTCAAGGTGAACCGCGCGCTCCTCGCTGTCGGAAAAGCAGGTGATCGAGCGGCCCTTGATCAGCGGCGACCCGTCGAGACGGGTCACGCCGATGAACCCGGCCGGCCCGTGACACACCGAGGCGACGATCTTGCCCGCGTCCAGCATGGTGGCGATCAGTGTCGCGAGGACGGGATTGTTCGGAAAATCCCACATCGTGCCATGGCCGCCGGGCAGGAAAATCGCCTCGAAATCACCCGGATCGACACTGGTGGCGGGCTTGCTGTGATGCGCCGCCTCGATCGCGGCGGGATCGTCGTGGAAGCGCCGGACCGGCTCGGGCAGCGGCGTTTCGGCGAGGCTTCTGGCGTCGATCGGCACCTCGCCGCCGCGGATCGAGGCGAGCGCGACCTGGTACCCGGCATCGGCGAAGGCGCAATACGGCGCCGCGAGCTCTTCGTACCACACGCCGGTCGCGTCGTCGGTGCCCGGAATGCTGGTATGCGACGTGGTGACGATAAGAATCTTGCCCATCCTGACCTCCTGACTGCACACTGACCGGAAGGTGGGGACCGGCGGGGCCGATTGCGAGCCGCCATCCCGGACCCGGATTCGGTTCGATGGTCGTCGAATTCGACGGATGCCTTATTTGATGTCAGCGTAATTCGACGATCGCGAAAGGCTTCTCGATGCGCTATCCGGTTTGCCTGGCCTTGATCTGGCTGCTGCTGCCCGCCCTCGCCCTGGCGGATGGCGCGCCGCCGCCCGCGTTGTCCGCCGCCGCGCGACAGGCGATCGCCCGGCAGGCGGCGCAATTGCTCCGCGAGCCGGGCGTCACCCGTGTCGGGTTCTATGAAATGATCGTGAACCGCGCCGGCGCTATCGTCGCGGTCTCCGTCGCCCGGTCCTCGGGCAACACGGCGCTGGACCGGAAAATCCTTGCCCAGCTCCAGAAAGGCCATGTCAGGCAATTGCCGAAGAATTCGCCACCCATGGTCGCCTTCGTGCTGCCGGTCGCGTTCAAGAAGAACGGGCAGGTGACCGGCGCGGTTGCGAACAAAAAACTAAACAAGCCGGATCAGCCGTGATATGAACCCGGCATGGAAACGACCCTGCAGGCCAAGCTCGCACATTACGCGGAAAGCCATCGGGACCGGCGCAACGTCATCATCCATTGCATCTGCGTGCCGGCCATCGTGTTCGCGGTGATCGGGCTGCTGATGGCGCTGAACATCCTCGTCGCCATCGCCGCGATGATCGTCGCGACCGTCTATTACGCCCGGATCGACCCGGATCGCGCGGTGGGCATCCGGGCGGCGGCGACCATGGCGGTGATGATGGTGGCGATGCTCGTCGTCTGGCTCGTGCTGGTGCCGCCGGGCGAGCGGCTCGCGGCGGCGGTGGCGATTTTCGTGCTCGCCTGGATCGGCCAGTTCGTCGGCCATCATCTGGAGGGGCAGAAACCCTCGTTTTTCGACGATCTTCGCTATCTTCTGGTCGGCCCGCTCTTCGTCGCCCATGAATTGACCCCGAGCCGCAAGGCAGCTTGGCGATAGCCGGCCCCGCGGCGTTGCCACATTTCGACCCTGCGCCGGCCATGATTCGTGCCTATCTGATGGGTGGTTCGATGGAGGAGAAGACCATGACCATGAGCATGAACGCACGGCGCGCGCGCCGGATCGGCCTGACCGGAGCGGTGATCGTGACCGCGCTCGGGCTGGCCGGCTGCACCAACCCCTATAGCCCGACCCAAAGGGCGCTCGGCGGCGGTGCGATCGGCGCCGGTGCGGGTGCCGCGATCGGGGCAGCGACCGGCGGCAGCCCGGCGGCCGGCGCGCTGATCGGCGGCGCCGTGGGTGCGCTCGGCGGCGCGCTGACCACGCCGCAACCGCCACCGCCCGGCTATTACAATGGCGGTAACGGCAATCAGGGCGGCTATTACAATAACAACCCGCCTCCGCCGCCGCCCGGCTATTACAATAATAACCCGCCGCCGCCGCCCGGCTATTACAATGGCGGGCCTGGTTACTGATCACCGATTCCGGCGCCCTCACGGTGGACCTGGCCGCGGGGGCGCGGTCTAATCGGCGGATGAACGACATCGCCGAATTCGACGACCCCTATCTCTGGCTTGAGGAGATCGATGGTGACCGCGCTGTCGCCTGGGTCGAGGCGCAGAACCGGCGCACCTGCGAACGGCTCTGCGATGCCGGTTTCGACACCGACAAAGCCGCGCTGACCGCGATTTACGACGCCGACACGCGCATCCCCGCCATCGTCCAGCGCGGCGGACAGGTCTATAATTTCTGGACCGATACCGGCCACAAGCGCGGCGTCTGGCGGCGCACGACGCTCGACGACTACCGGCACGAAACGCCGAATTGGGACATCCTGCTCGATCTCGACGAACTCTGCGACAGGGAGAGCCAAAGCTGGGTCTGGCACGGCGCGCAAACCCTGCCACCCGCCCATGACCGGGCGTTGATCCATCTGTCGGCCGGAGGGTCGGACGCCGGAATGCTGCGCGAATTCGACCTTGCCGCACGGCGTTTCACGAGCGATGGATTTATCGTGCCGGTCGCCAAAACCTCGGCGGTCTGGGACGATCCCGACACGATCCTGATCGCGACAGCCCATGGCGGCGATACCACCGAATCGGGCTATGCCCGCACGGTGCGGCGCTGGCGGCGCGGCACCCGGCTGGAAGACGCGCCCATCGTGTTCGAGGTCGAGCCGACCGACATAGCCGCTTCGGTCTATCGGAGCCATGATCCGGCGCACCGTTTCACGCTGCTCGTCCGAACCATCGAATTCTATCGGGCCGAGTATCATTACCAGCCGGACGGGGGCCCGCGCGTGAAACTCGATCTTCCGATCGATGCCGATATCGATATCGGGCACCGGCGAATGCTGGTCCGCCTCCGGTCGGAATGGATTATCAACGAAAAGACGTTCGCGGCGGGCAGCTTTCTTACCATCACCATCGAAAAATTCCTTGCCGGGTCGCGCGATTTCGCGGTGATATATGCGCCGGGCGCGCGGCGCGCCCTGGAAAGCTGGGTCAATCTCAAATTTTGCATCGTGCTCGCGATTCTCGACAATGTCGCGAGCACGATCGAATTCGCCGATGCGGAAGATGGCTGGCGGATCCGTCCGATCGAAGGTTTGCCGGCGAACAGTGCCGTTCATGTGCGGCAACTCGCACCGGATGACCCCGAGTCCGAGACGCTTCTGTTCGATGTGGGCGGATTTCTCGCGCCCGATGCGCTGATGCTCGGCGGCCCGGACGCGAAGCCGGAGGTGCTGAAGCGCCTGCCGCCGCAGTTCGACGCATCGGGCCTGGAGGTGCGGCAATATGAAGCCACCGCGCGGGACGGCACGGCGATTCCGTATTTCGTCGTCAGCCCCGACGCGCCGCCGCCGGAAGGTGGCTGGCCGGTCTATCTTACCGGCTATGGCGGGTTCGAGGTATCGCTGACGCCCGGTTATCTCGCGGCTCAGGGCGCGCTGTGGTGCGCGAAAGGCGGCGCATTCGTGCAGGCGAACATTCGCGGCGGCGGCGAATTCGGGCCGGATTGGCATAAAGCCGGGATTCGCGAGGGCAAGAAAATCGCTCAGGACGATTTCGCCGCGGTCGCCGCCGATCTTGTCAAACGTGGTCTTACGTGGCCTTCCGGCATTCTCGGCGCCGGCGGCAGCAATGGCGGGCTGCTGGTCGGCAACATGCTGACCAGGCATCCCGAGGCGTTCGGCGCGATTTTCTGCACGGTGCCGCTGCTCGACATGAAGCGCTATACCAAACTTCTCGCCGGGCATTCCTGGATCGCGGAATATGGCGACCCGGACAAACCCGAGGATTGGGCATTTTTGCGGGAAATTTCGCCCTATCAATGCGCGGTGCCGGAGCAAAACTATCCGCCGGCGTTGATCGCCACCACGCGGCGCGACGATCGGGTGCATCCGGGCCATGCGCGCAAGATGGCCGCGACACTGCAGGCCATGGGCTATGACGCGCTCTATTATGAACAGGCGGAAGGCGGTCATGGCGCCGGGGCGGATGCCGCGCAGCGCGCCTTTTTTCATGCGCTCGGTTTCGCCTTCGCCCGCCGGACGGTCGGGGTAGGGATGTCAGGCGATTCGCGCGCGCCGACGCGATGATCCGCGCATCAGCAGCGGAAGGATCAGCCCGACGCCGATACCCCAGCATCCGTTGATCAGGAACGACCGCTCGAACACGCCGGCAGCCAGGTTGTGCGACACCGGCAGCCCCTTGATCAGCGGTACGATGAAAATCCCGGTCAGCGCCGCCGCGACGCCGAGCCCGAGCCCGAGCACCCAGAGCGGCGCGCGCGGCAAGGCGGGCAGCACCAACCCGAACGCCGCACCCCATACGCCGCCCCAGAAGCACATATCGAGAATCGCCGGCACGCCGAACGGCGGCACCGGGCCGGTCGGGTAGGGCGGCGGCATCATGCCGGCCAGATGCAAGGCTTCCCACATGCCTTGATGGAAGACGAGAACCGAGATCACCCCGGCGGCGAAGCCGAGGCAGAGGCGGGCGAAAGCGTTCGGCATGGCGCACTCTCCGTTTTGCGCGATCGGCGCGGCTTGAAGCAGGATAACGCATCTTGCGCCGGATCATCATCGTGTGGGTAAAAATAATGGGATGGCGAATACTCCAGGGGACGCGGATGGTTTCCGCCTGTATGGTCCGGTTGCATCGACCGAGGGACCGGAGCCGCCGCCATGACCGATACCGATCAATCCGCTCGTTCCGGCCCGGCCCTCGCCCGGCTCGCCGATCTGCCCTGGAACCGGTTTCATACCGTTGTGGTGCTGCTGTTCGGCATGGGCTGGGCGATGGATGCGTTCGAGGTCACGCTGATCGGCAATGTACTGGGTGCGTTGCGCAGCCGGTTCCATCTCGGTGCCGACGCGATGTCCGTGATCCTTGCCGCGTGGTTTGCCGGGCTGATGCTCGGCGCTTCCGGGTTCGGCATTCTCTCCGACCGGTATGGCCGCCGCCGCGTGTTTCTCGCGAGCCTGGTTCTCTACGGCATCGCGACGCTCGCCGCCGCCTTTGCCCCGAGCCTCGCGGCGCTTCTCGCCCTGAGATTGCTCGCGGGCATCGGGGTCGGCGCCGAATATGCCGCGATCAACGCGGCGATCACCGAACTGGTGCCGAGCCGCTCGCGCGGCCGCGCCGCCGCGATCGTGCTGAATTTCTGGCCGGTCGGCAGCCTCGCCGCCGCGCTCCTGTCCTGGCTGGTGCTCTCCGCCGTGCCGCCCGATCTCGGCTGGCGTGTGGTGTTCGGTTTCGGCGGGGTGATCGCCCTGTCGGCGGCATGGCTGCGCCGGCATCTGCCTGAAAGCCCGCGCTGGCTGATCGCGGTGGACCGGACGGACGAGGCGCACGCCGTGATCGACGCGATCGAGGCCGGGCTGACCCGGCTGCCCGCGCCCGAGGCGGCGCCGTTCCGCCGGCGGGTCGGCTTTCAGGGCGCCATGCTGGCAACCCTGATCCGCCGCCATCCCGGCCGACTCGCTCTGGGCGCACTGCTCGATTTCGCCGAAGCCTCCGGCTATTACGGGCTGTTCGCCTTTCTGCCCATCGTCGTTCTGCCCGCGCTGCACCTGCCGGCGGCGCGCCTGCCGGTATTCTACCTTGCCGGCAGCCTCGGCGCGCTGGCGGGCGGTTTCGCCGCCGCGGCCCTGCTCGACCGGATCGGCAGGGGTTGGACCGTCGGCGGCTTCTATCTCGCCACCGCGATCGGCACGATCGGCTTTGCCGCCATCACCGGCCTGGGCGCGGGCGCGATCATGGCCGGGTTCGCCCTGGTCAATTGCCTTGCCACCGGAAGTTGGATCGCCGCCTATCCGACCTTTTCCGAACTTTTCCCCACGACGCTGCGCGCCACCGGGATCGGCGCGAGCGTCGCGGTGGGACGGATCGGCGCCATGGCTTCGCCGTTTCTGGTCGCCTATGCCGGGAGTTTCAGCATGAAGGCGGCATTGCTGCTGCTCGCCGGGTTCTGGCTTCTGGGTGCCGCGGTGATCCTGGTCTGGCGGTTTGGCGGCGGGATCGAGGCGCGCGGGCTTGCATTGGAAACCATCGCCGATGCCTGACGCCACCGCGTTCGCGCTTCCGTCCGACATGCCGGTGATTCACGCCGACGAGCCGGTGCTGGCGTTCGGCGGCAGCTACAGCAATCTGCAGGCGACCGAAGCGCTACTCGCAGCCGCCGATCGGCACGGTATTCCGCCCGCGCGCATCATCTGCACCGGGGACGTGATCGCCTATGGCGCCGATCCGAGAGCGACGCTCGACCGGCTGCGCGGTGCCGGTGTGGCGATCGTGATGGGCAATTGCGAGGAGCAGCTCGCGGCTGGCGCGGCGGATTGCGGCTGCGGTTTTGTTTCCGGCAGTGCGTGCGACCGGCTCTCCGCCGCCTGGTTCGATTTCGCGGCGGCGCGGATCACCGACGAGGCGCGGCGGTTCATGGCAATGCTGCCGCGCCGGATCGACCTGATCATCGGCGGCCGGCGGCTCGCCATCGTCCACGGCGCGCCGAGCCGGATCAACCGCTTCCTGTTCGCTTCAGACGATGACGCCGGGTTCGCCGCCGAGATTGCACTTGCCGGCACCGACGGCGTGATCGGCGGGCATTGCGGGCTCGGGTTCACCCGCATCGTCGGCGGGCGGATCTGGCACAATGCCGGCGCGATCGGCCTGCCGGCGAACGACGGCACGTCGCGCGGCTGGTATTCGATACTCACGCCGCGCCGCGATGGTTTTTCGCTCGCGGTCCATCCGCTCGGCTACGATTATCGCGCGGCGGCGGCGGCGATGCGCGCGGCGGGGCTGCCGGAAGACTACGCGGATGCGATCGAGACCGGCATCTGGCCGAGTTTCGACATTCTGCCCATCGCCGAGCAGGCGGCGACCGCGACGCCCCTGAGCCCCGAGCCGATCGCCTGGCCCGAGACGGCGCCGGCCGCTTCCGCCGGATTGTCCGATAGTCCGCCCGCTTCGGTCGAACTCGACGCGCTGGAAACACTCTGGTTCAATACCGGAACCTTGTGCAACATCGCGTGCGAAGGCTGCTATATCGAGAGCAATCCGCGCAACGACCGGCTGATCTATCTTACCCGCGCCGCGTTCGAGACCGTTCTCGATGAGGCGGCGGGACTGTATCCCGGCCTGCGGGAAATCGGCTTTACCGGCGGCGAGCCCTTCATGAATCCCGACATCGTCGCGATGATCGGAACCGCGCTGACACGCGGTTATCGGGCGCTGGTGCTGACCAATGCGATGCGCCCGATGCGGCGCCATGGCGATGCGCTGCGCGCGTTGCGCGCGGCACATGGGCAGCGCCTCGCGATTCGGGTTTCGCTCGACCACTACACGCAGGCTGGCCATGAACGGCTGCGCGGCGATGCGACCTGGACACCGGCGATCGACGGGCTGCGCTGGCTGGCGCGGGAGGGTTTCGCGCTTTCGGTCGCGGCGAGGCTCGATTCCGGCACCGAGGACGAGGCCGCGATGCGCGCGGGGTTCGCGGCGCTTTTCAACGTCCTGGACATCCCGATCGATGCATCCGATCCAGCCGCATTCGTGCTGTTTCCCGAGATGACCGGGACCGGCACGGTACCGATCGTCACCGAGACGGCGTGGCGGGCGATGCGCCGGCGCGGGCGGGATGCGATGTGCCGCACCTCGCGCATGGTGGTGCATCGCAAGGGCAGTGCGATGCCCGAAATCGTCTCCTGCACCTTGCTGCCCTATGAGGAGCGGTTCAGCCTGGGGACGACGCTGCGCGAAGCATCTCGCGCGGTGACGATCGATCACCGGCATTGCGCGCAATTCTGCGTTTTCGGCGGCGCATCCTGCTCGGGCGCACGATGAGCGGATCCATACGTCGATCCTGGTTGCGCTGGTTCGCGGCGGGCGCGATCGCGATCGTCTTCGTCCTGTTCTTCACGCTGGGTGGCGCGCACGTTTTGACCGTTGCCGCGTTGCGCGCGCATCTGGCCCTACTCGGACGGTTCATCGCATTGCATCCGGTCGAGAGTTTTGCGCTGTATTTCGCGCTCTATGTGGTAGCGACCGGCCTGTCGGTGCCCGGTGCGGCCGCATTGACGCTTGGCGCCGGCGCGTTGTTCGGCCTTGCGGAAGGCGTTGTTCTGGTCTCTTTCGCGGCGAGCATCGGCGCTTCGATCGCTTTTCTGGTGTCGCGATTCCTGCTGCGCGATTGGGCGGCATCGCGTTTCCCCGCGATGTTCGAGCGGGTCGATCGCGGCGTCGCGCGCGATGGCGCGTTCTACATTCTGTCGCTGCGCCTGGTACCGGCAGTGCCGTTCGTGCTGATCAACACTCTTGCCGGGCTGACGCGGCTCGATCTCAAGCGGTTCTACTGGGCGAGCCAGCTCGGCATGTTGCCGGGAACGATCATCTATGTGAACGCGGGTGTGGGATTGGCACGGCTTGGCGAGGGCGGGGAAATTCTGCCGCCGCGCCTGCTGATCGGCCTGCTGCTGCTGGCGATCCTGCCGATCGCCGCGACCCGCCTGCGCGATGCGCTGGCGCGCAAACGTATCTATACGCGCTGGCAAAGACCGCGCCGGTTCGACCGCGACGTGGTGGTGATCGGCGCGGGATCGGCCGGGCTTGTCAGTGCCTACGTTGCTAACGCGTTGCGCGCCGAGGTGACATTGATCGAAGCCGGGCACATGGGCGGCGATTGCCTGAATACCGGCTGTGTGCCATCGAAATCGCTGCTGCGGTCGGCGCGCGAGGGGCTGAGCTTCACCGAGGCGCGGATGCGTATCCGTGAAGCGATCACCGCGATCGCACCGCATGATTCGGTCGCGCGCTACGCTTCCATGGGCATCGATGTGCGGCAGGGCAGGGCGATGATCGAAACGCCGTGGTCGGTGCGCGTCGATGGCGAAATCATCACCACGCGCGGCATCATTATCGCGACGGGCGCTGCACCGATCATCCCGCCGATTCCAGGACTTGCCGAGGCGCCCTACGTTACCTCCGAGACGATCTGGGATATGGCGGAATTGCCGCGCCGCCTCGTCGTGCTCGGCGGCGGGCCGATCGGCTGCGAGATGGCGCAAGGGTTTGCCCGGCTCGGCGCCGAAGTGACCTTGGTGGAGTTCGCCGATCGTGTTCTGCTTCGCGAGGATGACGACGTATCGGCGATGATCCGCGACGCGCTGAGCGCCGATGGTGTGCGCGTGCTGACGGGGCATCGCGCCGTGCGAGCTGACCGGGACGATGCCGGTTTTGCCTTGATCGCCGAATCGCAAGGCAACAGCAGCAGAATTGCGTTTGACCGCATTCTGGTTGCCGTCGGACGCAAGCCGCGCGCCGAAGGGTTCGGACTTGAGGCGCTGGAGATTGCGATGGGTGACGCCGGCGTGGTCGAGACCGACGCGTATCTGCGCACGATATTACCGAACATTCTCGCCTGCGGCGACGTGTCCGGCCCGTTCCAGTTCACCCATGCAGGCGGGTATCAGGGCGGTTTCGCGGCGCTCAATGCGCTGTTTGGGGGCATATGGCGGTTCAGGCCGGATTATCGCGCGATGCCCGCGGTCACGTTCACCGCGCCCGAGGTCGCGCGGGTGGGGCTGAACGCAAGCGCCGCACGCGAAGCCGGCATCGTGTTCGAGGAAACGCGCTACGAGCTTGCCGATCTCGATCGCGCGATCATCGAGGGCACGCCACAAGGGTTCGTCTCGGTGCTCACCGTGCCGGGGAAGGATCGCATCCTCGGCGCCACCATCGTCGGCGCGGATGCCGGCGAGATGCTCGCCGGCTTCACCATTGCCATGCAGCACAAGCTCGGTCTGAAAAAACTGCTCGGCGCGATCTATCCTTATCCCACGCGGAGCGAGGCGGTGCGCGCGGTCGCCGGTGCCTGGCGGCAGAAGCACGCCTCCGCGCGGGGACTCGCAATTCTTGAAAAATACCATGCCTGGCGACGGGGGTAAGATCGCGGTCGTCATCCCCGCGCTGAACGAGGCGGAGCACCTGCCCGCGACGCTTGCGTCGTTGCGCGAGGGCGGCGCGTTGATCGGCGAGATCATCGTCGCGGACGGTGGCAGCGACGATGCGACATGCGACATCGCGCGGGCGGCGGGCGCGGTTGTGATCGCCGCACCACGTGGCCGAGGCGCGCAAATTGCCGCCGGGGTCGCGGCGAGCCGGGAACAATGGCTGCTGATTCTGCACGCCGATACCGTGCTGGCGCCGGGCTGGTGCGTGGGCGTTCGACGTGCCATCGCGAGCGGAAAATGTTTCGCTTATTATGGCAGGCTGCGCTTCGCGAGTGCCGATCCGCGTGCCCGCATCGTCGAGAAACTCGCTGACTGGCGCAGCCGGTTTCTGGGCCTGCCCTATGGCGATCAGGCGCTTCTGATCCCGCGCACGCTGCTGGATTTGATCGGCGGCATGCCGTTCCTGCCGCTGATGGAGGATGTCGCGCTTGCGCGCGCGCTTAGGCGAGACCGGCTCGCGCCGATGGACGTGATCGCGATGACCGATGCGTCGGCTTATATGCGCGATGGCTGGTTCATGCGATCCGCGCGCAATATGTGGCGGCTTGCGCGGTTTTTCGCGGGCGCGGACCCGGAGGTTCTTGCCGCGCGATATCGGCGATGAGCCGGCCCGTGGTCATCGTCTTTGCGCGCGCGCCGCGCCTCGGCACGGTCAAGCGGCGGCTGGCGCGGGATATCGGTGTGCGGGAGGCGCTGCGCTTTCATCGGAACGCATTGTCGCGATTGCTGCGCGAATTGCGCGACTTGCGCGGCGTTGACGTGGTGATCGCGATCACGCCGAATCGGGCGCGCGACGATCTCGCTTCGCGATATCGCAGAATAGGGCAAGGACGCGGCGATCTCGGCGCGCGAATGGCGCGTGCGTTCCGAACGTTTCCGCGCCGCCGTGTGGTTCTGATCGGCAGCGACATTCCCGGTATTTGTGCGGCCGATATTCGCGAAGGTTTACGCAAGCTGCGTGGGTGCGACGCGGTATTCGGCCCGGCGATGGATGGCGGCTACTGGCTGATCGGCATGACCGGACGCCGGCCGGCCGCGCCGTTCGGCAATGTACGCTGGTCGAGTTCCCATGCGCTGGACGACACGATCGCCAATTTTGCGGGCCATCGCATCCGCTATCTGCGCCATTTGCGCGATATCGACGATGCCGCCGCGTTCTATTCCACCGTGACCGATTTCGCGAGGTTGCGCGGCTGATCGACATCGGTGCCCTTCAGCATCGCCACGTGATAGGCGAGCAACTGCACCGGAATCGCGTACAGAATCGGTGCCACGAACGGATCGCAATCGGGCAGGATGATCGTGCGTGTGGCGATACCGGCGAGTTTGGCCGCGCCTTCCTTGTCGCTGAACACGATGATATGCCCGCCACGCGCCGCCGCTTCCTGAAGGTTGGACGCGGTTTTTTCGAAGAGCGGGCCGGAGGGGATCGCCGCGATCACCGGCACCGAAGGGTCGATCAGCGCGATCGGTCCGTGCTTCATCTCGCCGGCCGGATAGCCTTCGGCGTGGATATAGCTCAGTTCCTTGAGTTTCAAAGCGCCTTCGAGCGCGATCGGCATCATCGAGCCACGGCCGAAAAACAGCACGTCGCGCGCATCCTGGATCTCGGCGGCCAGCGCGCGGATGATCTCGTCGTCGTTGAGCACCTGTGCGGCCTTGGCCGGCAGTTCCATCAGTGCCGAGACGAGGGCGCCGATCGTCGCATCGTCGCGTGTGCCGCGCGCGCGGGCGAGCGCCAGGGTGAAGCCGGCCAGCACCGTGAGTTGCGCGGTGAAGGCCTTGGTGCTCGCCACGCTGATTTCCGGCCCCGCGATGGTTTCCAGCAAGAGGTCGCTCTCGCGCGCCATCGTGCTTTCCGGCACGTTGACCACCGACATGACCTTGCAGCCAAGCTGCCTCATGTAGCGCAACGCGGCCATGGTATCGGCGGTTTCGCCCGACTGGCTGACCACCAGGCCGAGCTGGTCGCGCGCGAGCGGCGGGGCGCGATAGCGGAATTCGCTGGCGACATCGGCATCGACCGGGATGCGGGCGTATTCCTCCAGCCAGTAACGCGCCGTCAGCCCGGCATAGAAGGCCGAGCCGCAGGCCGAAATGGTGATGCGCGGAATCGCGGCGAGATCGATCGCGAGATCGGGCAGCACCGGCATCCGCGTCGCCGGATCGATCATCCGGTTGAGCGTGTCGCCGATCATCACCGGGTTATCGTGCAGTTCCTTTTCCATGAAGTGACGGAAATTGCCCTTGCCGATCGAGGCGCCGGTCAGGCGCGTCAGCTTGATTTCCCGTTCCACCTTGCGGTCCGCCTCGTCGCGGAATTCCGCGCCGGTGCGGGAAACGATCACCCAATCCCCATCCTGCAAATAGGCGATGCGGCGGGTCAGTGGCGCTAACGCCAGCGCGTCCGAGCCGAGATACATTTCGTCTTCGCCATAACCAACCGCCAGAGGTGCGCCACGCTGCGCGCCGATGATCAACTCCGGGTGATCGGCAAAGATCAAGGCAAGCGCATAGGCGCCTTCGAGTTTGCGGAATGTGGCGGCGGCGGCCTCGATCGGCGCCATGCCGCGCGCGAGATGCAGATCGACCAGTTGCGCCACGGTTTCGGTATCGGTCTCGGTTAGAAAAACCTGGCCTTCGGCTTCAAGTTCGGTGCGCAACGCGGCATGATTCTCGATGATGCCGTTATGCACCACGGCGACCCGATCGGTACCGTGCGGATGCGCGTTGGCCTCGGTGGGGGCGCCGTGCGTCGCCCAGCGCGTGTGGCCGATGCCGGTGGCGCCGTCGAGCTTACGGGCCTCAAGCGCTCCCGCGAGGTTGCGCAATTTGCCCTCGGCGCGGCGCCGGTCGATCTTTCCGTTCACCAGTGTGGCAATTCCGGCACTGTCATAGCCGCGATAGGCGAGGCGGGAGAGGCCATCGAGCAACAAAGGCGCCGCCGCGTCCTTGCCGATAACGCCGACGATGCCGCACATCAGTGTTTTCCTTTTGTTAATCGGATCGTGGCCGCGCGGCCGGATTTCGTGACCTGACGGCCGCGCGCGATGGCCAGCGCATCGGCCTCGACATTCTCGGTGATGACGCTGCCCGCGCCGATGATGGCGCCGTCGCCCACCGAAACCGGTGCCACCAGGGCGACATCGGAGCCGACGAACACATCCGCGCCGATTGTCGTGCGATGTTTCGCATAGCCATCGTAATTGCAGGTGATGGTGCCGGCGCCGATATTGCTGCGCGCGCCAATCTCGGTATCGCCGAGATAGGTGAGATGGTTGGCCTTCACCCCGGCACCGAGCCGCGCCGCTTTCAACTCGACGAAATTGCCGACATGCGCACCATCCCCCACAATGCTTCCCGGCCTGATCCGCGCGTAGGGGCCGATGATCGCGCCCGGCCCGATCGTGCAGCCTTCGAGATGCGAAAAGGCGCGGATCGTCGCCCCTTCCTCGATCAGCACGCCGGGTCCGAACACCACATGCGGCTCGACCACGACATCCGGGGCGAATGCGGTATCGGCGGAGCAGAAGACGGTTTCCGGTGCGGTCATGGTCACGCCGGCGGCGAGTGCCGTCGCGCGCAACCGCGCCTGCATCGTTGCCTCGGCGGCGGCAAGTTCGGCACGGGAATTCACCCCCCGGCATTCGTCCCACGGCGCCTCGATCACCGCGACGCGCGCACCCTCCGCATGGGCGACGGCGACCAGATCGGTGAGGTAGAATTCGCCCTTCGCATTGGCGTCGCCGATCTTGCCCAGCCAGCGGCGCAGATTATCGGCACGGGCGGAAAACCCGCCGACATTGCAGAGCGGGATGGCACGCTCGGCCTCGGTCGCCTCGGCGTATTCGACAATGCGCGTCGCGAAACCGGGATCGCCCACGATACGGCCATACGCGCCGGGTTCGGGCGGGCGGGTGCCGAGCAGGGCCATCGCCGCGTCGCCATCGGCCAGCCGCGCGCGAAGCCGGCCGAGCGTGGCGCCGGTGACGAGCGCGTTGTCGCCATAGATGATCGTCACCACGCCGTCGCCGAAGCGGCCGGCGGCGGCGCGAGCGGCATCGGCGGTGCCGCGGCGCTCGTGTTGGACGATGACCTCGTGCGGGGCGGCGGCCTCGGCAACCGTCTTCATGTCCGGGCCGGTGACCACCACGATCCGGTCGAATTTCGGCTCCGCCGCGCGGATGAGGTGCGACAGCATCGGCACCCCCGCGATCCGGTGCAGCACTTTCGGCAGTTTCGACTTCATGCGGGTGCCGAGGCCGGCGGCGAGGATCACGGCGACGTGTTGCATGCGCGAAGCGGTAGCCCCGCGCGCCGGCCTGTGTCAAAGGGTTGGCGTGTCACATCGGGTTTCGGAGTATGTCATGAATGATGCCAGGGCGGTGGTGTTCGATCTGGACGGCACGCTGATCGACAGCCTGCCGGACCTCGCGGCGGCGCTCAACCGCTCGCTCGCGCGCCATAATACCGGACCGATCGCGCGCGCCGATGTCGCCCCCATGGTGGGCGATGGTGCCAGGATGCTGCTCAAACGCGGCTATGCCGCCCGCAGCCTCGAACCGGGCGAGGATGACGAGGCGGAATTTCTCGCCGATTACGAGGCGCATGTGACCGATCTGACCGAGCCCTATCCGGGCATCCCGGAAGCGGTCGCGTCCCTGGCATCGCTCGGCTACCGGCTCGGCCTGTGCACCAACAAACCGGAGGCTTCGGCGCGAAAAGTGCTGTCGGCGCTCGGTCTGGAGCGATTTTTCGGCGTGGTGATCGGCGGCGACGCAACACCTTATCGCAAGCCCGATCCGCGCCATCTGGCCGCCGTGCTGGACGGACTGGGCGCACCGAAACACCACGCCGTGATGGTGGGCGATCATCCCAACGATCTGGCGACCGCCGCCGGCCTTGAGGTGCCGGCGATTTTCGTCACCTGGGGCTACGGCCGCGCCGAAGCGCCGATCATGATCGACGACGCGGCTGCGCTGGTGCCGGCGGTCCGGCGGATTCTCGAACCGGCGGCGGGCGGGCAGGCCTGATTCAACCAAATCAAGGGTCGAATCGGCCTTGACGGACGCGCTGCGATGGCCCATTTCGGAAACAGGACCGGGTTTGTCCGCAATCGAGTGAGCCATGTTGAGATTATCGCGCCTGACAGACTATGCGGTGGTGGTGCTGGTGCGGCTCGCGCAGGCCGATAAGGTCGAGACCGCGCCGAGCATCGCCGCTTCCACCGGGATACCCGAACCCACCGTCGCCAAGGTTCTCAAGAGCTTGGCGCAGAGCGGCCTCGTTGCATCCCAGCGCGGGGCGCATGGCGGCTATCGGCTGATCCGGTCGCTCGCCGCCATCCCGGTCGCGGACGTGATCGTGGCGATCGATGGCCCGATCGCGATGACCGCCTGCGTCGAAGGGGCGGGGCTGTCGTGCGAAAGCCAGCCGCTTTGCCCGATGGCGGGGCGCTGGGGCGTGGTGAATGACGCGATCAGCGAGGCGCTGGCAAGCATCACGCTCGCCGACATGCAGAGCGCTTCGCTTCCCAGGGCATTGCGCTTCGAGGCCGGCGCGGAACCGACGCCGCTTGCGACTTCAATCGTCGAATAGAGGATATCATGCCCGCGGTTACTGAAACGATCGAAACCATCGACCGGCTCGCCGGTGGCGGCTATAAATTCGGTTTCGAGACGAATATCGAGATGGAATTCGCGCCGAAAGGGCTGAACGAGGATATCGTGCGGCTGATTTCGGCGAAAAAAGGCGAGCCGGAATGGCTGCTCGAATGGCGGCTGAAAGCCTATCGCGCATGGCTGACGATGGAAGACCCGCATTGGGCGCGCATCCATCATCCGAAAATCGACTATCAGGATCTGCATTATTACGCGGCGCCGAAGCGTCCGGCGCCGAAATCGCTCGACGATGTCGATCCCGAACTGATCAGCATGTACGACAAGCTCGGCATTCCGCTGAACGAGCGGGCGGCACTCGCCGGCGTTGCCGTGGATGCCGTGTTCGACAGCGTTTCGGTGGCGACCACCTTCCGCGAAAGCCTCGCCAAAGTGGGCGTGATCTTCTGTTCGATCAGCGAGGCGGTGCGCGAGCATCCCGACCTTGTGCGCAAATATCTCGGCAGCGTGGTGCCGGCGGGCGACAACTATTTCGCAGCGCTGAACAGTGCCGTGTTTTCCGATGGCAGTTTCGTGTTCATTCCGCGCGGCGTGCGCTGCCCGATGGAGCTTTCCACCTATTTCCGCATCAATGCGCGCAATACCGGCCAGTTCGAGCGGACGCTGATCATCGCCGAGGAAGGTGCGAGCGTTTCCTATCTCGAAGGCTGCACCGCACCGATGCGCGACGAAAACCAGTTGCACGCGGCGGTGGTTGAGCTGGTGGCCCTCGACGAGGCCTCGATCAAATACAGCACGGTGCAGAACTGGTATCCGGGCGATGCGCAGGGGCGCGGCGGGATCTATAATTTCGTCACCAAGCGCGGCGCGTGCCGGGGGCGGAATTCGAAAATCTCCTGGACCCAGGTGGAAACCGGCTCGGCGATCACCTGGAAATACCCGTCTTGCATCCTGCAGGGCGAGGGCTCGACCGGCGAGTTCTACTCGGTCGCGCTGACCAACAATTTCCAGCAGGCCGATACCGGCACCAAGATGATTCACCTTGCTCCCAATACGACCAGCACGATCATCTCGAAAGGCATTTCGGCAGGCCACTCCAACAACACCTATCGCGGCCTGGTGCGGATCATGCCGCGTGCCCATGGCGCGCGGAACTTCACCCAGTGCGACAGCCTGTTGATCGGCGATCAGTGCGGCGCGCATACGGTGCCGTATATCGAAAGCCGCAATCAGAGCGCGAAGGTGGAACACGAAGCGACGACCTCGAAAATCGCCGAGGATCAGTTGTTCTATTGCCGCTCGCGCGGTCTGTCTGAAGAGGATGCGGTGGGGTTGATCGTCAACGGCTTCTGCCGCGATGTGTTGAAGGAATTGCCGATGGAGTTCGCGGTGGAAGCGCAGAAGCTGCTTGCCGTGTCGCTCGAAGGCTCGGTGGGTTGAGGAACGGATATGCTTGAAATCAAGGGACTGACCGCGACGATCGACGACAAGGAAATCCTGCGCGGGATCGATCTGACCGTGCCGGATGGCGAGATTCACGCGATCATGGGGCCGAACGGCGCGGGAAAATCCACTTTGTCCTACGTGCTTTCGGGGCGCGAGGGCTATGAAGTCACCGGCGGCAGCGTGACCTTCAATGGCCGCGATCTTCTGGCGATCGAGCCGGAGGAGCGTGCCGCTGCCGGCCTGTTTCTCGCCTTCCAATATCCGGTCGAATTGCCGGGCGTGGGCAATGCGAATTTCATCCGCACGGCGCTGAACGCGGTGCGCCGCGCGCGCGGCGAGAAGGAACTGGATGCGGTGGCGTTCCTCAAGGAGGCGCGGGCCGCGATCAAGCTGCTGCACATGCCGGACGACATGCTCAAGCGCAACGTCAATGTCGGGTTTTCCGGCGGCGAGAAGAAGCGCAACGAGATCCTGCAAATGGCGCTGCTGAAACCTTCCCTGGCGCTGCTCGACGAGACCGATTCCGGCCTCGATATCGATGCGCTGAAAATCGTCGCCGACGGGGTGAACGCGCTGCGCGGGCCGGATTTCTCGGCACTCGTCATCACCCATTACCAGCGCCTGCTCGATCATATCGTGCCGGACCGGGTTCATGTTCTCGCCGCCGGGCGCATCGTACGGTCGGGCGGCCCGGAACTCGCGCTCGAACTCGAAGCCCGCGGCTATGCCGGGCTGGAGGCGGCATGAACGCCGGCGATTTTCTCGATCGGATCGATCTGGCGGCGCTACCGGGAGCCGTTTCCCGGCGCGCACGGGCGGCCGCGCGGTTTCGTGCCACGGGCTGGCCGACTCGCGCCGACGAGGCGTGGCACTACACCGATCTGAATGCGCGGCTGAAGAGTTTCGATCTCGCCTTGCCGGCGGAAGCCGGTTCGGTCGCGGGACTGATCCCGGAAACCGATCTGCCGCGCATCGTGTTCGTCAATGGGCGTTTCGCGGAAGATCTGTCCACGAAAATGCCCGGCCTCGGCTGCTATGCCAGCGATGCGGCGCTGACCGAAGGGCGCGATCAGCCGATGGTCGCGCTGAACGCGGCACTCGCGCAGGATGGCGCGGTGCTCGATATCGCCGAATCCGTCGATGCCGGCACGGTGCTTCTGGTCTCGATCGCGCACGCGGCGCACCAGGCTGCGATCGCGCCGCGCCATCGCATCAGGCTTGGTGCCGGCGCTGCGCTGACGCTGATCGAGATCGCGCGCGGCGAGGGCGAATATCTGCATAATCCGGTGGTCGAGATCGCTTTGGGCGAAGGTGCGGTGCTGCGTCATTACCGGCTGCAGGACGAGGCGATGGCGGCGGTTCATGTCGCGACGATCTTCGCCGATCTTGCGTCCGGCGCGCGCTATGATTCGTTCACGCTCAACTGCGGCGCTCGGCTCAGCCGCAACGAAACCCACGCGACGCTGGCCGGCGCCAAGGCCGATGTTCACCTGAACGCGGCACAGCTTCTGACCGGCTCGCAGCATGGCGACATCACTACCATCGTCGCCCATGACGCGCCGAACTGCGCGTCGCGCCAGACGGTGAAATCGGTGCTGTCGGGTGCCGCGCGCGGGGTGTTCCAGGGGCGGATCGAGGTTGCGCGGATCGCCCAGAAAACCGACGGCTATCAGATGAATCAGGCGCTGCTGCTTTCGCCCGACGCCGAGATCGACAGCAAGCCCGAGCTTGAGATTTTCGCCGACGACGTGAAGTGCAGCCACGGGGCCACCATCGGCGCGCTCGATCCCGAACAGGTATTCTATCTGCGCAGCCGCGGAATTCCCGAGGCGGAAGCGCGGGCGATGCTGATCCGCGCGTTTCTCGACGAGGCGCTGGAGCCGGTGACCGACGCGACGGCGCATCGTCTTTTCGAAGACGCCATCGACGCCTGGTGGCGAAAGGGTGTCTTATGAGCGTCGCCATCGAACGGATCGGTTTCGACGTCGAACGAATCCGCGCGGATTTCCCGATCCTCGCGGAGCGCGTTCACGGCAGGAAGCTGGTGTTTCTCGACAGCGCCGCTTCGGCGCAGAAGCCGCGCGCGGTGATCGATGCGATGGTGCGCACGATGGAGACGCGCTACGCCAATGTCCATCGCGGCCTGCACTGGATGAGCGAACGCTGCTCCGACGATTACGAAGGCGCACGCGACAAGGTTGCCGCTTTCCTGAACGCCGCGCGTGAGGAGATCGTGTTCGTGCGCAATGCGACTGAGGCGATCAACCTCGTCGCGCACAGCTATGGCCGCACCGTGCTCCAGCCCGGCGATGCCGTCGTGGTCAGCGAGATGGAGCACCACGCCAATCTGGTACCCTGGCAGATGCTGCGTGATTCTCATGGCATCGAGCTCCGCATCGCCAAGATCACCGAAGCCGGCGAACTGGACTTTCACGATCTGGAGCGGAATTTCGCCGATGGCCGGGTGCGGCTGCTGGCGATAACCCATATGTCGAACGTGCTCGGCACCTATACCCCGGTGGAACGGCTCGCCGCCTTCGCGCACGCCTATGGCGCCAGGATCCTGCTCGACGGCGCGCAGGCGGCGGTGCATCGCGCGGTCGACGTGCGTGCGATCGATGCGGATTTCTATGTATTTTCCGGCCACAAGCTCTACGGGCCGAGCGGGATCGGCGTGCTCTACGGCAAGCGCGAATTGCTGGAGGCGATGCCGCCGTTCCTCGGCGGCGGCGACATGATCCGCAGCGTTTCCTACGAAAAATCGAGCTGGGCCGAGCCGCCCTATCGGTTCGAGGCGGGCACGCCCGCGATTATCGAAACCATCGGCCTTGGTGCCGCGATCGACTATGTGAATGCGATCGGCTTCGAGGCGATCGCGGCGCATGAACGCAGCCTGACCGATCACGCGCTTGCCGTTCTGTCCGATATCGACGGGCTGCACGTGCTTGGCCGCGCGCAGGATCGCGGCGGGGTGGTGGCGTTCACGCTGGACGGCGTGCATGCGCATGACGTGGCGACCTTGCTCGACAAGCAGGGCATCGCGGTGCGCGCGGGGCACCATTGCGCCGAGCCGCTGACACGCCGTCTGGGGCAGGACAGCACGGCGCGCGCCTCGTTCGGCGTCTATACCACGCATGGCGAAATCGATGCGCTCGTTTCAGGGCTGCGCCGGGTCAAGCAGGTATTCGGTTGATGCAGGACGTTGCCAGCATCGAGGATCTTTACCAGAACCTCATCATGGAGCGCGCCCGCGCGCCGTGCCATGCCGGGTCGCTCGCGGCGTTCGACGCCGAGGCGGAGGGTGACAACCCGATGTGCGGCGATCGCGTGCATGTCCGCATCAGGCGCGACCGGAACCGGATCGGCGCGTTGAGCCACGAGACGCGCGGCTGCGCGATCTGCATCTCGGCCGCCGATTTGATGGGCGATGCGGTGATCGGGAAAAGTCAGGATGAAATCGGCGAACTCGCCGACGCGTTCGAGACGATGATCGCGACCGGCAATACGCCCGACCGGCCCGATTTCGCCGACTTGCGCGCGCTATCCGGCGTGCACACATATCGGTCGCGGCATCGCTGCGCGACCCTGCCGTGGCAGGCGCTGCGCGCCGCACTCGGCAAGACGGAGCATCGTCATGGATGACAATCTCATGAAATCCGAGCCGGTGACGACCTGGACGCCGGATGGCGAGACCGCGCCGGTGGTGACCGAAGACGCGGTGATCGCCGCGATCGCGACGGTGTACGATCCTGAAATTCCGGTCAATATCTTCGAACTTGGCTTGATCTATGCGATCGAGATCGAGCAGGGCCGGGTGAAGGTGGAAATGACGCTGACGGCGCCGGCATGCCCGAGCGCGCAGGAACTGCCCGAGGCGGTGCGCCTTGCCGTCGGCACCGTGCCGGGGGTTGCCGAGGTCGATGTCGAAACCGTGTGGGACCCGCCCTGGGACCCATCGCGGATGAGCGACGAAGCGCGGCTAGCGCTCAACATGTATTGAACGGTGTGACGATGAGCACGACACAAACGGATATCAAACCGGCGAAGCGCAGCCTGCCGCCGCTGATGCAACTGACCGATGAAGCGGCGGAACGGCTGAGCGCGCTTTATGCGAAGGCGGAGACGGGCAAGAAATTGCGCATCGGCGTGAGCACCAAGGGGTGTTCCGGCATGTCCTATCAGATGGATTGGGTCGATGACGCGGCGCCGACCGACGAGGTGGTGACCGACAAAGGGGTGACCGTGCTGATCGACCGCAAGGCGACGCTGTTCCTGATCGGCACCGTGATGGATTATAAGACGGATAAGTTTACCTCTGGATTTACCTTCGAGAACCCGAACGAGAAGGGCCGCTGCGGCTGCGGCGAAAGCTTTCACGTCTGAGGGTGTCGTCCGTCATCTGGATTGCTTCGACGCTTTGCGTCTCGCAATGACGTGTCCTGTTTTATGCGATCTCGCCGTTTGAATTGACGCTTCGATAGAAACAGTTGCGCGCGCCGGTATGACAGGCGGGGCCGGTCTGATCGACCAGAAGCAGGATCGTGTCGCCGTCGCAATCGATGCGCATTTGCACGAGACGCTGCGTGTTTCCCGAGGTTTCGCCCTTGTACCATAGTTTTTGCCGGCTCCGGCTGTAGTAGCAGACCTGGCCGGTACGCAATGTTTCCGCGATCGAGTCCCGGTTCATCCAGGCCAGCATGAGCACGTCGCCGGTGTCGTGCTGCTGCGCGATCGCCGGGATCAGGCCGGCCTCGTTGAACCGCGCCAGTTCGGCGACCGTATCGGTCATCGCGCCTGCTCTTCGCGATAGAGATCCTGGATCTCGTCGGCGAGGCAGGGCGACGATGCGCAGACGATCCGCTTCTGGCCGCGCAGCACGGCAAGTCCCGCGTCGATATCGGCGATCAGATCGTCGAGATGTTCAAGCCCGATCTGCAACCGCAGCATTTCGCCGCCGAACGTGCCGGTGCCTTCGCTGCGCGTGATGGTGAAGCTCGTCGGCAGGGCCAGGCTTTCATAGCCGCCCCATGATGCGCCGATGCCGAACAGGCGCAGCGAATCGACCATGGCGGTGACCGCTTCGTAATCGTATTCGGACTGGAACACGATGCCGAACAGCCCGCAGGCGCCGGTGAAGTCGCGTTTCCAGAATTCGTGGCCGGGACAGGAGGGCAGGGCCGGGTGCAGCACGCGCCGCACTTCCGGGCGGCCGGCGAGCCATTGCGCGATCGCGAGCGCGTTTGCCGCCTGCTGATCGAGCCGCACGCCGAGCGTGCGCGCGCCGCGCAAGGCCAGCCAGCAATCGTCCGGCGAGGCGTATTGGCCGAGATCGAGCGCGCCGTTGCGCAGCCATTCCCAGTCCGCGTCGGTCGCGACGGTGACGGCGCCGAGCACGATATCCGAATGGCCGCCGACATACTTGGTCAGCGCCTGGATCGACACGTCGACGCCGTGGCGGAACGGCTGGAACGTGCGGATGCCCCAGGTATTGTCCATGAACAGTTTGGCGCCATGCGCGCGGGCGACGCGCGCGAGCATCGGTACGTCCTGTACCTCGAAAGTGTGGCTGCCGGGACTTTCGGCGAACAGCACGCGGGTTTCCGGGCGCATCAGCGCGCGCAGCGCGGCTTCCTCGATCAGCGGATCGTAATACTGTGTCTCGATGCCGTAGCGCTTGAGCGTGCCGTTGCAGAACTGCCGCGTCGGGCCATAGACCGAATCCGGCATCAGCACGTGATCGCCCGCTTTTAGATAGGCGAGCAGCGGCACGGTGACGGCGGCGAGGCCGGAGGAGACGATCTGGCAGTGGGTTCCGCCCTCGATTTCGGCGACCATCGACTGGAGCGCGAAATGGGTTTCCGTACCGTACAGCCCGTAGATTTCTTCCTGCTCCAGCCGGCGCTTGCCGATCGCGCGGCGTTCGGCGCAATCCGAATAGAGCACGGTCGAGCCGCGCACCAGCTTCGGGTTGACGAAGCCGTGGGATTTGACCGGCCGGCGCGCGGCGAGTGCCAGTTTCGTCTCGAATCGATCGGTCTTCATGCTGTCGTCTCGATCGGCGTATCCGCCGCACCGCCCCATTCCGCCCATGATCCGTCATAGAGTGCGCCCATCGGCAGTCCCGCGCAAACCAGTCCGAGGGTGAGCACCGCCGCAGTCACGCCCGAGCCGCACATGGTCACCGGGCGGCTTTCCGGGCCGATGCCGCGCTGCTCGAAGGCGGCGCGCAGGGCGGCTTGCGGTTTCAGCGTGAAGTCGGCTCCGAGAAGGTCGGTAAAGGGCAGCGATCGGGCGCCCGGCACATGGCCGCCGCGCATGCCGGGGCGCGGCTCCGGCACGGCGCCGGAGAATCGTCCCGCCGCGCGGGCGTCGAGCAGGGTTTCCGCCTGTGCCGCGAGATTCGCCGCGATCGCGGCGCGATCGCGCAACAGATCGGGCCGCAGGCGCGGCGTGAAACGTCCGCGCGGTCTGGCGGTTGCTTCTCCCGTTGCCAATGCCCGGCCTTCGGCCCGCCATTTCGGCAAGCCGCCGTTGAGTACCCGCACCGCATCGTGGCCGAACAGCCTGAACATCCACCATGCCCGTGCGGCCGAGAACAGGCCGCGCTGATCGTAGACCACCACGCGGCTGGCGTTCGAGATGCCGAAGCCTTCGGCCGCTTCGGCGAAGTCGGCCGCGCGCGGCACCATATGCGGCAAGGACGAGGCGCGATCGGCGATGGTTTCGATGTCGAAGAACGTCGCACCCGGAATATGCGCTTCGGCGAACAGCGCCCGGGCGTTCTGCGTCTCGGCGGGCAGGTAGAACGATGCGTCGAGCAGGATCAGCGCCGGATCGGCGCGGTCATGGTCGAGCTGTTCGGTCGAAATCAGGTGATCCATGGGCGCGGTGTAGCGCGCGGAGGAAAACTTGTCTCCCCGCGTGCCGGATGAGGGAAGGAACGCTTGCTCAGGCCGGAATGGCGGCCAGCAGGGCGTGAATCTGCTTCGCCGCCGCCGGGCCCTTGACCGCGTCGCGCCAGGTGGCTTCGGCGATGCGCTGATGGGTCATCACCGCATCCTCGGCGCTGGTGATCATTGCAACCCCGGTCTGCGCGTTCGGCGCGGCGTCGGTCGCGAACGGGTTGATCGCGAGCGAAGCGCGCTCCGGGGTGCGCAGCAGCATGAACGGGCCGTTGGGTTCCGCACCGGAGACCAGCCCGAATTGCAGCCCGATCGGCTCGCTTTCCATCAGGTCGGCCATCCGCTCGATCTCGTGCCGCGCGGCATCGCGCCCGAGCGCGCGCAGGCGATCGGACAGCGGCAGGGTGCCGGCGACACCGTCTTCGACGAATTTCTGGATCGCGCCGGAGGTGAAGATCGCGATCACCGAGGGGCGGCGGGCGAGAAACATCCGCTTGCGCGCGGTAAGCGCGCTCATCACCTGCTCGGCGGCCGTGCGTGCGAGAGTGCGGTCGCCGCCGGTCTGGTCGGCCTGTTCCTCGAAGATCTGCGCGAGCACCGAGTCGTATTCGTCGGAGGTCGTCAGATAGCAGATCGGGCCGAAAAACTGGAGGATCTGGTCGGCGGTTTCCTCGATCTGCCTGATCCGCTCCAGATAGCCGATCGGGCGGCTATAATATTCGACGCCGATTCCTAAAAGAGTGAGCGGCGAAATTTTGAGAAGTTCCGCAAGACGCTTGACGGTGTCCAGCTTAATCACCTCGCCTTTCTCATAGCGATAGAGCGCGGCGCGCGAAACGCCGAGCCGCGCGGCGATTTCCTCGGCCTTCAGGCCCGATTCCATCCGATAGGCCCGCAATTGCTGACCTATTTCGTTAAAGTGCATCATGTGCATTCCCACACCCGTTTGCCCGGCATACCCCGGAGTTACAGTTTATTAACAACAAAGTCAGTAAAAACGCCAAAATTGGGATATTCGATTTAAAGTCACAGTTGCTCTAAAAATAGCGAAACTCCCCTAGACATACTCATACATTGTGGCGGAGGCAACAGCTTGTTAAGCAAAATCTAATTTTTAATCGCACGCAATGCGTGATTCAACTGCAAGATGATTTTCCGAAATGGTGCGCGGCGACGCAGGGTTGTGCTAACAAGGCAACGAAGTGGCAGTAACAAGAAAAATGAACTTGACATTACCTGGTCTTCAGAAATCGGCGCAGCGCCGCCGTGCCGAACTGTGCGGACGCGATGCCGAATCGATCGCAGCCTCCTGGTACGAAGAACGCGGCTTTGCGATTCTCGCGCGCAGATTGAGAACAGGCGGCGGCGAGCTGGATTTGGTTGTTGCCAGCCGCACGCTGGTGATTTTCGTCGAGGTCAAGGCGAGGCGCCATGTGCGCGCGGCGGCCGAGTCGGTTTCGCGCCGCCAGCAAAAGCGGCTGGCCGCCGCAGCGGAGATCGCCCTTGCCGAGAATCCCGCCTGGTGGCGCGACGGGGCACGATTCGACGTGGTTCTCGTGGTCGGCGATGCGGTGATCCCGATCGAGGATGCGTTTCGGCCCGGCGATTGGGCGGGATGAGAGCATGGATGGCGGGTTTGTACATCTGTTTTATAAAAGGCACGCATGAGAGACCGATCTGACGATGCCGGTGCGCCGGCGCTTCGCTCGCGCGGCCGGGTCGCCGCCGATATCCGAACCCGGTTCCGGCGCGATGTCGCGTTCTGGCCGCTGCGGGGACGACCTTGGACGATCGGGCCGTGCGGGCGGGCGTTTTCGGTCGGTCCGGCCGGTGCCGTCGTGCTCGATGAGCGTCTCGATGAGACCGGTTTGCTGATCGCGGCCAGGCTCGCCGGCGAATGGGGCCGGCTGATCGAAGCCGGGGCGCCGATAGGTTTGGCCGGGTTGGCGGCCGCGCGCGCCGCCGCCCAGTTCGCCCTGGCCGAGCGGCTTGGGCCGGCGCAATTCGGCTGGATCGAAACCATGGCGGGCGATCTGCCGCCGTCGGCCGAGCGCCTTGCGGCGATCTGGCGCGAGCTGGCGGCGCATTGCGCCGGTGCGTCCGGTGTCCTGCCGCCCGATGCCGCCGTGCGGATCGTTTCGCTGTGGCCGGTGCTCGGCACCGCCGAGGCGATCATGGAAACCGGCGGCGATATCCGCCTGCTGCGCGACCCGCAGACCGACCTCAACGGCTATGGGTGCAGCCACCGGCCTCGGCCCTGGGCGATCACCTTCGCGTCCTCGACCGCGTCGTCGGTCTCCGAGCGTGGCTACGAGGCGGCCGACCGGGCGCGGCTGCGCCTGACCGCGGCGATGCTCGCGACCGGTGATCGGACCGCGGTGCAGGTGGAAGCGGCGGCGGTGCGCCGCGCGATCGGCCGGGCCTTCGGGGTTCCGCGCGGCGGTGCGGTGGTGCTGGCGGCGTCCGGCACCGACAGCGAATTGCTCGCCCTGGCGCTCGGCCATTTGCCGGACGCGGGCAAGCCGATCACCACGATTCTGCTGGCGCCGGAGGAAACCGGCAGCGGCGTGCCGATGGCGGCGATCGGGCGGCATTTCGCGATCGATACGGCGAACGGGCACGACGTGTCGCGTGCCGCGCCGATCGAGGGGTTCAGGGCCGACACGGTTCTGGTTTCGATTCCGCTGCGCGACGCCGCCGGGACGATCCGGCCGCAGGACGATATCCATGCCGACATCGTCGCGGCCGTTGCCAATGCGACCGGCGCCGGGCGGCTTGCGATCCTGCATGCACTCGATTTGTCGAAAACCGGGCTGCTCGCGCCGTCGATGGAACTGCTGCGCGCGTTGCGGGAGCGGTTCGGCGCGGTGCTCGACATCGTGGTCGATGCCTGCCAGCTTCGCATCGCGCCCGCGTACATCCGGGCCTATCTCGACCTCGGCGCGGTGGTGCAGATCACCGGCTCGAAATTCCTCACCGGACCGCCGTTCGCCGGTGCGGCGCTGCTGCCGCCGGCGCTCGCGAAGCGCCTGTCGTCAGGCGCGCTGCCGGCAGGGCTCGATGCCTATTTCGGCCGTGCCGAGTGGCCGCAAGGCGCGCGCGCCGCACGATTGCTGCCGCCGACCGCCAATTACGGGCTTGTGCTCCGCTGGCGGGCGGCGCTGGCGGAATATCGCGCCTTCGCGAAGGTGAGCGATATGCGCAAGATCGCGGTGCTCGAGCGGTTCGCGGCGACGGTGCGGGAGGCGATCCGCGGCCATTCCATTTTCGTGCTCCAGAACGTGACCGCCCCGTGCCGCGACGGCGACGGATGGGACGGGCTGCGCAGCGTGTTCGGCTTCGCCGTGCGCTCGCCGGATGAGTCGGGACGGCTGCTCGATCCCGCCGCGATGCGCAAGCTCTATCAATGGCTGAATGCCGATTGTTCCGCGCTGTTCGATACCGCTGACGAGCGCCGCCTTGCCGCCCGGATCTGCCATATCGGTCAGCCGGTGGCATTGCCGGACGGCGATGGCGGGCAGGTCGGCTGGCTGCGGGTGTCGGCGGGGGCGCGGCTGATTTCGGGCGAACCATCGCATCGCGGACTTGCCGCAGCGCGCCGGCTCGACCGGGAAATGATGGATCTGGCCGCCGTGTTCGACAAGATCGCGCTGCTGCACGCGCACTGGACGCGGATCGAGGCGGCGAATCCCTTGCCGCGCTATCGTTAGCTGAAATAAATTGACATTTTTGTCACTATCTGGTTGTCTCCCCCGGCAAAAAAACAAAGATGGAGGGAAATCGCGATGAATGTCGGCAGCAGGATCACGCTGGGACCCGGTTCCGCCACCCCGGCGCTGAGCATCGAAGACGTGTTCGAGCGCCAGCGGACGCGCGCGATCGCCCTTCGCGTTTCCACCGCCGATGAGCGGATCGCGACGTTGCGCCGCCTGGAAAAAGCCATTCTCGGCCGGCGTGCCGCGATTTATGCCGCACTCGCCGCCGATCTGCACAAACCGGAAGCGGAAGCCGATCTGTCCGAGATCATGCCGATCCTGTCGGAAATCCGTCACACGTGCCGGCACCTGAAATCCTGGATGGCGCCGAGGCGGGTGCCCGCCACGCTCGCGATGCTCGGTACCAAAGCGGCGATCCGTCACGAGCCGAAAGGCGTGTCGCTGATCATTTCGCCCTGGAATTACCCGTTCAATCTGACCTTCGGGCCGCTGGCCTCGGCGATCGGCGCCGGGTGTACCGCGATCATCAAGCCCTCCGAACTCACGCCGCACAGCGCCGCGCTGATGGCCGAAATCGTGCGCGACACGTTTGCGCCTGACGATGTCGCTCTGTTCGAGGGCGACGCCTCGGTCGCGACCGCTCTGCTCGATCTGCCGTTCGACCATATTTTCTTCACCGGCAGCCCGGCGGTCGGCAAGGTCGTGATGGCGGCGGCGGCGAAGCATCTCGCCTCGGTCACGCTGGAGCTTGGCGGCAAATCGCCGGTGATCGTCGACGAGACCGCCGATCTGAAGAAATCCGCGCGCAGCATCGTCTGGGGCAAATTCGCCAATAACGGCCAGACCTGCATCGCTCCCGACTATGCCTATGTTCATGAAAGCCGGATGCCGCAATTCATCGACGCGGCGCGCGGCGCGATCGCCGCTATGTATGGCGACGCGGCGGCAAGCCCGGATTATTGCCGCATCGTCAATGCGCGGCATTTCGCGCGCGTGCGGAATCTGATCGACGACGCGACGACGCGCGGGGCGACGATCCATGCCGGCGGCACGGCCGATGCCGGGCAGAATTTCGTCGCGCCCACATTGCTATCGAACGTTTCGGCCGATTCATTGATCATGCAGGAGGAGATTTTCGGGCCGGTTCTGCCGATCCTGCCCTACGGCGATCTCGCCATGCCGGTGCGCGAGATCAATGCGCGGCCGAAGCCGCTCGCCCTGTATGTCTATACCAAGGACAAGGCGATCGCGGATCGGGTTATCACTGAAACCTCGGCCGGCGGCTCCTGCGTGAACGCCTCGATGGCGCATTTCCTTCACGCCAACCTGCCCTTCGGCGGGGTGAACAATTCGGGCATCGGCAACGCCCACGGGTTCTACGGGTTTCGCGCCTTCTCGCATGAGCGGGCCGTGCTCTCGGACAAGTTCAGCGCGACCCCGATGCTGTTCCCGCCCTATTCAGGGCGGGTGAAGCAGATGATCAAGATGACGGTGAAGTTCTTTACCTGATCTTCATGCGGCGAGGGCTTGTTCCAGCGCGAGGAGGCCCTCGTCGAGCACCGCGTCGCTCACGGTGAGCGGCACGAGCAGGCGGACCGTGTTGTAGTTCACGCCGCAGGACAGCAGGATCAGCCCGTGCTCGCGTGCTTTGGCGAGAACCTGTTTGGTCCTTTCCGCATCCGGCTCGTAGCCGCCGCGCTCCTTGACCACATCGAACGCGATCATCGCACCAGGTCCCCTGATCGCCGCGATCGGGGCCACGTCGTTGCGCGCGGCGATTTTGTGCAGGCGGGACGTGATGGCGGCGCCGATCGCATTGGCCCGGTCGACGAGTTTTTCCTCCTCGATCACGTCCAGCACCGCGAGCGCCGCCGCACAGGCGAGCGGGTTGCCTGCATAGGTGCCGCCGAGGCCGCCGGGCTCCGGCGCGTCCATCACCGCGGCGCGGCCGATCACGCCCGATAGCGGAAATCCGCCGGCGAGCGATTTCGCCACCGCGATCAGGTCGGGCTTCACCCCGGAATGCTCGACGGCGAACATCCTGCCGGTGCGCCCGAAGCCGGTCTGCACCTCGTCGACGATCAGCAGGATGCCGTGCTGGTCGCAGAGTTTGCGCAGCGCCTGGAGCAGTTCGGTCGGGGCGGGGATGAATCCGCCTTCGCCCTGCACCGGCTCGATCGCGATGGCCGCGACGCGCGACGGTTCGATATCGGCGCGGAAGATCGTCTCGATCGCGCGCAGGGAATCGGCGACGGTGACACCGAACGGCTCGAACGGGAAGGGCGCGTGATAGACCTCCGCCGGCATCGGCGCGAAATGCTTCTTGTAGGGCAGCACCTTGCCGGTCATCGCCATGGTCAGCAGGGTGCGGCCGTGATAGCCGCCGGCGAAGGTGATGATGCCCGGCCGGCCGGTCGCCGCGCGAGCGATCTTTACCGCATTTTCAAGCGCTTCCGCGCCGGTTGTGAGAAAAATCGTCTTCGCCGGCCCCTCGATCGGGGCGATCGCGTTGAGCCGTTCGGCGAGCGCGATATAGGGCTCGTAGGGCGAAACCTGGAAACAGGTATGGGTGAAGCGCGCCATCTGAGCTTCGACCGCGGCGATTACCTTGGGGTGCCGGTGACCGGTGTTGAGCACCGCGATGCCGCCCGCGAAATCGACGTATCGGCGACCTTCCTCGTCCCACAGCTCCGAATTCTCGGCGCGTGCGGCGAATACCGGATGGGCGACGCCCACCCCGCGCGGCACGGCGGCTTCGCGGCGCGCTTGCAGGCTGGCATTGGTGGTCATGGCGGTCCTCCCCTTGAATGATGGGCCGACTATAGACGGTGCCGCGTTCTCCGAAAGCTTCCGCTTCGCAACCCGGCGCTGCGCGCGGACAGACGCTTTCCCCGCCGGTTTTGTTCGGTCGCGAATCCGTCGAACGGCTTGTGGCCGGACCCTCTCGTGAACACATGATCGACGACGCACGGAGAGCCGGTCCAGGATGTTCGCAAAAATTCTTAATTACGTGGTCCGCTCCGGCAGTCTCCGTCTGATCGACGGCGCGGGTCGCATCCATGCGATCGGCGACGACTCGCCACCCCGCGTCACCGTCCGGCTCCGCTCGCGCCGGCTCGACATCACGCTGGCGCTCAACCCCAGCCTCTCGATCGGCGAAGCCTACATGGACGGCATGTTCGTGATCGAGCAGGGCACACTCTATGATTTCCTCGATGTCATCGGGCGGAACGCCGATCGCATCGGCACCCATCCCTGGCTCGGCCTGCTCGCGCGGCTCGGCACGCATATCCAGCAACGCAACCCGATCGGCCGGGCGCGCCGCAACGTGGCGCACCATTACGATTTGTCCGACAAACTCTACGACATCTTCCTCGATCGCGACCGGCAATATTCCTGCGCCTATTTCACCAGCGAAACCGACAGCCTGGAGACCGCGCAGCAGAACAAGAAACGTCATATCGCGTCCAAGCTGATGCTCGACCAGCCCGGATTGCGGATTCTCGATATCGGTTCCGGCTGGGGCGGCCTCGGTCTTTATCTGGCGCAGACGGCCGGGGCGGATGTCACCGGCGTCACGCTGAGCACCGAACAGCACAAAATGAGCACCGCGCGCGTGGCCGAAGCAGGGTTGACCGATCAGGTACGGTTCGCCTTGCGCGACTACCGCGAACAGGAGGGGACATTCGACCGCATCGTCTCGGTCGGCATGTTCGAGCATGTCGGCAAGAAGAACTATGCCGAGTTCTTCGCGCGTCTCCGCGACCTTCTGGTCGATGACGGCGTGGCATTGCTTCACGCGATCGGGGATAATGGCGTGCCGGGTCCGATCAATCCGTTCATCCGAAAATATATTTTTCCAGGCGCCGATACGCCGTCGCTTTCCGAGGTGTTCTCGGCGGTCGAGCGCAGCGGCCTCATCGTCACCGATCTCGAAATCCTGCGCCTGCACTACGCGCGGACATTGCGGCTGTGGCGCGAGCGGTTCATGGCGCGGCGCGACGAGGTGGCGGCGCTGTACGACGAGCGCTTCTGCCGGATGTGGGAGTTCTATCTCGCTCTCTGCGAAGTGGGCTTCCGGCACCGCTCGAACATTGTCTTCCAGATGCAGCTTGCGAAGCGTCGCGACGTCGTGCCGATCACTCGCGATACGATGGGGATCTGGGAGCGCGCTCATGCCGAGCGTCCCGCGCAATGGCCGTCGGCTGTGCAATGAGTCGAATTGGGGGCATGCTTTAGGAAAACCCTGATGAGAGAGACGCGATCGACAGGCCGGCTCAGACCCGTGATCCCGGTACCCGCACCGGGGATTCCCGGCGTGCACGGGTTGACGACGCTGGTCGCCAGTGTCGTTGTCGTCGCGGCACTTTATCTGGGCCGCGAAGTTCTGATTCCGATAACGCTCGCGGTGCTGCTGAGTTTTCTCGTCGCCCCCATCGTTCACGTTCTGCGCTCCTGGCATCTCGGCCGGATCCCCGCGGTGCTGGTCACGATGATTCTGCTGCTCGGTGTGCTGGCGGGACTTGGTGCGGTCATCGGGACGCAGGTCGCCGGTCTGGTGCAGAATATACCTCAGGAACGGGCGGCGCTGGTCCATAAGGTGGAAACGCTGCGGACCATGACCGTCGGCAATCTCGGCCGTCTGGTCAAAGGTGCCGGTGACGAACTGAAACGAGACACGCTCGCCAGGCCGAAGAAGCAGACCGCCGCACCCGCGCAACCGCCGCCGCTGCGGGTTCGCGTCGTGCATCGGCCGATATCCGGGACGCAACTGGCACGGCGAATTGTTCTGCCGACGCTTGGCCCGCTCGCGCTGGTATTCCTTGTCTTTACCGTAGCGGGCTTCGTTCTGGTCTATCAGGACGATCTGCGCGACCGGCTCATCCGGCTGTTCGGTTCGCACGATCTTCACCGCACAACCACCGCGCTCGACGATGCCGCACACCGGCTTTCGCGCTATTTCCTGGCGAAGTTCCTGATCAATCTGGGGTCGGGCGTCGTCGTCGGGGTCGGGCTCGCGGTGATCGGTGTGCCGGGTGCTATTCTGTGGGGCGTGGTCACCATGCTGGCCCGATTCGTTCCCTATATCGGCAGCGTCATCGCCGCGGTTCCTCCCGCTCTTCTTGCCGCCGCCATCGCACCGGGCTGGTCGATGGTGATCTGGACGCTCGTGCTGTTCATCGTGACGGAGGCGATCGCCGGACAGGTCGTCGAGCCGATGGCTTACGGGCACAGTACCGGGCTGTCGCCGATCTCGGTGCTTGTCGCGGCGATTTTCTGGAGTTTCATCTGGGGACCGATCGGGTTGCTGCTCTCGACACCGCTGACGCTCTGCGGCGTCGTGCTCGGCCAGCATTTCAAGCGGCTTGAATTTTTTGCCGTTATTTTCGGCAACCAGCCGGCGTTGACCGCGGTCGAATCGTTCTATCAGCGCGCTCTCGCCGGCGACCCGGACGATGTGGCGGACCAGGCGGAGATCGTGCTGCGCGATCGCCTGCTCGGCGAGTATTACGATGAGGTGGTGCTGCCGGCGCTGCGCTTCGCGGCGGCGGATGCCGACCGGGGCGTTCTCTATCCGGGTCAGATCGAGCGGGTGGAGGCGACGATTCACGAACTGATGACAGTGCTCGACGAGCGCGACGAGATTGCCGCAATGCTGCATCGCGTCGATTTCGCTTCCCCCTCCGTTCTATGCTTCGCCGGGCGCGGCCGGCTCGACGAACTGGCGGCTTCGCTGCTCACGCAGTTGCTGCGCTGGCGCGGGATCGGTGCGCGGGTGGTATCGTTCGATGCGGTATCGCGCAGCCAGATCGCGGCGCTCGATACCACGGGCATCGAGGTCGGCGCGATCTGCACACTGGATGCCGGCACCGCGCCCTCGAGCCTGCGCTATCTCGTGCGGCGCGTCCACGGTGCGATGCCCGGCGCGTCCCTGGCCGTGGGTTTCTGGACCACGAGCGAGGATTACGAACGCTATGCGAGGTTTCAGGCGGCGATCGATGCAGAGTGGTTTCCCACCTCACTGCGGGACGCGGTCGGGATCGTCATGGAATTTTTGGGCCGATCCGAGGAAGACGCGCCGGAAGCGACGATCGATCCGGCGCCGGTCACGCCCGAGACCGGCCGGTCATGACGAGCGGCGCTCGGCCAATGCTTTGATCGTCTCCGGCAGGGCGTTTGCCAGATCCTCGGCGATCAGGCCGGGGCCGATCCGCCGCGCCGCTTCGCCATGCAGCCAGACTGCGGCACATGCCGCCTCGAAGGGATTCATTTTCCGGGTGAGCAGCCCGGCGATGATGCCGGCCAGCGTATCGCCGCAGCCGGCGGTGGCGAGGGTGGGCGGCGCGTTGTCGTTGATCGCGGCGCGGCCGTCCGGTGCGGCGATGACGGTATCGGCGCCTTTGAGGACGACGACGGTATCGGTTCGGGCGGCGGCGGCGCGGGCGGCCGATAGCTTGTCGCCGTCGATGCCTGGGAAAATCCGGGCGAATTCGCCTTCATGCGGGGTGATCGCCGAAACCCCGCGCAGGCGCTCGGGCGCATCGGCGCAGGCGGTGAGCGCGTCGGCGTCGGCGACGATGGCGCGGCCGGCGGCGATCAGCGCGTCGAGCGCGGCGCCCGCGCGCTCGACGCCGAGGCCGGGGCCGCAAAGCCAGACGCGGCGGCGCGTGTCGGCGATGAGATCGGACAATCGGTCGGTGCGGACGATCAGGCCGGGCGGTGCGCCGGCAATGGCTTGTTCCGCCGAGAGCGTTACCAGCCCGGCACTGGCGCGGAGGGCGGCATTGGCGGCGAGGATTGCCGCTCCGGGCATCGCGCCCGCGAGGATGGTCAGATGGCCGCGATCGTATTTATGGCCGGCTTCCGCGATGCCGGGCAGGCGCCATAGACCGGGTGCGTTGCGCCAGAGGGTTGGGGCGATACGGGCGATCGCGCCGGCGGGCATGCCGATATCGGCGCAGACGACCTCGCCGCACCGGGCGCGGCCCGGATAGAGCAGATGGCCGGGTTTGCGCGCGACGAAGGTGACGGTGAGGGCGGCTCGTGGCGCGAAACCCCGGATTGCGCCGGTGGCGCCGTCCACCCCACTCGGCATGTCGATCGCGACGAGGGTTCCGGCCGCGGCGAGTTGTTCGGCGATATCCGGCGCGATTTCGCGGGCGAGGCCGGAGCCGAACACCGCGTCGATCACGAGATCGGCGGCGCGGATGCGATCGGTTTCGGGCGATACGAGGAGGCCGTCCCAGCGTGCGGCGGCGATGGCGGCGTCCGACCCCGCGCGTGGGCGCGCGATGGGGGCGACGGCAACCGGCCAGCCGCGCTCGGCGAGCAGGCGCGCGGCGACATAGCCGTCGCCGCCGTTATTGCCCGGCCCGGCGAGCACCAGGACGCGGCACGGCGGGTAGCGGCGGAGGATCGCACGGGTGACGGCTCGCCCGGCATTCTCCATCAGATCGAGCGACGCGGTGCCGTGATTCGGGGCGGCGGCGTCGATCGCGGCCATCTCGCGCGGGGTGAAGAGCGGTTCCATACAATCCATGTGGGACGGGAGGGGTGGGATTTGCTATGAGGCAGGCGAAAATCGAATTCTTTTAGGCGGTTCAGTCTTGTCGTTCATCGGTATTTCGACTCTGCTCGCCATTCATCTTGCCGGCGCGGCGCTATGGATCGGGTTGTTGGCCGGGATTTTGCTCCTTCCGCGCAACGAGGCGGGGTTCGGCGCGCGCGCGGAACGGTTGCTGCGCGGCGGCGTGCTCGCGATGCCGGTGACGCTCGCCTCCGGCTGGGCACTCGCTTTCCTGGCCGACGGATCGCCGGGCCTCTGGCCCTGGGCGGTCGATGCGATGCAGGCCGCGGGGATCGCGATGGGTGTGGTGCTTCTGATCGCGGCCTTTGGAGAGCCGGTGCTGCTGCGCGCCGCCGAAGTCTCGCGCGATCGTGACAGAGAGACGACAGAGACGCGGCGGCTTGTCCGCCTGATCGCGATCGATCTGCTGCTCGGCTTTGTCATCATTGGTTTCGCGGTGATCGGACGGTATGGCTGACCGAAAATGTATCATAAATAAGCATGACCGTCGCGGCACGTAATACATTTTTTCTTTCAAAACCCCATATACGACACGAAAGGGTCTTGCTTGGGAAACGATTATCCGTCATTTAACGATCGTGGCGCTTTGAGGGATCGGCAAGTCGAGACTGAACAGTGCCAGCCGCCAAGTTTAGGGAGCCTCTTCAGATTGCATCGCAATGATGCCGGCCGGCCCAAAAACCGGCCGTTTTTTTATGCCTGAAAGGCTGCCCGGTGAAAGCGGGGGGCTTCTGTTGCCCGGTGCCCCCCCAACCGCGCTTATCGCTTACGCAGCGATAGCGAGCGCCTCGAAGTTATCGTTGGCACTTGTGATACGGCCCGATGACGGCGGAACCATGCCGAGCGAAAGATGGGTCTTTACCGCGCGTGTCGAGCCTGTTTCGCCCCCGTATTCTGCTGGTTTCAGCAGAGTTTGGTGGAGGCGCCGGGTACTGCCCCCGGGTCCACAACGCTTATTCCACGCACCGTTTATCGCCGTAGTCGGTTGCCCGACACCCCGTATATAGGCGATAGCATCGCGCGGCGAAAGGGACCTCTCCATGCAGCTTTCCGATTCCGACCAGGCCGAGATCGACACGGCGCGAGGCCAGAGCGCTTCGACCCGGCGTGCTACCGTGCCGGCGCTGGAAGCCATGCTGTTCGCGCCGATCCCGGTGCTCGACCACGGCTTCGTCCGGGCGATCGACTATATGGGCGACGATACGGCGGTGGTGCAGGCGGCGCGGGTTTCATACGGCCGCGGCACGCGCAAGGTGAGCGAGGATGAGGGGCTGATCCGCTACCTGATGCGGCACCGGCATTCCACGCCGTTCGAGATGTGCGAAATCAAGTTCCACGTGAAGCTGCCGATTTTCGTGGCACGGCAATGGATCAGGCATCGCACCGCCAACGTGAACGAGTATTCCGCGCGTTATTCGGTGATGGATCGGGAGTTTTATGTCCCCGCCCCCGAACATCTCGCGGCGCAGTCGGCCAGCAACCGCCAGGGCCGGGGCGCGGTGCTCGCGGGCGATGAGGCTGCCGAGGTGCTGTCGCTGCTGCGCGAGGATGCGGAGCGGAATTATACTCATTACGAGCACATGTTGAACGAGGGCGAGGCCGATCCGGCACGGCGCGGGCTGGCGCGGGAGCTGGCGCGGATGAACCTCACCCTCAACACCTATACCCAGTGGTACTGGAAGACCGATCTGCATAATCTTTTTCATTTCCTATCATTGCGGGCCGATCCTCATGCGCAATATGAAATCCGCGCCTATGCCGAGGCGATGATGGATATGGTGCGCGCCTGGGTGCCGGCCTGTTTTCGGGCTTTCGAGGAGTATCGGTTGGGGGCGGCCAGTTTTTCGGCGTCGATGCTCGCCGTGCTGCGCCGGATGCTGGCCGGCGAGGCGGTGGAGCAGCCTGGATCGGGGCTTTCCAAGCGCGAATGGGCCGAAATGATGGCAGTGCTGGGCCGCTGACGTTGCGCATGGCATCTCGGGGCATAGCAAGGATGTGATCGTTTCCTGTCGCATACTTAGCCAAAATCGGAATATGATGGATGCGGGGATATGTCGCGGCCTCGAAGGGCTGCGTGCTGGAGTGTGGGAATGAACAGGGATCATCCGTTTATCGCGCAATGCGACAAGGCCTTGGCCGATATCCGCGCCGCCGGGCGCTATCGCCGGTTCGTGGCGCTGGAGAAGCTGGCCGACCGCTTCCCGTATTACCGCGTCACCATGGACGGCAAGACCGAGGATATCCTGGTCTGGTCGTCGAACGACTATCTCGCGATGGGCACCGATCCCGAGGTGATCGAGGCCTCGATCGCGGCGGCGCGCACCATGGGCGCGGGCGCGGGCGGGACGCGCAATATCGCCGGATCGTCGCCGATTCATGTGGCTCTGGAGGCGGAACTCGCCGCGCTGCACGGCAAGGATGCGGCGCTGCTGTTCACCTCGGGCTACGTGTCGAATCAAGCCACGCTCAGCGCGATCCTGAATTCGCTGCCGGACTGGCACGTATTTTCCGACGCGCAGAACCACAATTCGATGATCGTCGGCATCAAGGGCGGCCGCCCGGCCAAGGTGCATGTGTTCAGGCACAACGATCCGGCCGATCTGGAGCGGCTGCTCGCGGCGGCGCCCGGGGACGCACCGAAGATGATCGCGTTCGAGAGCGTGTATTCGATGGACGGCGATATCGCGCCGATCGGGGCGATCTGCGATCTGGCTGATAAATACAACGCCATCACCTATCTCGATGAGGTTCATGCCGTCGGCATGTATGGCCCGCACGGGGGCGGGGTGTCGGAACGGGATGGCGTGGCCGGGCGCCTGACCATCATAGAGGGGACGCTGGCCAAGGCCTATGGCTGCCATGGCGGCTATGTGGCGGGCGATGCCAGCGTGATCGACTATATCCGTTCGACGGCGGCCGGGTTCATTTTCACTACCGCCCTGCCGCCGCCCACGGTCGCAGCGGCGCTTGCCTCGATCCGCCGGCTCAAGGCGGACGATGCGCGCCGCGCCGTGCTGTTCGAGCGGGCGAGCCTGCTCAAGCGAAAATTCGATGCCGCCGGACTGCCGCGCCTGCATAGCGAGAGCCATATCGTGCCGCTGATGATCGGCAACGCCGCGCGGGCCACCGAGGTTTCGATGCGGCTGATCCGCGAGTTCGGCATGTATGCCACGCCGATCAATTACCCGACCGTGCCGGCCGGCACCGAGCGGCTGCGCTTCACGCCGGGACCGAAGCACACCGAGGCGATGATGGACGATCTGGTGGTTGCCTTGCGGCGTATCCTGTCGGGCGAGAGCGCCGTCGTCGCGGCTTGAGCATGTCTTGCGAGGGCGGCGGCGGCTCGCTATAGCGGTGCCGGTCGCCGACATAGCTCAGCGGTAGAGCAACTGATTCGTAATCAGTAGGTCCCCAGTTCAATCCTGGGTGTCGGCACCATCTCCCAAAGGTGTGGCGCGAAACTCTACCGAGGGTGGTCAGTGCGCCGGAGCAGACCAAGGGTTTGGCCATCCATTCCCCCGCCGAACCATCGGACCAGGTTCTGCCGGTACGGATTTTGTTCGTCCGCGGCGGCGAGCGCGAAAAGCGTCATCGACGAATGGAATTTCATGTCGTCGGGCGAACCGAAGATTGCATGGAGCGAGTGTTCTTCGGCCATGAGCACGATCCGGGCGCAATGATCCAGCCGCGGTCCAAGCAGCGCATGGGCGAGATAGGCACGTGCCTCGTCGAGCGAGGACAGGCCGTAATATTCGGCCGCCGGCGAACGGCCCAGTCCGCGCAGTTGCGGAAAGATGAACCACATCCAGTGGGTTCGCTTTCGGCCGGCCTGCAATTCGGCGAGCACCGCGCCGAAGACGGATTCCTGCACCCGCAGGAAACGCCCCAGGTCGAACGGATCGGAATCGGCCACGTCATGCCTTTCAGCGCCCGATCAAGCGGGCACTATTTTAACGCCGAGCGCGGGAGCGTTGGGCGGGTTTCGAACCCGGAAGATAGCTTTTCCCTTGCTTGGTCAAAAACGTGCGGAGCAGGCGGGCGGCTGGCGACAATGTCCGGTCCGCGGCATAGACGACATGCCATTGCCGCACGATCGGCAGGCCGATCACATCCAGCACCGCGAGGCGGTTTGTCTCCAACTCCATCTCGATCGTGTGGCCGGACAGAAAGGCGATGCCGAGCCCGGCGATGACCGCCTGCTTGATCGTCTCGTTGCTGCTGATCTGCATATTGATCCTTGGCGTCAGCCGCGCTTCGACGAAAAAACTTTCCATCAGACTGCGCGTGCCGCTGCCGGGTTCCCGGACTAGAAAAGTCTCGCGGTTCAGATCGCGCGGCGCAATCCGTCGCCGTGCCGTCAGCGCGTGTCCTGACGGAGCGATGATGACGTGCGGATGATCGCCGATCATATCCGCCTTGACCGCAAGCTCGTTCGGCGGGCGGCCCATGATCGCCAGATCGAGTTCGTAATGTCGCAATCCCTCGATGATTTCAGCACGGTTGCCGACGACAAGTTTCAGCTCAAGCCCCGGATGGGCGGATGCGAAGGCGGACAGGCTGCGCGGTGCGAAGTATTTGGCGGTGCTGATGACGCCGACATTGATGGTGCCGCGTTCGGCGCCGGCGAGGGCGGCCAGATTGATTTCGCAGCCGCGCAAAGCCGCCTCGATATGGCCGGCAGCGTCGATCACTTCCAGCCCGGCCCTGGTCGGCTGCATTCCGGTCGCGGTGCGCTGGAGCAGCGGTGCGCCGGCCTGCCGTTGCAGCAACTGAAGCTGCAAAGTCACCGCAGGGGCTGAAAGGTTGAGCGCACGAGCCGCAACGGTGACCGAGCCGTGCTGGGCGACGGCGGCGAGCGCGCGCAATTGTTTCAGCGTGACATGTTTCATGGTGACGGCTGATTTTAAGTTTTTCTGAATTAGAGAATAAGATCATTTGACTTTACTGACAATAGAATTCTTGCCACAGTTTCCACGGACCGATGCGCGGGGAAAATCCGTCCGAAAGCGGAGCCAATGAGCGCCGCAATTCTTGGAGGAGGAGACCGTTTCGATGACGCACGCAGTGCGCCTCGCGCAATATCTCGATCAGATCGTTTCCAGGCATGGTGGTCATTATGCCGATGTCGGCGCCGTGGTTCTGGCCATCGCCGAAGCCGGACGCAAACTGGCCCGGCTTCTGGCAAGAGGCGACCTGGGCGATCTTTCGAGTCCAGCTCGGGCTGAACCGCACATCGGACGTGATGGCGATGTGCAGAAAGCGTTCGATGTTCTGGCCAATGCGATGCTGCATGACGTGTTGGCGGCCTCGCCGGTCGCGGTGCTGGCTTCGGAAGAGGACGATGCGCCGGTCGTGCTTGATCCGAAAGCGCCGCTCGCGGTCGCGATCGATCCGCTCGACGGTTCTTCGAATATCGATACCAATGCCCCGATCGGCACGATTTTCACCATTCTCCCCGCCGATCCCGCGCAAGGGCCGCCAGAACGAAGTTTCCTCTGTTCGGGTCACGCGCAACTTGCCGCCGGTTTTCTGATCTACGGGCCGCACACGGCACTGGTGCTGACGCTCGGTTATGGCACGCTGATTTTTACTCTTGATCCGGCTTCAGGCAATTTTGTCTCCAGCGGCAATGCCGTCGTGATTCCGCGCGAGACCCGTGAATATGCCATCAACGGCTCGAACTGCCGGCACTGGGACCGGCCCGTTCAGCGCTATATCGGCGATTGTCTGCTGGGCACGGCCGGGCCGCGCGGCGCCGATTTCAACACGCGCTGGATCGCCTCTATGGTCGCGGAAGCCTATCGGATTCTGATTCGCGGTGGCATCTATCTCTATCCTGGCGATGCGCGGGAAACCTATCGCGATGGCCGCCTGCGCCTGCTCTACGAGGCGTTTCCGATCGCCTTTCTGATCGAGCAGGCCGGTGGTGCCGCGACTGACGGACGGCGTCATATTCTCGACCTGGTGCCAGAGGACATCCACCAGCGTATTCCTCTGGTGTTCGGCGCCGCCGCCGAGGTGGAGCGGATCATCGAGTTGTTTCGGGCACCGAACACGGATCGCTCGCCCCTGTTTGGCCAGCGTGGCCTGTTCCGCCAGCACACCACACCCCAGGCGATGCGGATGGATAGTCTCGCATGTCCGTAAAACACCCGATCATCTCCGTCACCGGTTCGTCCGGCGCGGGCACAACGTCCGTGCGCAACATATTCGAGCAGATTTTTCGGCGCGAGCATATAAAACCCGCCTATATCGAGGGCGATGCGTTCCATCGGTATGACCGCGCCGAGATGAAGCTGCGGATGGCCGAGGCAGAGAAGACCGGCAACAATCATTTCAGCCATTTCGGCCTGAACGAGAACCTGCTGGAAAATTTGCAGGCGACGTTCAGGAATTATTCCGAATCCGGCACCGGATTGACCCGCCATTATATCCATGACGAGAAGGAGGCGGCGATCCATGGCGCGCAACCCGGCACCTTCACCGAATGGGAGCAACTGCCGGCCTATACCGACATTCTGCTATATGAAGGGCTGCATGGCGCCGTGGTGCATGGCGACATCGACATCGCGCAATACGCCGATGTGAAAATCGGTGTCGTGCCGGTGCTCAATCTGGAATGGATTCAGAAAATCCATCGCGATCGTTCGGGCCGATCCTACACAACCGAACAAGTGATGGAAACGATCCTGCGGCGGATGCCCGATTACGTGCATTACATCTGCCCCCAGTTCACCCAGACCGACATCAACTTCCAGCGCGTGCCAACGGTCGATACCTCCAACCCGTTCATCGCGCGCTGGATTCCGACGGCGGATGAATCGATCGTCGTGGTCCGGTTCAGGAATCCTCACGGCATCGATTTTCCGTATCTGTTATCGATGCTGCACAACAGCTTCATGTCGCGGGCGAATTCCATCGCCATTCCCGGCAATAAATTCGATCTGGCGATGCAGCTCATCCTCACGCCCGTCATCATGCATCTCATCGAGCGACGGAACCGGGCGAAATGACGGTGAAATCAACACAAGGAGTTTCGTAGAATGGCGCGCATCACGTTGCGGCAATTGCTCGACCACGCCGCCGATCACAATTACGCCGTGCCTGCATTCAACATCAACAATATGGAACAGGTGATCGGTATCATGAACGCGGCGGATGCCGCCGACGCGCCAGTCATTTTACAGGCTTCGCGCGGGGCGCGCAGCTATGCCGGCGACCTGATGCTGGCCGGCATGATCAACGCCGCGGAGGCAGCCTATCCGCATATTCCGATCTGCCTGCATCAGGATCACGGCAATGATGAAGGCACCTGCCTGTCCGCGATCCAGCACGGCTATACCAGCGTGATGATGGACGGCTCCCTGATGGCGGACGCGAAAACCCCCGCAAGTTACGACTACAATATCGAAATCACCAGGCGCGTTGCCAACATGGCGCACAAGATCGGCGTTTCGGTGGAAGGCGAGCTGGGCGTGCTGGGCAGTCTTGAGACCGGCCAAGGCGAAGCCGAAGACGGACATGGCGCGGAAGGCAGTTTCAGCCGCGATCAATTGCTGACCGACCCCGATCAGGCGGTGGAATTCGTGGCCGCAACCGGCGTCGATGCGTTGGCGATCGCCATGGGAACTTCGCACGGCGCCTATAAATTCTCCCGCAAGCCCGATGGCGACATCCTCGCGTTGCATGTGGTGAAGGCGATTCATGCGCTCATGCCGGATTTGCATCTGGTGATGCACGGTTCGTCCTCGGTGCCCGAGGCCTTGCAGGAGGAATTCAACCGCTGGGGCGGGAAAATGCCGAAGACCTGGGGCGTGCCGGTCGAGGAGATCCAGACCGGCATAAAATTCGGCGTCCGCAAGGTGAATATCGACACCGATTGCCGGCTGGTCATGGCCGCGGCGATGCGCCGCGCGGCGATTGAGAACAAGGCGGAATTCGATCCGCGCAAGTTTCTGGCTCCCGCCACCAAGGCGCTGACCCAACTCTGCCGGGAGCGGTTCGAAGCCTTCGGCACCGCCGGCAAAGCCAACAAAATCAAGCCTGCATCGCTCGCCGAAATGGCGAAACGTTATGCGTCGGGCAGCCTCAACCCCAGGACCACTGCCGCTCGGGCGGCATAAGGAGACCAGCATGGACACGAACATCGCAGCATCCGCCATGAAGAAACCGAGCGGCAAGGACCGCTACCGCTCCGGCGTGCTGGAATACCGCAAGATGGGCTATTGGGAGCCCGATTACGAACCCAAGGATACCGATATCATTGCGCTGTTCCGCGTGACACCGCAGGAAGGCGTCGATCCCATCGAGGCATCGGCGGCGGTGGCCGGCGAATCCTCGACCGCGACCTGGACGGTGGTTTGGACCGACCGGCTGACGGCGTGTGAGAAATACCGGGCGAAGTGCTACCGCGTCGATCCGGTGCCGAATGCGCCCGGTTCCTATTTCGCTTATATCGCCTACGATCTCGACCTGTTCGAGCCGGGTTCGATCGCGAACCTGTCCGCCTCGATCATCGGCAACGTGTTCGGCTTCAAGCCGCTCAAGGCGCTGCGCCTTGAAGACATGCGCTTGCCGGTCGCCTATGTGAAAACCTTCGATGGCCCGGCCACCGGAATCGTCGTCGAGCGGGAACGGCTCGACAAGTTCGGCCGGCCATTGCTGGGGGCGACGGTGAAGCCGAAACTTGGGCTTTCGGGGCGCAATTACGGGCGCGTGGTGTACGAGGCACTGAAAGGCGGCCTTGATTTCACCAAGGATGACGAAAACATCAATTCGCAGCCTTTCATGCATTGGCGCGATCGGTTCCTGTATTGCATGGAGGCGGTGAACAAGGCGCAGGCCGCCACCGGCGAGGTGAAAGGCACCTATCTCAATGTCACCGCCGGAACGATGGAGGATATGTACGAGCGCGCGGAGTTCGCCAAAACGCTTGGCTCCACCATCGTGATGATCGATCTGGTGATCGGCTATACCACCATCCAGTCGATGTCGAAATGGGCGCGGCGCAACGACATGATCTTGCATCTGCACCGCGCGGGGCATGGAACCTACACGCGGCAGAAAACCCATGGGGTGTCGTTCCGGGTGATCGCGAAGTGGATGCGGCTTGCCGGGGTCGATCACATCCATGCGGGAACCGTGGTCGGGAAGCTCGAAGGCGATCCGAAAACCACGCGCGGATTCTACGATATCCTGCGCGAGAACCGCGTGCCGATGAATCTGGAGAACGGTGTGTTTTTCGATCAGGATTGGGCGAGCACGCGCAAGGTGATGCCGGTTGCCTCGGGCGGCATTCATGCCGGGCAGATGCATGAACTTCTGCATCTGCTGGGCGAGGATACGGTGCTGCAATTCGGCGGCGGCACGATCGGCCACCCGCTCGGCATCGCCGCGGGAGCGACGGCCAACCGGGTGGCGCTGGAAGCGATGGTGCTGGCGCGCAACGAGGGGCGCGACATCATGGCGGAAGGGCCGCAAATTCTGACCGACGCAGCAAAGCATTGCCTGCCGCTGCGCCAGGCGCTGGAGGTCTGGAAGGATGTGACCTTCAACTATGCCTCGACCGACACGCCTGATTTTGTGCCCACCGCCATGCCGGCCGTTTGAAGGAAAACGATCATGCGCATCACTCAAGGCTGTTTTTCGTTCCTGCCTGATCTGACCGAGATTCAGATCACCCGACAGATCCAGTATTGTCTCGATCAGGGCTGGGCGGTGAACATCGAATATACCGACGATCCTCATCCCCGCAACACGTTCTGGGAAATGTGGGGCCACCCGATGTTCGACATCCGCGATGCCAAGGCGATCATGGGAGAATTGAACGAGTGCAGGCGCATGCACGAGGAATGCTATATCCGCCTCAGTGCATTCGACGCGTCCCATACGTGGGAGTCGCTGCGTATCTCGTTCATCGTGCAGCGGCCAAGCCATGAGCCCGGATTCATGCTGGTGAGGCAGGAAACGGAAGGCCGCAACCTGCGCTACGAAACCCGCGCCTATGTCATGGAGAAACCGCAGGGCTCACGCTACGCCAAGCCGTAAGGACGTATCATGTCGGCTGTAATGGAAGAGTTTTCGAAGACAATTGACGACATCGATTTTCGCGAGGAATTCGCGAAGGTCGGTATCGGTGAGATCCTGGATGAACTGGATCGCGATCTGGTCGGGCTGAAGCCGGTCAAAACTCGGATTCGCGAAATATCGTCGCTGCTTCTGGTCGAACAGATCCGGCAAAGGTTGGGCTTCACCACCGAAGCGCCGACGCTGCATATGTCGTTCACCGGCAACCCCGGCACCGGCAAAACCACGGTCGCCTTGCGGATGGCGAAAATCCTCAAACAACTGGGCTTCGTGCGTCAGGGGCAGCTGATCTCGGTAACGCGCGACGATCTGGTCGGCCAGTATATCGGCCATACCGCGCCGAAAACCAAGGAGATTTTGAAAAAGGCGATCGGCGGTGTGCTGTTCATCGACGAAGCCTATTACCTGTACCGGCCCGACAACGAACGCGATTACGGCCAGGAGGCGATCGAGATTCTGCTTCAGGTGATGGAAAATCAGCGCGAGGATCTGGTGGTGATTCTGGCTGGATACGCGGACCGGATGGACAAATTCTTCACCCTCAATCCGGGCTTTCGCTCACGCATCGCGCATCACATCGACTTTCCCGACTACAATGACAGCGAATTGTTCTCGATCGGCGAAACCATGCTGGAGCGGCAGAATTACCGGCTCAGTCCCAGCGCGCGCGAAGCCATGACAGGCTACATTGTCCGGCGGCGTGAACAGCCGCATTTTTCCAATGCCCGGTCGATCCGCAACGCCCTGGACCGCGCAAGGCTGCGACAGGCCAACCGGTTGGTGGCGCAGCAAAACCCGGTCAGGCCCGAGATGCTGATGATCATCGAAGCCGAAGACATCCTGGCCAGCCGGGTGTTCCAAGATCGTGGCGGCATGGATTCCCTCGACAATCTTACGTCTGATTTCGAGGGGAAATCTTGAGGCAAATCCGGTTAGAGTATCCGTTGCGGTCAAGCGTGATTAGGCCGCCCGTTTCTCGCCGCGCATCGCGCCGGCCAGTGCCGAAACATCGTCCAGCACCGCCTCGATCACCGCGTGCGGCGCATGGCCCGACTCATCCAGCCCCGAAGCCATCCGGTCGATCAGCGCCGAGGCGACCACCGCCGCATCCGCGTGGCGCGCCACGATCGCCGCCTGTTCGGGCGTGCGCACCCCGAAGCCGACCGCGATCGGCAGATCGGTCGCCGCTCGGATGCGCGGAATGTCGCGCGTGAGATCCTCCGCCGAGGCGGTCCGCGTGCCGGTCACCCCGGTAATCGACACGTAATAGACGAACCCGGACGACTCCTTCAGCACCACGGGCAGGCGCTCATCCGACGTGGTGGGTGCAACCAGCCGGATCAGGTCGAGCCCGTTCGCCCGCAAGCCGGGCAGCATCAGATCGGCCTCCTCGGTCGGCAGATCGACCACGATCAGCCCGTCCACCCCGGCCTTCGCCGCATCCGCCGCGAAGCGCTCGACGCCATAGGACAGGATTGGATTCAGATACCCCATCAGCACCAGCGGCACCGTGCCGTTCACCGCCCGGAACTCCCGCACCAGGTCGAGCACCCCCGCCAGGGTCGCGCCCGCGCGCAAGGCGCGCCGCCCGGCTGCCTGAATCGTCGGTCCATCCGCCATCGGATCGGTGAACGGCATGCCGATCTCGATGATGTCCGCGCCTCGCGCGGCCATGCCGGCGAGCAGCGCCGCCGAGGTGGCCCGATCCGGGTCGAAGGCCTCGACGAACGGGATCAGTCCGGCGCGTCCCTCGGTTTTCAGGTGGGCAAAGGTCGCGGCGATCCGGCTCACAGATTTTCTCCCAGATGCTTGGCCACGGTGAAGATGTCCTTGTCGCCCCGCCCGCAGAGATTCATCAGAATGATCTGAGATCGCGGCATTTCCGGCGCGATCTTCGCGACATGCGCGAGCGCGTGGGACGGCTCCAGCGCGGGAATGATGCCCTCGGTCCGACAGCAAAGCTGGAACGCGTCCAGCGCCTCATCGTCGGTGATCGCGACATAGTCCACCCGCCCGATCTCGTGCAGATAGGAATGCTCCGGTCCGATCCCCGGATAATCCAGCCCCGCCGAAATCGAATGCGCTTCCAGAATCTGGCCGTCCGCGTCCTGCAGCAGATAGGTCTTGTTGCCGTGCAGAACGCCCGGCCGCCCGCGCGACAGCGACGCCGCGTGCTCGCCCGAATTCAGCCCGCGCCCCGCCGCCTCGACCCCGATCAGCTTGACCGCATCGTCCAGGAACGGATGAAACAGCCCGATGGCGTTCGAGCCGCCGCCCACCGCCGCGATCGCGACATCCGGCAGCCGCCCCTCGGCCTCCAGCATCTGCGCTCGCGCCTCGATGCCGATCACCGACTGGAAATCCCGCACCATGGCCGGGTAGGGGTGCGGACCGGCTGCGGTGCCGATGATGTAGAACGTGTCGCGCACATTCGCGACCCAGTCGCGCAGCGCCTCGTTCATCGAATCCTTCAAGGTCGCGGCACCCGAGGTCACCGATCGCACCTCGGCGCCCAGCAGCTTCATGCGGAACACGTTGGGCTGCTGCCGCTCGATATCGGTGGCGCCCATATAGATTACGCAGGGCAGGCCGAACAGCGCGGCGACCGTCGCGGTCGCGACCCCGTGCTGGCCGGCGCCGGTTTCGGCGATGATCCGCGTCTTGCCCATCCGCTTGGCCAGCAGGATCTGGCCGATGCAATTGTTGATCTTGTGCGCGCCGGTATGGTTCAGCTCGTCGCGCTTGAAATAAACCTTCGCGCCGCCGAGTTTTTCGGTCAGCCGTTCGGCGAACCACAGCGGGCTCGGCCGGCCGACATAATGTTTCAGATAATACTCGAATTCCCGCTGAAACGCCGGGTCGCGCTTCGCCGCCTCATAGGCGGCCTCAAGCTCCAGGATCAGCGGCATCAGCGTCTCGGCGACGAATCGCCCGCCGAAATCGCCGAACCGGCCGCGCTCGTCGGGCAGGTTGCGCAGGGAATTGGGAATGGGCTGGTTCATCGCGGCTCTCCGTTGCAGCCCGGATAGCCGATATGATGATCGAGCGAAACCGCGGCTCGGTCTACCCAGCCTTCGCTTTTTCGGCCTCGGCGACCAGCGCGTCGTCGATCGCGCGCGCCCGCACCGCCGCCGGCCGTGCGCCGATCCGCGCCCAATAGGCCTCGAAAGCCGGCCGCTTCTCGATCGTGCCGAACTGCATCCCGAAACCGATATGTGACCCGAGATAGAGATCGGCGGCGGTGAAACTCTCGCCGAGCAAATATTCGCCTCGCGACACCGCGCCTTCGAGCACGTTCATGGCATCCTCATAGCAGCCGTAGCTCATCATCCGCTCGCGACCCTCCGGCACGACGAAACCGAGTGCCTTGTTGGATGCCGCCGCTTCCAGCGGGCCGGAGGCGAAGAACAGCCACCGATAATAGGGTCCGCGCAGCCTATCGCCCGGTTTCGGCGCCAGCCCGGCTTCGGGGAACGCATCGGCAAGATAGGCGCAGATCGCCGCCGCCTCGGTCACCACCACGTCATCGTGGCGGATCGCCGGAACCTTGCCCATCGGGTTGATCGAGAGATAATCGAGGGCCTTCATCGTCGCGCCGTAGTCGAGGAGTTCGGTGCGATATGGGTGCCCGACTTCCTCCAGCATCCAGCGGATGATCCGCCCGCGCGACATCGGGTTGGTATAGAAGACCAGTTCGTCCATGCTCACGTCTCCAGTTCGCTGTCCCAATAGAGAAAATCCCGCCAGCTTTCATGCAGATAATTGGGCGGGAAGGCACGTCCGCGATCCTGCAGCTCCCAGGAATTCGGCCGGCGCGGCGTCTCGCGCGGGAACATCCGGCATTCGCGCGGCAGCTTCGAGCCCTTGCGCAGATTGCAGGTGCCGCAGGCGGTGACTACGTTTTCCCATGTCGTGCGGCCACCGCGCGCCCGCGGAATCACGTGATCGAAGGTCAGCTCCGGCGCGGGCAGGCGATAATGGCAATACTGGCAGGTGAAGCCGTCGCGCAGGAACACGTTGAACCTTGTGAACGCCGGCTGGCGCATCGAAGGGATGAAATCCTTGAGCGCGATCACCGAGGGCAGGCGCATCGCGAAAGAGACCGAATGCACCTCGTGCTCATATTCGGACAGCACGGAGACGCGGTCGAGAAACACCGCTTTCACGGCATCCTGCCAGGCCCAGAGCGACAACGGAAAATAGGAGAGCGGACGGAAATCCGCATTCAGCACGAGAGCGGGAAAATTCTGCCCGCCGTCAGGCACGACTGAACCTGTCCCAGAACGGGGCCAAGATGTGGTGGGCGCTGCCGGAACCCACACGCCATATCTGGTGGCACGCCGAATTCATGCCCGCTTTATGACAAAGACCGGCCAAGCCCGCAAGCATAACCGGCCTTTGTCAACAGCTTGTCATGAAGCGAGGGCATCGGATGCGAAGGCGCGCTGCAGGAACAGCGCCCCCGCCGAAAGCCCGGACTCGTCGATTCCATGGCCGAGTTTCGGCACATACAGGCTCTGCACAGGCACTTCGTTCGCGCGCAGCACCGTCTCCGCATCGCGCGAACGCGATACCGGCACCACCTCGTCCGCTTCGCCGTGAACCAGCAGCACCGGCGGCCTGCCGGCAAGCTCCGCCCCCAGCGACTCGGGCGCGATCAGGGCGCCGGAATAGGCCACAATCGCGCGCGGCTTGGTCGTCCGGCGCAGCCCGGTGAACAAAACGGTCATCGCCCCCTGGCTGAACCCCGCCAGCGCATAGGCATCGTCCGGCAGGCCAAGCCGCGCGAGTTCCGCATCGATGAACCCGTCGAGCGCCGCCCGAGCCCGCCGGACGCCGTTGCCGAGCGTCGCCGGATCGAGATTGCCGATCGAAAACCATTGCCGCCCGATCGGAGCCATGTCGTAAGGCTCCGGCGCATGGGGCGAGACGAATACCGCGTCCGGCATCGCGCGCGACCAATAGGGGCCGAGATCGATCAGGTCGTTGCCGTCCGCGCCGACTCCGTGGCACAGTACCACGAGCCGTTTCGGCGCCTCGCCGCTCGCGGGGCCGAAGCGCGGTCCGTCCAGCATGGCCATGGTCTCGTCTCCTTGCATTTCGCCGCGAGGTAAGCACCCTGCGTCCCGATGTCCATCGTCACCCGTTTCGCCCCGAGCCCGACCGGCTATCTCCATCTCGGCCACGCCGCCTCGGCGCTGACCGGCTGGCGGCGCGCGCGAGAGGCGGGCGGACGTTACCTGCTGCGCATCGAGGATATCGACGCAACCCGCTGCCGGCCCGAATACACCACCGCGATCGTCGAGGATCTGGCTTGGCTCGGCCTCGACTGGGACGGCGATATTCGCATCCAGTCCGACCACATGGCGGAGTACCGCGCCGCGCTCGATGCGCTCGATGCGATGGGACTGCTCTATCCCTGCTTCTGCACCCGTGCCGAAATCACCGCCGCGCTGGGCGCGCCGCATGGGTACGATGCGCCCTATCCGGGGATTTGCCGGCATCTCGGCCGGTCAGCCAGCGCCGATCGCATCACGCAGGGCGACCCGTTCGCGCTGCGCCTGCGCATGGACGCGGCGATCCGCCAGGCAGGCGTGCTGCGCTGTCACGAGGTGGGCGAAGGCTGGATCGCCGCCGATCCGGCACCGCTCGGCGATGTCGTGCTCGCGCGCAAGGATATTCCCGCCAGCTATCACCTTTGCGTCACCCATGACGATGCCGTGCAGGGCGTCACCCTGGTCACGCGCGGCGCCGATCTGCGCGCGGCGACGCCGATTCACGTTCTCCTGCAACGCCTGATGGGCTGGCCGGTGCCGGCTTACGCTCATCACGCGCTGCTCACCGATCCAGCGGGACGGCGCCTCGCCAAGCGCGACCGGGCCGCGACCCTGCGCGACCTCCGCGCCTCGGGGATGACGCAAGCGGACATAAAGCAAATCATCTCTTGCCGGATCGGGCGTATCGCCTCACTCTGATGAGCATGACTCTGCCGAAACTCCTGGTTCCGCTTCTGCCCGTCGTGGCACTTGCCGCCGTCGCGCCCTCTTGCCGTGCCGCGCCCCCGGCGCCGCCGGCGATCGCGAAAATCGCGCGCGCCGCACTTCCGGCGGTGGTCGATATCGAGAGCATCGACCCGATGAAGCCGAAGCCGGGCGCGCTGGCAAAACCGGCCCATGCCGGAAAACCAACCGCCCACAAGGCCGATACCGGCACCTTGATCGTCCCGCCGCGCGCCGAACAGGCGCTCGGCACCGGGTTCTTCATCAGCCCCAAGGGCTACATCGTCACCAACCACCACGTCATCGCCGGGGCGGCCGAAATCAAGGTGACCCTGCATGACGGGCGGATTTTCACCGCCAAACGGATCGGCGCCGACAAGAAGGCCGATCTCGCGGTGCTGAAAATCGACGCCCATCGCGCGCTGCCCTATCTGCGCTTCGGCGATAGCGGCAAACTCGAGCTGGGCGACTGGGTGGTCGCGATCGGCAACCCGTTCGGCCTTGGTTTCAGCGTTTCCGCCGGCGTGGTCAGCGCGCTGCACCGCAATATCGGTTCGGGCCCGTATGACGATTTCATCCAGACCGATGCCGCCATCAATCGCGGCAATTCCGGCGGCCCGATGCTCGATGCGCACGGCCATGTCGTCGGCGTCGATTCGGCGATCTATTCGCCGTCCGGCGGCTCGGTGGGAATCGGCTTCGCAATCCCCTCCAGCATGGTCCGGCCGGTCGCCGAGGCGATCATCGCCCATGGCAAAATGTCGCGCGGCTGGGCCGGGCTCAGGATCGAGCACGTCTCGGAGGATATGCGCACGGCCTGGCATCTGGCATCGGCGAAAGGCGTCGTCGTGGCCGGCGTGGTTCCGCACGGGCCGGCTTCGGGCAAGCTCGCGCCATCCGACGTGATCACCACGATCGACGGCAAACCGATCGCCGATGCGCATGGATTCAAGGTGGCTCTGGCGGAAATTCCGGCCGGCCAGGTCGCTCATGTCGCCTATCGGCGCGATGGTGCCATCCATGACGCCGCGATCACCATTGCCCCGCCGCCGCATCCGGCGTCGCCGGCAGCTTCCGCCAAACCACTTCAGGCCCTGCCCAAACCATACGATATCACATCCCTCGGTATCGCCGTGACAACCCATCCGGGTGCGCGGGGCGTCACCGTCGTCAAGGTCGGCAAACACAGCCCCGCCGCGCGCGCCGGGCTGCGCCCCGACATGGTGATCGAAGCGGTGGGGCCGGATTTCGTCACCACCCCGAAGGCGCTCGAGGATCTGCTCGCGCAGCGGCGCTCGGTCACGCTCATGGTCGACGGCCCGAAAGGCCTCTCGTGGCTATCGGTTTCGCTCGGCGCCGGACGTAAAGCCTGATTTATTCGGAGTCGCCCGTCGCTGCCCCGTGGGCGGGATAGGCCCGGCTGCGCGCGGCGAAATCGAATCCCGCCGGCATGGCGATCGCGCCGTCCGGCAATTCGGCCACCTTGCGCGCCAGCACATGGGCGGTCGAATAACCGGGCAGGCTGGTCATCTCCATCGCCTGCAAATCCCGCCATTCGGGGTAGGGCGCCATCATGATCGGCTTGCGCAGCCCGGCCGCGACGATCTCGAAGCCGGTCGCCGGGCCGAACAGGATCTTCAGCGCCTCGTCGGAATAGCGCCAGAAATCGTTCGGCGTCTCGTGCAGCGGATAGGTGTGCGGCATCACGTGGAACGTCAGCCCGCCCGGCCTGAGCGCGCGGTTGATTTCGGCGGCGACGATCCAGGGGGCCGCGATATGTTCCATCACCGCGACCGAGAAAATCCCGTCGAACGCGCCGCACCCGGTCGCCGCCGACAGCGCATGGGCGTCGGCGACCAGATCGACCCCCGGTGCCGCATGAATGTCGCAGCCGACGTAGCGGCATTCCGGCGTGAATTCGGCGATCCGCGCAAAACTTTCCGGCCCGACGATGCGCGCGCCGATTTCCAGCACCGCGCCGCGCCTTGCCTTCATCTCGGCGATGAACGGTTCGATCGCGCGCGGCGGCAGCGGCGGGTAGGGTTCCTGCCGCTGCAGGTGAGGCGGAAGGTCGAGCGGCACCGAAACAACGCCGTCATCGGTCTCGATGTCGAGAAACGCCGGCGCGAAGGGCGGGCAGGGCAGATAGAGCGCGAAACCGCTTCGCGCCGCCCCCGCATGGTCGGGATAATGCGCAGCGACATCCGGGCGCGCTATAAACTCCCCCGTCGCCACCCGATGATCGCCGGATCGCAAACCGACCCGCCGCACCGGACGCTCGTAGGCGTGCGCCCAGCCCCGGACGAATACCCCATGGATGTCGCACCAGAGATGATCGACCCAATGGGCGACCGCGAAACCCGGCTGAAGGCGAGGTTTCAGCGCGGTGTGACGCGCTTCGAGTTCGGCGATCCGCGTGCGATACGCCCCCTCGCGTTCGGCGATCCGCGCCAGCGGCGGCAGGCGCAGCATCGCGCGTTTCCAGGCAGGCAGGGTCAATTCGCCATCTCCAGTGCCGCGATCACCATCGCCTCAAGCCCTCCCGGTTGACCCTGCGCCGCGTCGATCTCGCGTCGTGTCCATCGATGGCGGCACCGCCCATGTTCCAGAAACACGATGCCGGTGCAATCCGCGCCGATCGTCCCCACCATATGGGTGGACAAAATGACGCCATGCCCCTTCGCGCGTAACGCCGCAAATATTCTGCGCACCCGAAACAGCATCAGCGGATCGAGCCCGTTGAGCGATTCATCGAGCAGTAGCAGCTTCGGTGCACCGAGCAGCGCCCCCATGATCGACAATTTCATCCGCGTACCCAGCGAGTATGCCGAAATCGTCGTTCGCAGCCATGGTCGGAACTGCAAAACCTCATCCAGCTCGTCGCACGGCCAGTCCCGCGCCGAACAGCCCCGGATCGAGGCGATCAGGTCGAGATATTGCGCGCCCGTCAGCGTCTCCGGCAGATCGTACGGCTCGACCGCATACCCAATCGATCGTTTCGCCGCCTCGGGTGTTGACGCCATATCGATCCCGTCAATCCGCACGGCACCTGCCAGGAGTGAAATTTGCCCACTGACCGCGCGCATCAGCGTCGATTTGCCGGACCCGTTGGCGCCCAGGAGAACCAGAAAATCGCCGGGCTCGACCGCCAGATCGATATCGGCGACCCGTGCAACGCCCCGATATCCCGCCGAAACCGCTGACGCCATCAATAACGTCGCGTTATCACCCGGCACGATAGATCGTCCTTGCGCGCAGCACCAGAAACGCCAGAATCCCGAACAGGATCAGAAATACCAGATTCTGCATCTCGGAATATTCGTCCGCGGCCAGCGCCAGGGCTGCCAGGTAAAACCCGAGAGCGAGACGCGGCGAGGCGGGGATCGACAGCGCCGCCATCGCATAAAATACGCATAATCCGGCCGCGCTCAACGCCGCCGTGACGATCGCTTGAGCGCTGAGCAACCCGCCGGCCAGCGAGATCGCGACGACACCGACGAACCACGCCGTCGCCATCAGCGCCGGCAGCCGCAGCATCGCGGCACACGCACGCCAATAGCCGAGCGATGTGGTGCGCAGCACCGGCGAAACCAGCGGCGCACAGCGGGTTGCCGCGACCATCACGGCGACCGCGCCGATCACGGCGATTGCCGGCGATAGGGTGGCGTGCGGATCGCCCGCATGGGCGGCAAACGCGATCGGAACGCCCACCACGAATGTCGCAAGCCACACCGCGCCGACGCCGCAAAGCCTCGGACCCAGAGTCCATGATCCCGCCCAGCGGGGGCTGGATTGGTCATATCGCCCGATCGCATCGATAAGGGCGGCGTGCACGCCATGCGATGGGGCACCGACCGACCCTTCGTGCGTCTCTTTCGTTTGGCGTTCAAAGGCCATGAGAAAAACCGCCACGCCCGCAAAACCCACGCCGAACATCAACGCGCCGATCACTGCGTCGCGAACCGGATGCGCCAACCGAGCCGACATCGTGACAAGCCCCAAAGCAACCCCCATCGCGAGACTTCGCACCAGGAAAGCGCTGGCGACGGAGACGATCAAGGCACGTCGCCGCGCCGATGCCGGCCAGGGCAGCACAGCGAGCCAAGGCGATTCGATAGCGGCGCGATCACGCATCACCGCCAGCCGTCCCGCACCGATCCCCACGGCCACGCAAGCCAGCCCGCCGGCGGCAAACAAAAATTCCCCATCCACGTGCAGCGAAGCCACGCCGTGGCGAATCATTGAATTGACCCAGAAAAACCCATAAAACGCTATAACCAGTGCCGGGATGCCGAATCCCACCAACCTGCGCCCTCCCAACCGCGTCAAATCTCGCAGTGCATTGCCGAGTGCAAAAAACCGCCAGCGCAGCAACAGAAAATCGCTCGCCACCATCACGCCCGCTTGCGTTTCCGCTCCGGCCGGCGCGGGGCGAGTAGGGGGGTAAGGAAGCGCGCGGTGTGCGAGCGGGCGATTCCGGCGACATCCTCCGGCGTGCCGGCCGCGACGATCTCGCCGCCACCGTCGCCGCCCTCGGGGCCGAGATCGATCACCCAATCGGCGGTCTTGATCACTTCCAGATTATGCTCGATCACGATCACCGTATTGCCGGCATCCACCAGCGCGTGCAGAACTTCCAGCAATTTCCGCACATCCTCGAAATGCAGCCCGGTGGTCGGCTCGTCGAGGATATACAGCGTCCGCCCGGTCGCCCGCCGCGCCAGTTCCTTCGCCAGCTTGATCCGCTGCGCCTCGCCGCCCGACAGCGTGGTCGCCGACTGGCCGAGCTTGATGTAGCCAAGCCCCACCTCCATCAGCAGGCGCAGCCGGTCGCGAATGCGCGGCTGGGCGGAAAAGTAACCTTGGGCTTCCTCGACATTCATATCCAGCACATCGGCGATCGATTTGTCGCGGAATTTTATCTCCAGCGTCTCGCGATTATACCGCTTGCCCTTGCAGGTATCGCAGGTCACGAACACGTCGGGCAGGAAGTGCATCTCGATCTTCAGCACGCCGTCGCCCTGGCACGCTTCGCAGCGCCCGCCCTTGACGTTGAAGGAAAACCGCCCCGATTTATAGCCGCGCGCCCGGCTTTCCGGCAGTTCGGCGAACCAGTCGCGGATCGGCGCGAACAGATCGGTATAGGTCGCCGGGTTCGAGCGCGGCGTGCGCCCGATCGGCGACTGGTCGATCTCAATGATCTTGTCGAGCTGGTCGAGCCCGTCGATCCGGTCATAGGGCGCGGGCACCTGGCCAGAGCCCATCAGCCGGCGCGACACCGCCTTGTACAGCGTGTCGATCACCAAGGTCGATTTGCCGCCGCCGGAAACCCCGGTGATGCAGGTGAACACGCCGAGCGGAAATTCTCCGGTCACGGATTTCAGATTATTCCCGCGCGCGCCGATAAGTTTCAGCATCCGCCCGGAATCCACCACCCGCCGCTGCTCCGGCACCGCGATCGCCCGCCGGCCAGACAGAAAATCCCCGGTCAACGATTTCGGATTCGCCGCGACCTCCGCCGGCGTGCCTTCGGCGATCACCTCGCCGCCATGGATGCCGGCAAGCGGCCCCATATCGATCACATGATCGGCGTGGCGGATCGCGTCCTCGTCATGCTCAACCACCAGCACGGTGTTACCGAGATCGCGCAGCCGGCGCAGCGTCGCCAATAACCGCTCGTTATCGCGCTGATGCAGCCCGATCGAGGGCTCGTCGAGCACATACAGAACCCCGGTCAACCCGGAGCCGATCTGGCTCGCCAGCCGGATGCGCTGGCTCTCGCCGCCGGACAGCGTCGCCGATCCCCGCGCGAGCGACAGGTAATCGAGCCCGACATCGACCAGGAATTGCAGGCGGTCGTTGATTTCGCGCAGGATTCGCCTTGCGATGTCCTGGCGCTGCGGCGTCAGCGTGTCGAACACGGTGGCGAACCAATTCCGCGCCGCGCTGATCGCATGATCCGAAGCCTCGGCGATGTTGCAACCATTGATCTTCACCGCCAGCGCCTCTTCGCGCAGTCGCGCCCCGTGGCAGCGCTTGCACGGCCGTTCCGCCTGATACCGCGACAACTCCTCGCGAACCCAGATGCTGTCGGTCTCGCGCATCCGCCGTTCCAGGTTGCGAACCACACCCTCGAACGCCTTGTTCACGCCATAGGCGCGCACGCCATCCTTATAGGAAAACGCGATTTCGTCCTTGCCCGCGCCGAACAGAATCGCCTCGCGCACCCGCTCGGGCAACTTCTCCCACGGCGTGGCCATCTTCACCTTGAAATGCTTGGCGAGGCTCGCCAGCGTCTGATCGTAATAGGGCGATTGCGCGTTCGCCCAGGGGGCGATCGCCTGCTCAGCCAGCGACCTGGTCTCGTCGGGCACGATCAGCGCGGGGTCGAAAAACGTTTCAGTGCCCAGGCCGCTGCATTCCGGGCAGGCCCCGTGCGGCGAGTTGAAGCTGAACAGCCGCGGCTCGATTTCCTCGATGGTGAAGCCCGACACCGGGCAGGCGAACCGCGCCGAAAACACCGTGCGCTCGCCGCTATCCGCGTTTTCGGCATAGACGATCCCGTCCGACAGTCCCAAAGCGGTTTCGAACGAATCGGCCAGGCGCTGCTCGGTGCCGCCGCGCACCACGACGCGATCGACCACCGCCTCGATCTCGTGCTTGACCTTCTTGTTCAGTGCCGGCACCTCGCCGATCTCATACAGCTTGCCGTCGATTTTCACCCTGGTGAACCCGCGTCGCTGCAATTCGGCGAGTTCCTTGCGGTATTCGCCCTTGCGGTCGCGCACCACCGGGGCCAGCAGCAGCAGCCGCGTTCCTTCCGGCATCGCCATCACCCGGTCGACCATCTGGCTCACCGTCTGCGCCTCGATCGGCAGCCCGGTCGCCGGCGAATACGGCACGCCGACCCGCGCCCAGAGCAGGCGCATATAGTCGTGAATTTCCGTCACCGTGCCCACGGTCGAGCGCGGGTTGCGCGAGGTGGTTTTCTGCTCGATCGAAATCGCCGGCGACAGACCTTCGATCGAATCGACATCCGGCTTGCCCATCAATTCGAGGAATTGCCTTGCATAGGCCGACAGGCTCTCGACATAGCGGCGCTGGCCCTCGGCATAGATCGTATCGAACGCGAGCGAGGATTTACCCGAGCCGGACAGGCCGGTGATCACCGTCAAGCGGTCGCGCGGAATCCGCACGTCGATATTCTTGAGGTTGTGCTCGCGCGCACCGCGCACCGCGATGAAGCCGGACCCTGTCATGGCGATGTTCCATATATGTTCACGGTCGGTATGGCCTAAAATCGGTCCTCTGGAAAGGGGGGCGGTTTGTCTCGGCGGCGGCGATCGGTTAAAGCCGTGGGGACGAGCTTGGTTCAACGGCGTTGAAGAACATGGGGTGTGTGTGATGGCGGGGAGCGTGAACAAGGTGACGCTGATCGGGAATCTCGGCAAGGACCCGGAAGTGCGGACCACCCAATCGGGCATGAAAATCGTCAATCTCGCGGTCGCCACCTCGGAAACCTGGAACGATAAGACCAGCGGCGAGCGCCAGGAGCGCACCGAGTGGCACCGGGTCGTCATCATGAACGACCGGCTGGCCGATGTCGCCGAGCGCTTCCTGAAAAAAGGCTCGAAGGTCTATCTCGAAGGCAAGCTGCAGACCCGCAAATGGACCGACCAGTCCGGCCAGGAGAAATACACGACCGAGGTGATGCTCGGCCGAATCGGCGCCGAACTGGTGCTGCTCGACCGCGCCAATGCCTCGGGCGGCGGTGACGACATGCCGCGCGGCAATGCCCGCGCGGCGGGCGGTTATGGCGGCGGTCAAGCAGCACCCCGCAGCGGCGGCTGGGATGCCGGGAAGAGCGGCGCCGATCTCGACGATGAGATTCCGTTCTAAAATTTTCCTGCCTTCATAGACGTTATTGAAACGGTCGGGATGCGGCAGCTGCCCCGGCCGAACCGGGCGTCGATCCCGGCTGCATCGACGGAAATTCCGGTTGCGGCCGGCATCGCGCGGTCCGCATCGGGCAACCGTTGCAGCCTTCCATTCCTGAAATTTCACACCGTCCCGGCGCACCGTTCACGCGAGGCGAAGCCGCGTCGCGTGTGTTTTTCTTTCTGAGCGTTTGGTTTCTCGTCGCGTCCGGTAAGCGGGGAGCCGATCTGAAATCTGACACTAGACAATATTCATTATTGTGGTATACATTGCGCAAAAGACGGCACTGACTTCTATGTAGTCGGACTGAAAAGTTTGTTGCGTATCGTTAACTTCGCTGAGCAGATTCCTGGCGATCGATCCGGGTATTCTGCTCGGGTTGCAGGTGCGCAAGACGTTGCCGCCAGTGGGCGGCGAAGTGGCTCCAAGCGATAAACATCGCAGAACGTCGAGAACGGAGGAAATAATGCCAAGCAACGGAATTCCCGACAGTAACGTTTTTGGTGGGCCTGGGAGTGCGGGAGGGGCTGTCAGCAAACGGCGCTGGTGGTACCTGATCCTGGGCATCATCTGCATGGTGATGATCGCCAACCTGCAATATGGCTGGACGCTGTTCGTGTTGCCGATCCACAAGGCGCATGGCTGGGCGGTGGCGGACATCCAGGTCGCCTTCAGCCTGTTCATCGCGCTGGAAACCTGGCCGACGCCGATCGATGGCTGGTTCGCCGATACGCTGGGTCCCGACATGGGACCGCGCGTGGTGATGGGAGTCGGCGGGGTGCTAGTGGCGCTGGGCTGGATCCTCGAATCGCGCGCCGGCTCGCTGAGCATGCTGTATCTGGGCGGCGCATTGGGCGGCCTCGGCGCCGGTGCGGTCTACACCACGGCGGTCGGCAATGCGGTGAAATGGTTCAAGGACCGGCGTGGTCTGGCGGTGGGCCTGACCGCGGCGGGGTTCGGTGCTGGCGCCGCGCTGACGATCATTCCGATCCGCTTGGTGATCGCGGCGGGCGGCTATACCACGGCCCTCTTCTGGTTCGGGCTGATCCAGGGCGGTATCGTGCTGATCGTCTCGCAGTTCATCCGGGCGCCGAAACAGGGCGAGGCGCCCGCGGTGACCCAGGTGAAGGTGCAACAATCGGCCCGCAGCCATACCACGCCGCAGATGCTGGCTCAGCCGGTGTTCTGGGTATTGTATGTGCTGTTCATACTGATGGCGGCGGGTGGCTTGATGGCGGCGGCGAATATGGCGGGGATCGCCAAATCCTACCATGTCGCCAATATCGTGGTGTTCGCCGGCGCGACCGCATTGTCGGTCGGGCTGATCTTCGCCAACGTGATGAACGGGGTGGCGCGGCCGCTCTTCGGCTGGGTATCGGACAATATCGGCTGTTCCAACACCATGGCGATTTCGTTCGGCCTGGGCGCCGTCGCGTATTTCATGATGACGGTGGTAGGCCATTACGCGGTGGGCTTCATCCTGTTCGCCGGACTGATCTTCGTGTGCTGGGGGCAGATTTTCAGCCTGTTCCCGACGATGTGCACCGACCTGTTCGGGCCGAAATACGCGACCACCAACCTGTCCTGCCTCTACACCTCGAAAGGGATAGCCGGATTCCTGGTGCCTCTGGCGAGCCTGCTGGTGGCGCGCACCCACAACTGGAGCGCCGCCCTCTATCTGGTCACCGCGATCAACGTGGTTGCGGTGGTGCTGGTGCTTCTGGTGCTGCGGCCGGCCGAAACCCGCTACCACGCGGGCGAGGTGGCATTGGGGTTCGAGGAGCGGCAGCGGCCGGCTGAGTAATCTGGACTGAAGCGAGACTCGGGGCCGGCGTAAGCCGGTCCCGAGTTTTGTTCACACCTTGGTGCGGCGGCGACGAACGAAATCGCACAAAAGGCACTTGACTTGTTTCGTGGTATACTTTATTCATTACCCATCGATACAATGATCCATCAACGGAACCTCAACCCGGACGGATCGGCGTTGGAATGGAGGAGCGGGATGATCGTCGAAACCATGTTGCGCCATCGGGGGCCGCGGATCGTCAGCCTGTCGATGGACAAGACCTTGCAGGCGGCGGTGACGCTGATGCGGGCGGAGCAGGTCGATGCGGTTGTGGTGATCGATCGCTGCGCGACCGAGGGCGAGGCGGTTCTGGGTGTGCTTACTCGCCAGGATGTTACCGATGCCGTGGCCGATCATGGGGCGGCGGCCTTCGCGATGCCGGTAGCGAAATTGATCAAGGGACGCCTTGTGGTCTGCGATATCGGCGAGGAACTGCCGACCCTGATCGAGATGATGCGCGAGCGGGCGGCCCAACATGCGCTGGTGATGGATCGAGAGCAGGCGATCGGCTTGATCGACGTTTCCGATATCCTGTTCTTCGGACAGGGAACGGCCGCGTCCGGCGATGCGCGGGTTCACTGACTTGGGCGCTCTGGAACCAGTTGTTGCGCGTATCTCCGGTTGTTCGCGCGATTCTGATGAATCCGCGAAAATTGCAAGATTGCCGTTGTATATTATACCTGCTATGCAAAAATCCGTCGAAAACCCGCCGCTCCCGGCGAACGTTTCCCCGTTCGGGGCAGTGGCCGCGTCACAGCCAGGAAAAGCCCCGATGGATGACACGCCCCAGTTGCCGCAGATCAAGGTCGAGCCGCTCGAAGCCAGCGTCGGACTGCGCCGGCTCGCGACCGACGCGATCAAGCACGCGATTACCAATATGGATATTTATAGTCATCCCGAGGAGGTCCGGCTCGACGAGCGCCAGCTCTCGCGCGATCTCGGGGTCAGTCGCACGCCGATCCGCGAGGCGCTGAGCCTGCTCGAGCAGGAGGGGTTCGTCCGCTCGGTGCCGCGCCGGGGTATTTATGTCGTGCGCAAGAACAAGCGCGAGATCGTCGAGATGATCACCGTCTGGTCGGCGATCGAGGCCATGGCGGCGCGGCTCGCCTGCGAACGGGCGACGCCGGAGGAGCTTTCCGAGCTGCGCGCGATCGCCGAGTTCAAGAAGAATCCGTCCACCCATCTCGACGAATATTCGCAGTCCAACATGATCTTTCACAAGACGATCATTCGGATGAGCGGCTGCGGGCTGATGTCGGATATGGCCGAGAACCTGTTCATCCATATGCGGGCGATTCGTTCGGTGACGATGCGCCAGGGCGACCGGGCGCAGCGCTCGATCGTCGATCACATGAACATCGTGGCCGCGCTGGAAGCGCGGGACGCGGATCTGGCGGCGCGGCGGGTACGCGAGCACACGCTGGGGCTTGCCGCGCATATCGAGAAATACGGCGATTTTCTGGATCAGTTCCAGAGCACCGAAACCCGGAAGCGGCGCTACGCCTGACCGGCGCGCCGCCGGCCGGATCATCAAGCGGAGAAAGCCGTGGCGTGTCGCGGCGGCTCCGACGACCGAGTAACTGCTAGAGGAAACAGTCCATGTCCACTCAGACCGCCAATGTGACCCAACTGCCGGGTGCCCGGCAGGGCGCCGCACCCAGTTCGACCGCGGAAGATACGCTGGTTCGCAAGAGCCGCGATCCCAATATCGTCTCGGGCGGCCACCTGGTCGCGCGCGCGCTGAAGAATGAAGGCGTGGACACGATCTTCACTCTGTGCGGCGGGCACATCATCGACATCTACGATGGTTGCATCGACGAGGGGATTCGGATCATCGATGTCCGCCATGAACAGGTCGCGGCGCATGCGGCGGATGGCTATGCGCGCCAGACCGGCAAGCTCGGCTGCGTGGTGACCACCGCCGGCCCCGGCTGCACCAATGCGGTGACCGGCATCGCGACGGCGTTCCGCTCGGAAAGCCCGGTGCTCCATATCGGCGGCCAGGGCGCGCTGACCCAGCACATGATGGGCTCGCTGCAGGATCTGCCGCATGTCGATCTGATGCGGCCGATCACCAAATTCTCCGCCGGCGTGCGCTCGACCGAACGGGTTGCCGACATGATCGCGATGGCGGCGCGGGAATGTTTCGCGGGTGCGCCGGGCCCGGCCTATCTGGAGATTCCGCGCGACGTGCTCGACCGCGAGATCGACCTGCCGCGCGCGGTGATTCCCGAGCCGGGCCATTACCGCGCCTCGACCAAATCGGTCGGCGATCCGCACGACATCGAGAAACTCGCCGACATGGTGGTCGCTTCGGAACGTCCGGTGATCCTGCTCGGCACCCAGGTCTGGACCTGCCGGGGCCACGATGCGGCGATCGAGTTCGTCCGCGCGCTCGACATCCCGGCCTATTTCAACGGCTCCGGCCGTGGCCTGCTGCCGCCGGGCGATCCGCATCATTTCGACCGCACCCGCCGCTACGGATTCGACAAGGCCGATCTCATCATCATCGTCGGCACGCCATTCGACTTCCGCATGGGCTACGGCAAGCGGCTGAGCCGCGAAGCGAAGATCGTGCAGATCGACATGGATTACCGCACGGTCGGCAAGAACCGCGACATCGAGCTTGGGCTGGTGGGCGATCCGGGTGCGATTCTCACCGCGCTGCGCGATGCCGCATCCGGCCGGATCGATCGCGGCGCCCATGCGAAGCGGCGCGAATGGATGGCCGAACTCACCCGTGCAGAGGTGGCGGCGACCGAAAAACTGATGCCGCTGTTCAAGTCCGACCAGTCGCCGATCCACCCGTATCGGGTGGCGTGGGAACTCAACGAATTCCTCAACGACGACACGATCTATATCGGCGATGGAGGCGACGTGGTGACGATCTCGGCGCAGGCGGTGCGGCCGCGCCGGCCGGGTCAGTGGATGGACCCCGGTGCGCTCGGCAGCCTCGGTGTCGGCACCGGCTTCGCGCTGGCCGCCAAGCTCGCGCATCCCGAAAAGGAAGTGCTTTGCTACTATGGCGACGGCTCTTTCGGCATGACCGGCTTCGACATGGAGACCGCCAATCGGTTCGGCGCGCCGTATATCGCGGTGATCGGCAACAACTCGGCGATGAACCAGATCCGCTATGGACAACTCGCCAAATACGGCGAACAGCGCGGCAATGTCGGCAACCTGCTGGGCGATGTGCCGTTCGGCACGTTCGCCGCGATGCTCGGCGGCCATGGCGAGGAGGTGCGCGAAGCATCCGAGATCGCGCCGGCACTCCGCCGCGCGCGCGAGGCGGTCAAGCGCGACGGGCGTTCGGCCGTGGTGAATATCTGGGTCGATCCGCGGGAATACGCCCCCGGAACCAAAGCCCAGACGATGTATAAGTGAATCTAACAAAAGACGCCGCGCCGCTTGCCGGCGCGCGCAGCCTATTCGATTGGAGGAAGCCATGACAAAAGCTCTCGATGGCGTGCGTATCCTGGACTTCACCCATGTCCAGTCCGGGCCGACCTGTACCCAGTTGCTCGCCTGGTTCGGTGCCGATGTCATCAAGATCGAGCGCCCGGGCGAGGGCGACATCACGCGCGGCCAGTTGCGTGATGTGCCCAATGCCGACAGCCTGTATTTCACCATGCTGAACGGCAACAAGCGCTCGCTCACGCTCGACACGAAGAACCGCAAGGGCCGAGAGATTCTCGAGGAACTCGTAAAGATCTGCGACGTGATGGTCGAGAATTTCGCCCCTGGCACCCTCGACCGCATGGGGTTTACCTGGGAGCGCATCCAGACTCTCAACCCGCACATCATCCTGGCCTCGATCAAGGGATTCGGTCCCGGCCCGTTCGAGGATTACAAGGTCTATGAGAATATCGCCCAATGCGCCGGAGGAGCCGCGTCGACGACCGGATTCGATGATGGTCCACCGTTGGTCACCGGTGCGCAGATCGGCGATAGCGGCACCGGGCTGCATCTTGCCCTCGGCATCGTCACGGCGCTCTATCAGCGCACCAAAACCGGGCGCGGTCAGAAGGTGCTCGCCGCGATGCAGGATGGCGTGCTCAATCTCTGCCGCGTCAAGCTGCGCGATCAGCAGCGTCTCGCCCACGGCCCGCTCACGGAATACCCACAATATCCCGATGGAGTATTCGGCGATGCGGTGCCGCGCGCCGGCAACGCCTCGGGCGGTGGCCAGCCCGGCTGGATTCTCAAGTGCAAAGGGTGGGAGACCGACCCGAACGCCTATATCTATTTCATCACCCAGGCGCCGGTCTGGAAATCGATCTGCGAGGTGATCGGCAAGCCGGAATGGATCACCGACCCGGACTATGCGACACCGAAGGCAAGGCTGCCGCGCCTCAAGCATATTTTCTCGGTCATCGAGGAGTGGACGATGACCAAGACGAAATATGAGGTGATGGAGATCGTCACCAAATACGACATTCCGTGCGGGCCGATCCTTTCGATGAAGGAAATCGCCGAGGATCAGTCGCTGCGCGCGACCGGAACCCTTGTCGAGGTCGATCACCCGGCGCGCGGCAAATATCTTACCGTCGGCAACCCCATCAAATTGTCGGACAGCCCGAGCGAGGTTCGGCGGTCGCCGCTGCTCGGCGAGCACAACGACGAGATCCTGCGCGACGTCCTGAAATTCGACGACCGGCAGGTGCATGAGGCGCATAATTCAGGGGCTCTCGGCTCGACGTCCGCGGTCGCCGCCGAATGATTCGCGGCACGGCCGGAATGGTTTCGGCGCGCCGTTCCGGCCGTGCCGCTTCGACCGCCATGAATTTATGGCGGGACCTAAAACTTCCAGGAGATAGATGATGTCAAGCACAGCGACAGCCGTTGCCCAGCACGGGCAGACGGGTAGAGGAGACCAATCGGTCGAGGCGGTACGCCGGATTCTCGACGAGGCCAGGAAAGACGGCCGCACCGCGCTGACCGCACCCGAGGGCAAGGCGCTGTGCGACGCCTATGGCATTGCGGTGCCCGGAGAGGCGCTGGCCAAATCCGCCGACGAAGCGGCGAAGCAGGCCGCGGCAATGGGCTTTCCGGTGGTGCTGAAGATCGTCTCGCGCGATATTCTGCACAAGACCGAGGCGGGCGGCGTGCTGGTCGGCCTGAAATCGGCGGACGAGGTCAAACGCGGCTACGATACCATTCTCGCCAATGCGCTCAACTACGACGCGAAAGCGGTGATCGACGGCGTCCAGGTTCAGCAGATGCTGACCGGCGGCCAGGAAGTCATCATCGGCGCGGTCACCGACGACAGTTTCGGCAAGCTGGTCGCCTTCGGCATGGGCGGCGTGCTGGTCGAGGTTCTGAAGGATATCACGTTCCGTCTGGCTCCGCTCGATTCTCAAGAGGCGATGGGCATGATCGACGGCATCCAGGCCGCCGAGATGCTGCGCGGCGTGCGCGGCGCGGAGCCGGCAAATCGCGATGCGCTTGCCGATATGATCGTGCGGGTCTCCCGGCTGGTCAGCGACTTTCCTGAAATCACCGAACTCGATCTCAATCCGGTCTTCGCGACCGCGAAAGGGGCGATCGCGGCGGATGTGCGCATCGTGCTCGATTTTGCGCCGAAAGCGGCGCGGCCCCGGCCGAGCCGGGAGGAGATCCTCGCCTCGATGACCCGCATCATGCGGCCGCGCGGGGTCGCCGTGATCGGCGCGTCGGCGGAGGACGGCAAGATCGGCAATTCGGTGATGAAGAACATCATCAATGGCGGATACCAGGGCAAAATCTATCCGATTCACCCGAAGGCCGACGAGATCATGGGTCACAAGGCCTACAAATCGGTGAAGGATGTGCCTGGCGAGATCGATGTCGCGGTGTTCGCGATTCCTGCGAAATTCGTCGCGACGGCGCTGACCGAATGCGGCGAGAAGAAAATCTCCGGCGCCGTGCTGATCCCCTCCGGCTTTGCCGAAACGGGTAATGAGGAAGGCCAGATCGAACTCCAGGAGATCGGCCGCAAATACAATATCCGTCTGATGGGGCCGAATATCTACGGATTCTATTACCTGCCGGCCAATCTCTGCGCCACGTTCTGCACGCCATACGATGTCAAGGGTCACGCGGCGCTCTCCTCGCAGTCGGGCGGCATCGGCATGGCGATCATCGGCTTCAGCCGGTCGGCCAAGATGGGCGTTTCCGCTATCGTCGGCCTCGGCAACAAATCCGATCTCGATGAAGACGATCTGCTGACCTTCTTCGAACAGGATGACGAAACCCATATCGTCGCGCAGCATCTGGAAGATCTGAAAGATGGCCGTTCCTTCGCCGAAGTGGCGCGCCGGGTGACCAAGAAAAAACCCGTCGTGGTGCTCAAGGCGGGACGGACGGCGGCCGGCGCGAAGGCTGCGAGCTCGCATACCGGCGCGCTCGCCGGCAATGACCGCATCTATGAGGACGTGTTCAAGCAGGTCGGCGTGATCCGCGCCCGGTCCCTGCGCGAAATGCTCGATTTCGCCAGGGGCATCCCAAAACTGCCTATTCCCAAGGGAGAGAATGTCGTCATCATCACCGGCGCGGGCGGTTCGGGCGTCCTGCTATCCGATGCCTGCGTGGATTACGGCCTCAAGCTGATGACCATGCCGGCGGATCTCGATGCGGCGTTCAGGAAATTCATTCCGCCATTCGGCGCGGCGGGCAATCCGGTCGACATCACCGGCGGCGAGCCGCCCAAGACCTACCAGAACACGGTGCGTCTCGGGCTTGAGGACCCGCGCATTCACGCCCTGATCCTGGGCTACTGGCACACCATTATCACCCCGCCGATGGTGTTCGCCAGGATCATGGTCGAGGTGGTCGAGGAAATGCGCGCGAAAGGCATTGAAAAACCCATCGTGGCATCCCTCGCGGGAGATGTGGAGGTCGAAGAGGCCGCGGAATATCTCTATGCGCACGGCATTCCGTCCTACGCCTATTCCACTGAAATTCCGGTCGCCGTGCTCGGCGCGAAATATCAGTGGGCGCGGGGCGCCAAGCTGATCTAGCTCGTCGCGACCGGCAGGGGCGGCGATGCCGCTCCTGCCTTGCTTTCATCTCGTAAGTCAAAATAACAGCTTGCACACCAGGGACACGGTTTCCGGTAAAGCGTGGGCATTGGGACGGTTCGATGAACATACATGAGTATCAGGCGAAGGAATTGCTGAGATCGTATGGGGTTTCGGTATTGGGGGGCAGTGTTGCGTGGAGCGGGGAGGAGGCTGCTTTTGCGGCTGGGAAGCTGCCTGGTCCGGTTTATGTTGTGAAG